>JANXRP010000041.1 GCA_025352965.1 Comamonadaceae bacterium
CCTTGGTCGCCACGCTGCATCATGTGCAAATGGCACTCGCGCATTTTCCGCGCATCATCGGCCTTAAAAATGGCGAGTTGGCGTTTGATTTGCCGACAAGCGAAGTCACGCCCGAGCGACTCAAAGATTTGTATGCCCAACATCTTGATGAGCTCAACTAAATTAAAACGTGACCCAGCATTTTTGGGTCGCGTCTTTTGGATCGCGACTGCCGCAGTGTTGCTCTGGCCGATGTTGGTGCTGTCGGAGTTCAAAATCTGGACACTTTTTAGCCCCGAGAGTTTAAAACCCACACTTAAATTTTTGAGCGACTTTTTCCCTCCTAAGTTAGAGCCTGCGTTTTTGCTGATGGTGGCTAAAGAGACTTGGCGCACGGTCGCTATGGCAACGGCGGGCATTGCGCTCGCGCTGATTTTTGCGATTCCGCTCTCGTTGATTACCGCTCGTGTGCTCTCTATCAGTGGGCTTGCAGGCTCTATGGGGATTGGCCGAGGCGCCATTCGCACTCTAGCACGCTGGCTACTGATTGTGCTTAGGAGCGTGCCCGAGCTGATCTGGGCGCTCATCTTTGTCCGCGTCGTCGGGCTGGGACCCACGGCTGGCGTGCTGGCGATTGCACTGACCTACACAGGCATGCTGGGAAAAGTCTATGGCGAGATTTTGGAGTCGAGTGATCCCGCTGCGACGCACAGCTTGCTACGCAATGGCACGGGGCGCTTGCAAGCGTTTTTTTATGGCTTACTCCCGCAAAGCGCGGCGGAGTTGACCAGCTACACGGTCTATCGCTGGGAGTGCGCGATTCGTTCGTCCGCCGTGCTGGGCTTTGTCGGTGCAGGTGGCCTTGGACAGCAAATGGATGCCTCGATGAAGATGTTCAACGGTTCCGAAGTCAGCACCATGCTGATCGTTTTTATGCTCTTGGTGTGGCTCGCAGATCGCGCCAGTAGCCGCTTCCGAGAGGGGTTATCTTGAATAAGCTACCGCCGCCGCTGTGGGATGCCCGTTGCAAGGAGTGCTGGTATGTCGTCCTGATTGCGCTCCTCACCATCGCTAGTTTTTGGTCGCTGGATTTGCAGTGGCACAAATTCTTGTCGATAGATGCTATGCAAAAAATGGGGCGCTTTGTGGCTGAATTGTTAGCGCCAAATTTTGAAAACTCTTTTTTAAACAAGCTCTGGTGGGCAACGCTTGAAACGCTGGCCATGTCTGCGCTGGGCACTCTGATTGCTGTCATTCTCGGGCTGCTATTGGCACTCCCCGCTAGTGGCAATGGAATGATCCGTCACTTCACCCGTGCGATGCTCAACGCGCTACGAAGCATCCCCGAATTGATATGGGCAACTCTGCTTTTAATTGCGGCAGGTTTGGGCCCCATGGCGGGCACGCTGGCGCTCGCGCTGCATACCAGCGGCGTACTGGGGCGCTTGTTTGCTGAAGCGATAGAAAACGCGGAGGTCTCACCCGCTATGGCTTTGCGAACTAGAGGTGTGAGCGAGTTCAAGATTTTTTGCTACGCGACCTTGCCGCAAATCATTCCGCAACTCATCAGCTACACGCTCTACCGCTGGGAAAACAATATCCGCGCTGCCGCCGTGCTGGGTGTGGTGGGCGCAGGCGGGCTGGGTGCCATGCTGTCGTTCCACATGAGTCTGTTTCAAATGGCAGAGACGAGTTCGGTACTCTTGGCGATGCTGGCTTTGGTTGTGTTGGTCGATACGCTCAGTTACTGGATTCGCAAAGCGCTGGGGTAAAAAACAAAGTTACCCGCGTCGCCAATCGTGAAAACGTTTAACAAAGGCGAGTAACTTGGTGGGTTGATGCGCCCGTTTCCACTCGCCCGCCGCATATTTATTGGCTTCTGAAAAGGTGGGATAGGTGTGTATCGTTCCCAAAATTTTGTTGAGTCCGAGACCGTGCTTCATCGCGAGCACGTATTCGGCAAGTAGTTCTGCGGCATAGCTACCCACAATCGTGACGCCCAAAATTTTGTCTTTGCCTGGCACCGTGAGGACTTTCACAAAGCCCTCGGCAGCGCTGTCCGCAATGGCGCGGTCGAGATCATCGATGCCGTATTGGGTGACTTCATAAGCCACGCCTTGTGCTTTGGCATCAAACTCGTTCAAGCCCACACGTGCAATCTCGGGGTCAATAAACGTGGCGGCAGGAATGACCGAGTAGTCAGCCTTGAATTTTTTGAATCCCAAAAAGATATCGCCAAAGAGCGCATTCACTGCCGCATACCAAGCCTGATGCGCGGCTGCGTGCGTGAATTGATATGGCCCCGCCACATCGCCCGCCGCATAGATGTTGGGGTAGATGGTTTGCAAGTATTCGTTGGTTTCTATCGTCTTGCTTGTAGGAATGCCAAGTGCCTCTAAGCCATAACCAGCAAGCCTTGCCGAGCGACCGACAGCACAAATGAGTGAGTCGTAGGCAATCGAAAACTCTTGCTCGTTATGCTGAACAATGATTGTTTTTCCCTCGCAGCGAAGCGCCTTGTGCGAGGTGAGAACACGCACACCATCCGCCTCTAGCGCCGCTTTTGCAAAGCTAGAGACTTCCGCATCTTCACGAATCAAAAGACGATCTGCCATTTCAATTTGCGTAACCTCTGCCCCCAAGCGCTGCAAGGCTTGCGCAAGCTCGCAGCCAATCGGGCCGCCACCAAGCACCACGATTCGCTTGGGAATTTCGTCTAACTTAGCGAACGCATCCCATAGCGTATCGCTAGTCAGATAGCCCGAAGTCTCAATGCCAGCCAATGGTGGAACAAAAGGCGAAGCACCCGTCGCAATCACAATAGACCTTGCCGTTAGTGTTTGAGTTTGACCACTATTCAAAGCAATTTCCACAGTCCACGGATTCACCATTTTTGCGTAGCCTTGCAAGACTTCGACTCCAAGGTTTGTATAACGCTCCACGCTGTCGTGCGGTTCAATCGCAGCAATCACGGCATGCACACGTGCCATCACGGCTTTGAAGCTAAATGCGGTGTTCGCATTTTGCAGCCCGTACTTAGACGCATACCGCATTTGATGCGCGACCTTGGCACTTTTGATAAGCGCCTTGCTAGGCACGCAGCCGTAGTTCAAACAGTCGCCGCCCATTTTGTGCGCTTCAACCAGCGTCACCTTCGCTTTGACTGCTGCGGCAATGTACGCAGAGACAAGACCGCCTGCACCACCGCCAATCACAATCAAATTGCGGTCAAAAAATTTAGGGCGCATCGCATTCCAAGGCTTGAGCGCGCGACACGCGGCTTGATTGCGCTGCAAAAATGGCATCGCTTTTTTGAGTAGCAGTGGCATGAACCCCAGCAGAGCGAGCGAGCCAAGTAACACAGGGCTGGCGATACCCGAGAGCGAACGCAAGTTCGACAACTGCGTGCCCGCGTTCACGTACACCATGGTCAAAGCCAACATCCCAAGCTGACTCACCCCATAAAAAGTAAAGGCTCGAATCTTCGTCAAGCCCATGAGCAAATTGACCATAAAAAACGGCACAACAGGCGTGAGCCGTAACGCAAATAAATAGAATGCGCCGTCGCGTTCTATGCCCTGATTAATCGCATCCATACGCGAACCAAATCTGCGCAAGACAATGCCAGACAAAATGTAGCGGGCAACCAGCATGGCCACCGTCGCGCCAAGGCTTGATGCAAACGACACCAAGAGCACGCCAGGCCAAAAACCAAACAATGCGCCTGCCAGCAAAGTGAGCAAGGTCGCAAAGGGCAAGGACGCCGCTGTCACCAGCACATACACCGAAAAAAATCCCACCGCAAAAGGCAAAGGGTTTTGCACAAAGACGGTTGCTAATGCATCGTAATTTTGCTGGAGGTAGGCGAGATCCATCATGTCTCTTGGATTGTCAACTTAAAAAGCATCCCACAAAAGCTTGCTACCGCTTAAAAACATTCCCACATAAATCAAGCGATAAAACATCTTGGGGCTCATGCGTTCGGCCATCTTTCGCCCTGCCCAGACACCAAATCCTGCAAAAGGCATGAGCAAACATGCTGTCCAAAAATTACGCAAATCCAGCAAGCCCAAATACGCATAAGGGATCCATTTGGACAGATTAATGAAGAAGTAAAAATACGCCAGCGTTGCAGCAAACACCATGGGTTTTAGCTTAAGCGGCAAGGCATAGGCATTCATGGGCGGCGCGCCTGCATGGGCAATAAAACTGGTGAAGCCAGAAAGCGTAACCAAAATGGCGCCCAGCCAACGTGGCGGCGGATTGCTACTGGCCTTGGGCGGGAAGAATAATTGTTGCGCTAAAAATAGTAGCGTAAACACGCCCACACAACCCGCCACCAAATGTGCAGACATCAGTTTAAAGAGCAGCGTACCAATCACCACGCCCAAAAGCCCAAAGGGCAAGATAAAGCGCAGCAATTTTTTATCGTAATCACGCCTGAACATCCGAAGGCCAATCAGATCCGCAAGAAGCAGCAAAGGCATCATGACCGCCGCCGCTTGTGGCACAGAGATGGTGAGCGCCAAGAGCGGCACCGAGAGAGCGCCAATACCCGTGGCAAAACCGCTTTTGCTCAGTCCCGTTAAGAAGACAGCAGGGATAGCTGCAGCGTAAAACCAAGGGTCAGAAATAATCGTCATAGCATCTTAAATTTAAGGGATATCCACGCCGCCCATACGCGCCTGCACCGTGCCCGCTTGATGCTGCAAATACTCGGAAGTATGAATGCGGCGCTCAAAATATTTAGGGCGTGGCAGCATCACGGCTAAAAGCGAGGCCTGATACGCATCTAACTTAGCTGCGCTTTTGCGAAAGTAGTATTGCGATGCGGCTTCCGCGCCAAACACGCCTTCGCCCCATTCGACGTGATTGAGATAAATCTCAAAGATGCGCTCTTTGGAGAGCAGCGTCTCCAGCATCACCACCAGCACGTATTCCTGCGCCTTGCGCAGGTAGGTTCGCTCGCCACTTAAAAATAGGTTTTTAGCTAATTGCTGCGTGATCGTAGAGCCGCCCACCGTTTTTGGAGCTTTTGTTTGTGTGGCTTGCGCAGGTTTAGCAACTGGCTTCTTGCCAAATAAACTGAATTTAGGTTTGTTTTTTTCAGCCTGCTTTTCCGCCTTTTTATTTTTATCCCATGCTTTTTCGATGGCCGCCCAATCCACGCCGTCGTGGTCGGTAAAGCTCGCGTCTTCGGAGGCAATGATGGCGCGTTTGAGATTCTGACTGATCTGCTCGTAAGGTACCCACGTTTGCCGCCAACCAAATGCCCAAGGTTGTGGTTTTGTGGTTGCTATTTGATAAGCGCTGCTACGTTCAAAGCCAGTGGATTCAGGCGCTATCCAGCGCATCATCAAGATGCGTGCGAGAAAAAAAACTTGCAGCGCCAGCACACCCATCAAAACCAAAACACTAAAACGAATGAGAATTTTTTTGATCATTGCGCCGCCAGTGTTGTCTCTAACACCTGATCTTTGGTGAACTGAAAACGCGACACCACCACCAACTGATCGGCTGTGCGGCGCATCGCCTGGGTGAACGTACCAAAAGGCGAGGCTTGACGGGCAATCGCTTGGGCGCGTCTATCTAACTGCTTGTCACCCGAGCCACCGTTCACGATTTCGGTACTAACAACTTGACCATCGTAGTTGACCGTCATCAGCATGGTGAGCTCGCCGTAGAGTTTGCGCCCCGCAGCCGTTGGAAAATTCTCTGTTCCCACACGCTCAATCTTGCGGCGCAAATCGTCGTAATACAACGCATACGCCTCTTGCCGTGTGGCAGGACTGATGTAGCGTTTTTTGGGACGCGCATTTTCTTCGTTGATACGACGTTCAATAGCGGCCAGCAGTTTCAGCAACTGCTTACGCTTTTTTTCTTGCTCGGCTTTGTCAGCCGTTTTGACCATTTTGGGGTCAGGCTTGGGCAACCGCGTCACCTGCTCTTTAATTTCAGCCAACATCCGTATTTGCTGGGCTTGTAATTTCTCAATTTGTGACTGCGCCTCCTCGGCGGCCAGTCCCATATCCGTGATCTGACTGCTAGGCATGGGGCTGCTCGCTAAGCCTTTATCGGCCTCGCCTCCACCATTTAGGCGGTACTGCGCAATCGCTTGTGCTTGCGCGTTTAAGTCATCCAGCTTTTCACTGGTTTTGGCATTGACCAAGATGACTTCGAGCGGCGTATCTTTAAACACGCGGTTAAAGCCTTCGGGATTAACAAACCGCACCGTAATGAGCAGCACATGAATGAGTGCTGATACACCAATGGCGATTTGCAGGCTGGAGAGTCGGGTCAGGTATTTCAAGAAGTTTGCTCTTCGTTCACATCCATGGCAATCGCGACGGTCGCCAACGGCGCGTCATCAAACTCATCATTTGCATCAATCATGGATGGTTTGGCGTCTTCGTCCCTGGCATCAAAATCTAAGCGCTCTAAAAGCGTACCCGCCAGCTCTAGGCCAATAAAGTCGATCTCACCCAGCCGCACGCGAATGCGCGCACCGCGCGGTAGCTCCTTCGCTCCCAGCACAGGCAGCACCAGCGGCAGCTCGTCCGCCCGCGCAAGACCCTCTTTCATCACCACCGCCGTGAACTCGGTCATGCCGCGCTGCTGCACCGCTTTAAGTGTCCAATAACGCTCCATCGTATTTTGAAATTGGTTGTAGTTACTGTACGCATCTTCAAAGCTGGCAATGATAGAAAACAGCGCCGCGTCTTTGGGTTTGAACGGTGCGGCCAACGCGGCGGTAGCGCCGTGCAGGGCAGCGGCAACGATTTGCCACTGATTGACCAAGTCGGTGTAGCGGCGCAGCGGCGAGGTGCTCCACGCATACGCAGGCACACCAATACCCGCATGAGGCAAGGCTTTGGTGCCCATGCGCACCTTGACACCGAATCCCAGTGAGGCCTGCGAGCGATAAATGGCTGGCACGCCAAGCGTAGCAAGCCATGCACCCCAGGTGCTATTCGCCACAATCATGGCTTCCGCCACAATGAGGTCGAGCGGCGCACCACGAACGCGGGGGAGAATCTCCACGCGCTCATCACCTTGAATCTCTGCGCCATCTTGCTTGTCTAGTTTGAAGCTGTAATCGGGGCGATTGAATGTTTCGGGCTTGCCGCGCACAACTTCGCGCTGCGCTTTCAAGCTTGTCGCCAACGTAAAAAGCCATGCGAGCTCTGGGCGCAAGTCTGCAACTTCGGGCGGGGTATCTACTGCTTCAATGGCGAAATCATTCAGCCAACCAGCCGTGACGATGTGGTCAATTTGGTCGTAGCGCAAATTGGCGACGACAGGTACGCGCTCAATCTTGGTCTCGAAACTTTTGACAGCTAAGGTCGCAGCGTCGTATTTGACGTAGAGCGAAACGGCAGGGCGTGCATCATCCAAGTTAGTGCTTGCCTGCAACGTAAACGGCTGCACGATGGCGTCTGGCAACATGGTGATCTTTTGACCTGGCATGTAAATGGTCGATAGCCTGGAGCGCGCCAGCTTGTCCACCGCATCATCGGGTGCAATGCCCAGACTGGGCGCAGCAATGTGAATGCCAAGTGTGATCTCAGGTGTGCCGAGTCCTTGCACGGACAACGCATCGTCAATTTCAGTGGTGGCAGAGTCATCAATCGAGAAGGCACGAACAGCGGCCAAGGACAACACCACAAGTTTTTTCGGAGCGCTGGTTTGCCCCCCTCGATCTGCTGGCATGGCTTCAAACAAAAATCGCTGCCAATGGAATTGGTAGGCGCTTGCAATCGCTCCCGCCGCTTGCAAGAGCACGAGGGGCGGCATTTGCGTGGCGCGCGCGGCCTGCACCACGGCTTTGTACTCGGGCGCATTTTTGTCGGGCTTAAATAAGATTTTGTAGAGCTGTGTTTTGATGGGCTCTGGGCACTGTTTGTCGGCCAGCTCTAACGCCCACGTGTCAATCTGCGCCAACACTTCTTTTTTCTTCTCAATCGCCGTCAAAGCCAAGGCTAGGGTTGCTGCGTCGGCTTTTTTGAAGCGTCCTTTCGCACCGCCGCGTCTAAAGTAATGCGGTGCACCGTGCAAGGCAAACAGCATGGCGGTTTGCTCCGTTTGCGTCGCCTGCGCCGAGAAATAATCCCGCGCCACATCCGCAAAGCCAAACTCATCTTCGGACGCGAACTCCCAAGCCATCGCAAGGTCGATTTCGGGCATCAGTGCGCCACTCGCGGCCAGCAATACGGCAGGCTCGGGTTTTTCGAAGCGTAACAGGATGTGGCTACCCTTCACTTTTTGGCGTTTGCCTGAATCTAGCTCAATTTGAGCGCTCGCGTCCGTCTCACTCATCACGCGCCCTGTGAGCAATTTTCCTGTGTCTTCAAATAATGCATACGTCATCCGCTTATTGTCCCACGTGATAATTGGTCTATGGCACACTTCCTTGACAAACCCACTCTATTTCATCGCCTACTCTTTATCGTGCGCGGCTTTGACGTGCCCCTGCTCAGCGCCGTAGGGGTTCTCGCCTTGATTGGTCTTATCAATATGTTTTCGGTGGCTGATGGTTATGACTGGCGGTTTGCCGACCATCTGCGCAATATCGTGATTGCGACGGTGATCATGTTTGTTGTTGCGCAGATTCCGCCGCAGCGCCTGATGGCGCTTGCCGTACCCATGTATACCGTGGGGGTGCTGCTGCTCATTGCTGTTGCCGTATTTGGTCTCACCAAAAAAGGCGCGCGGCGCTGGGTCAATATCGGCATCACGATTCAGCCCAGTGAAATTTTAAAAATTGCCATGCCGCTCATGCTGGCATGGTGGTTTCAAAAGCGCGAAGGTCAATTGCGTCCGCTTGACTTTTTGGTGGCCACTTTGCTGCTGGCTATTCCTGTCGGGCTCATCGTGCGGCAACCCGATTTAGGCACCGCCATCTTGGTGCTGTCAGGCGGTCTCTACATCTTATTTTTTGCTGGCCTGAGTTGGTTTTGGATTATTCCGCCTGTGCTAATCGGCGTGGTAGGTGTGGGTTCGTTGCTCTTTTTTGAAAATCGACTCTGCGCAGACGGTGTGGTCTGGCCGCTCTTGCATGAATACCAGCGTCAACGCATCTGCACACTGCTTGATCCTTCGCTAGATCCGCTGGGCAAAGGCTTTCACATCATCCAAGGCATGATTGCTATTGGCTCGGGTGGCATTTTTGGCAAGGGCTATTTTCAAGGCACGCAAACGCATCTTGAGTTTATTCCTGAGCGCACCACCGATTTTATTTTTGCGGCATTCGCCGAAGAGTTTGGACTCCTAGGTGCATTGATCCTTATCGGGACATTTGGCTTTTTGATTTTGCGCGGGCTCACCATTTCTCTAGCTGGACCGACATTGTTTGCACGCTTACTGGGCGGCGCAGTCACGATGATTTTTTTCACCTACGCCTTCGTCAACATGGGCATGGTCAGCGGCATTTTGCCCGTGGTCGGTGTACCGCTACCCTTTATCAGCTATGGCGGCACAGCCATGGTGACGCTGGGCTTGGGCGTTGGAATTTTGCTGTCGATTGCCAAAGCGCGGCGCTTGGTGCAGACCTAGAGCGCGAACGAGTCGTCCATGCGGTAGCGGTAGAGCGAGGTGCTGGCGGCAATGTACATGTCGCGTCCGTCTTTGCCGCCAAAGCACAAATTGCCTACTTTTTCTGGCACTAGAATTTTTTGTAATAACTCCCCACTGTTTGATAGCACCTGCACGCTATCCAAGCTACTGGTGTAAATCTGACCTTTGGCATCCACGCGAAAGCCATCAGGCAGCCCAGGCTCAACCACCGCAAAAATGCGCGGATTGACGAGCGTGTACACGCCATTTTTTTGCGTCACATCGAACGCCGTGATGTGGTGATTGCCACTGCCGTCCGAGTAACGTGCTGCCGATGTATCACTCACATACAAGATCGATTCGTCGGGTGAAAAGGCAAGACCATTCGGGTCTTCCAACATGAATAGAGGCACAGCCTCCGTCAGCGCAGTCAGCTGGTGCGTGGACGGATTGAAGCAGTACACAAAATGACCTGCTTGCTCGCGCTCGGCCTTGTAGCCCTCGCGGTTGCTCAAAATGCCATAGGACGGATCACTAAACCAAATCGTGCCATCGCGCTTGACAACTAAATCATTCGGTGAATTGAGACGCTTACCCAAATATTGATTCACGATGATTTGGTCGGGCGTATCCGCCCCTAGTTCACCATTGATCAGCGGCGTGCGCACCACGGCGCGAAGGCCGTGCGAGCAATGCAAGAGGTCACCATTCAGATCTAATGTGTGCCCGTTGGTGAACTCGGCTTTATCACGCCACACGCTCATGCCACTCGCATCGCTCCAGCGCATCATGCGATTGTTCGGAATATCGCTCCACAGCAGATAGCCGCCCTGCAAATCAATCCAGACAGGGCCTTCAGCCCATATCGTGCCTGTGCATAGTTTTTCTAAAGCCATGTGCGAATGCCTCCCTAAAATGTCAATTATGAATCGTCAACCTCCAACTAGCGCCGGCATCATCGCCATCATTGGCGTCGGCAATATGGGTGGAGGCATGGCGTGTTGCCTACTCGGCAAGAGTTATGCCGTCCACGTCATCGACATCGACGCAACAAAAACAAAAGCATTGGCCAAACTCGGCGCAGTCGTGCATGCGGACGCGAGCAGTTTGCCAGATAGCTGCCAAGTCGTCATCGTGTGCGTTGTCGATAGCGCACAAGTGGACTCCGTATTGCCAAACATTCAAGTAGTAAGCGGCAACCCTCGCACCGTCATACTGTGCCCAACCATCGCCCCCGAGGACGTAGAACGCTTTGCTGAAAGTCTTATGGTGCGTGGCTTGCAAGCCATTGATGCGCCCATGTCAGGTGGCCCAGCCCGAGCAGAGAACGGAACAATGAGCTTGATGGTGGCGTGCGCGGACAACGTATTCACGCAGCATCAAACTTTGCTAAATGATCTATCGACACAAATTTTCCGCGTGAGCAATAAGCCTGGCGACGGCGCACGCATGAAGCTGTGTAACAACCTCTTGGCAGGCATCAACTTGGCAGGCGCGGCCGAGGTGCTAGCGCTAGCCGAGCGCATGGGGCTGGAGCCTGCAGCAGCGCTGGCTGTGATGCAAAGCTCGAGCGCGCAAAGTTGGATTGGTCAAGATCGCATGAGCCGTGCATTGATGGATGACTACGCACCAAGGGCACACATGACGCTGCTAGCCAAAGATACCAAACTCGCACTAGCGATGGCCGCTAAGGCAGGCGTGGATTGCCTTGTGGGCACACCTGCCTCCAAGGCCTTTGTGGATGCGGCTTCCGAGGGGTATGCCGATTTGGATGATGCCGCGTTGCTCACGTTCTTTAGGAGAAAACAAAAATGAGTTATCGCAACTACGCAGCGCCCAAGCGTGCAGATGCCGTGGACACCGTGCGCGAGTTTTATCGGCTCAATCACACGAGCCAAACGCTGGATTTTGTATTGGCTAAAAAAGCGCAATACCTCAGCTTCAACCAAACCATCATGACACCTTGGGCTGCGCTCGATTTTTTGAATACGCTAGTGGACGATAGCGACCCCGACATCGCACTGCCGCAGCTTGACCATTTGCTGCAAACGGCA
This sequence comes from Comamonadaceae bacterium, assembly GCA_025352965.1. Classification (GTDB taxonomy): domain Bacteria; phylum Pseudomonadota; class Gammaproteobacteria; order Burkholderiales; family Burkholderiaceae_C; genus JASGCK01. The sequence continues at coordinate 11,586 of JANXRP010000041.1, forward strand.
GAGGCGATGCGTGCGAACGGCGAACCCGATTGGATGGTGCTCACTGGCTTCATCCACGATCTGGGCAAAGTGCTCTGCCTATTTGGCGAGCCACAGTGGGCGGTGGTGGGCGATACCTTCCCTGTGGGCTGCCTATATTCCAGCAAGATTGTGTACCCCGAATTTTTTGCACACAACCCTGACAGCAAACGACCAGAGCTTCAAACCAATCTTGGTATTTACAGCGCGAACTGTGGTTTAGAAAATGTCCACATGAGCTGGGGGCACGACGAATATCTGTATCACCTCATGAAACCGTATTTGCCATTGCCCGCGCTGTACATGATTCGCTTTCACAGCTTTTATGCTTGGCACAAAGAGAACGAATATCAACATCTTTGCAATGCCCAAGATGATGAGATGAAACCGTGGGTGCAACGCTTTAACCCTTACGATTTGTATTCCAAAAATCCGAATCCGCCCAAGCTTGCCGAGCTAAAGCCTTATTTTGAGGACTTGCTGGCGAAGTATTTGCCAAGTGAGATTCGGTTTTGATGCACACCACACTCAATCACGAACGCCGTCTTTTGCTTGCAGTTGCCGCGCTGTTTGTGATTGGCGTGATCGGTCACCTCATCTATCCACTCACACCCGATGTCGTAAAAGTACTGGTCGCGCAACTTGGTTTGCATGGCAATTTAGGCGGCAATCACTTTGTTGATAGTCGCGAATTTTTTGGCATCCCAAACACGGCTGATGTTTTGTCCAATTTGCCATTTGCCATTTTTGGTATTTGGGGGCTACTGTTGCAAGCCAATACCCATAAGGCTTACCAGCCCTATGTCGGGCGTGAAAGTTTTGTACTCGCACTCTTTTTTATCGGCCTTATCTTCACCACGGTGGGCTCGATGCTCTATCACCTCACGCCTAGCGATAGCACGCTACTGTGGGACAGGGCGGGCATGGCCTTCGTTTTTGCGGGAATGCTTGGCGTGGCGGCTTCCGAGCGTATCAGCGCCAAAAGTGGTATCTGGCTTGGGCTGATAAGCCTTTTGGCGGGCATGTTGTCGCTGCTCGTCTGGTCGCAAACTACGGATGTACTGCCTTGGATGACGCTCCAATTTGGCAGTTTGCTATTAATTTTGATTTTGGCCATCACCCGTAAACACATCAAAAGTTTGGGCGTATCGCTGTATGCCGTGGTCGCTTGGTACGCGCTAGCTAAGGTATTCGAATCAAATGACCACGCCATTTTTGAGGCGACGGGACATTGGGTCAGCGGGCATACGCTCAAGCATTTAGCAGCCAGTTTGGCAGCTTTGCCAATCATCCTTGCTCTTCAAAAATAAATAACTTAAAGGAGTTCGCATGTCCCACCCCAACCAATTCGACCTCCTCAAACAGCGCCGCTTTGCGCCTTTTTTTTGGACGCAATTTGCTGGCGCGGCGAATGACAACTTGTTTAAGTTTGCGCTCACCGTGATGGTGACGTATCAACTCAGCGTGTCGTGGTTGCCATCCCATCTTGCGGGGCTGGTGATTGGTGCTGTGTTTATCTTGCCGTTTGTTTTGTTCTCTGCCACCAGCGGTCAATTGGCAGACAAGCTAGATAAGGCCGCCGTCTTTCGCTTTGTTAAAAATTTAGAGATCGTGATCATGCTCTTGGGCGCGTATGGCTTTTATGCTAGCCATGTCGTTGTGCTCTTGGTCTGCGTATTTTTGATGGGCTTGCACTCCACGCTGTTTGGCCCCGTCAAGTTTGCGTACATCCCGCAAGTGTTGAATGAGCGCGAAATCACGGGCGGCAATGGCGTTGTAGAAATGGGCACGTTCGTCGCCATCTTGCTAGGCAATATTGTGGGTGGCGTGCTGGTCGCATTGCCCGAGGTGGGGCACACCGCTGTGGCTGTGGCCTGCATCGCCTTGGCCGTGCTGGGGCGTATGGCGGCGCAAGCGATACCCAGCGCGCCTTCCACTGACCCTGATTTGGTGATGAACTGGAATCCTATTTCGGAGACGATAAAAAATTTGAAGCTCGCACACAGCAACACCCTGGTGTTTCGCACCCTGCTTGGCATCAGTTGGATGTGGTTTTTTGGCGCCGTGTTTTTGGGTCAATTTCCAAGTCTTGCCAAAGATGTGCTGCATGGCGATCCGAACGTCGCATCACTGCTGCTTGTAGTTTTTTCCATTGGCATTGGCGTGGGATCGCTGCTGTGCGAAGTGCTGTCCAAGCGTCATGTCGAGATCGGGCTTGTGCCTTTCGGCGCGATCGGTATGAGCGTATTTGCCATTGATTTTTATTTTGCAGCGCATGCGTTGCCAGCGTCTAACGAGATGGGCATTGCCGCTTTTATCGCACTACCACACTACTGGCGCGTCATGGCAGATTTAGCCTTGCTTGCTCTATTTGCAGGGCTTTACAGCGTTCCCATGTACGCGCTCGTGCAACTGCGCACCGATCCTTCGCACCGTGCGCGCATCATCGCCGCCAACAATATCCTGAATGCGCTGTTCATGATCGTCAGCTCCATCATGGCTGGCGCTTTGTTGTCGCTAGGTGCAACCATCCCGCAAATCTTTTTGCTAGTCGGGATTGCCAACGCCATCTTCACGGGCTATATTTTTTGGCTCACGCCAGAGTACATCCAGCGCTTTAAAGCTATTGCGCCTTGGTCTCGGGGTACTGCATAATGATTGGGTAGTAACGCCCAAAGAGAGTCTTTCTATGAAACAAGTTTTAAAAGCCCTCTTGTGCGCAGCATTTTTAATGCTCACCGTGGTCGCATGCGGAGCTGGGGGCGGCGCTTCCGCCGATAAGATGACCGTTACTGGTTCTGGCAGTTAATTTTTTATCACAAGGAGCACTACCATGAAATTATTCAAACTACTCTTTTTAGGTTTGTCGTTTTTTGCCGCGCAGGTTATGGCACAAACAACGAGCGCAAGCTCGCTAAAATTATCGGTCTATAGCGTCATGGTGTCCACGAGCCCTTTCTGTACCAGCCCCATCACCATTTTTAATAATGCAGCACCGACACTGCTTGACTTCATTACCAAGCCAACTTTAGGCAGTAGCGGCTCGCCAACAAACCCACCCGACGGCACTTACAACTGCGTCATCATCAAAATGTCGGACAACATTGTGTTCACGCCCGTTGCCGCTGCCGGTGCGTCATGCGCTGCAGGCACGCAATACACGACTGATGTTTGTACCAACACCAGCAGCATGACCGTACCTAATTCGGGCGTGACGACCGCTTGCACGGGGACAGGCACTGTCGCTAGCGCTGACATTGTTTACATGTATTTAACGACCAATGCCAACGCCAGCACAGGCAGTAATGCATTTTTGCAACCTGCAAATGTTGCAAGCACCAACGGTATCAAGATCGCGAATCCATTGGTTGTCTCTGGCAATGCAAGCTCGAAATTTATTGTTAATACAGCTAACAAGGTCGGCACAGGTGGCGGCGCATGCGGCATTAACGCACCCGTGTTTGACTTTCAATAACCAAGCGCCGAGCTCACGCCGCCTTCGTCTCGATCACCCCACCGCCTAAGCACACCTCGCCGTCATACAGCACGGCAGATTGGCCTGGCGTCACCGCCCACTGTGCATCTGCAAAATCTAGTGCAAAGCCTTGCTGCGTAAGGCTTCCAGCAGTGCCGACGCTGCAGCCTGCATCTGCTTGCCGATAGCGTGTTTTGGCAGCGTAATCCCCTGCTGGTGGCGCTTCGCCACTCACCCAGCTCACATCCAACGCCGTGAGCTTGTGCGAGAGCAAGAGCGGATGGTCGTGCCCTTGCACGGCAATCAAGGTGTTGGTCGCCATGTCTTTCTTAGCCACAAACCATGGGATTTCAGGAGCGCCC
>JANXRP010000058.1 GCA_025352965.1 Comamonadaceae bacterium
TTCGTTTGGATGAGGACTCGGTGAAATGCCCCGTCACATACTTGTGCAGTACGCTAGCAATTAAGGTTTGATAAGGCATGCCTTCCTTCAAGGCGCGAACTTGAATGTCCATTAGGTCGGGCGTAGAGAGTCGAATATTGACATGCTTATCTTTTATAAAAGTTGCGGATGCAGCTGCTCTGAACTTATCAAGCGAGGCTTTGTTTTTGTTGTGATTCCAATGAAAAAGTTTCATTTAATTGAATTAATTTGAAACGCGAAACCCGATAAGATGCTCAGCCTATGAAGCACCTCACTTTCAAAACCCGAATCCTCCCCGTCATTGTCATTACAGATGTGCGGCAAGCCGTTCCGATGGCACATGCGCTACTGGCGGGCGGCATTGATGCGATGGAGATCACGCTACGTCATGCCGCTGGTCTTGCAGCTATTGAAGCTGTTGCACGCGCCGTGCCCCAGATGCATGTTGGTGCTGGTACGGTGACGCAAGCGGACGAAGTGGCGCGGGTGCAAGCCGCTGGAGCGACGTTTGCGTTGTCACCTGGCTACTCGACAACGGTCTTGCAGGCTGCTCGAGCATTGGCTTTGCCCTTTATACCTGGCGTGATGACGCCCTCTGAGGTGATGACGGCACGCGATGCGGGCTATACGCTTTTGAAGCTTTTTCCTGCGATGCAAGCAGGGGGACTTGGTATGTTGCAAGCACTGCACGGGCCGCTGGGCGATGTGCAGTTTTGCCCGACAGGTGGCGTATCGCAAAGCAATCTCAAAGAATTTTTATCACAGCCCAATGTGGCGATGGTGGGCGGCTCGTGGCTCACGCCTGCGCATTTGGTGGAAGCGGGGCGATGGGATGGCATTACCGCATTGGCCCGATTGGCGACTGACTCGGCTATAGATGTAGCAGCCGAGGTAGCCGTATGAATTTGACGAGTGAAGCTAGGCGTTTCGATGTCGTCGCTTTAGGTGAAGCGATGGTTGAATTTAATCAAACCGACCCTGCTGTAGCCCAATACCAGCAAGGCTTTGGAGGCGATACTAGTAACGCCATCATTGCCGCCAGCAGAGCGAGTGCTAGGACGGCATATCTCACGCGAGTGGGCAGCGACTGGGTGGGTGAAAAGCTCCTCTCGCTTTGGCAGGGCGAGGGCGTGGACACTTCTCATATCGAGATCGACGCGGTGCATTCCACGGGCATGTACTTTGTTACGCATGGACACAGTGGACATGAGTTTCACTATATGCGCAAAGGCTCGGCGGCTAGCCACATGACGCTTGACTGGTTGCCCAAAGCAGCGATTGAACAAGCGAAAATTTTGCATGTTTCAGGTATTTCGCTTGCTATATCAGAGTCAGCAACAAAGACGGTGCTTGCTGCGATGCGCCATGCTAAACAAGTGGGCACGATGGTCTCGCTGGATTCCAATTTGCGATTGAAGTTATGGTCCTTGGAGCGTGCCAAGCAAGTGTTGACTGAAGCGATGAGCCTTTGCGACCTCTTCTTACCTAGCCGCGAAGACATTGAAATTTTGATAAATGGCCTGCAGACCGAAATAGAACCTAATCTCATCTTGGATTGGTGCCATGAGCGCGGCGCAAAAACCGTGGTGCTGAAGCTTGGCAGCGAAGGTTGCGTGATCAGCGACGGTAAAACTCGCGTCGCTGTAGCCCCGCGTTTGGTAGAAGCCATCGATGCCACAGGCGCAGGCGATTGTTTTTGCGGTAACTTGCTGGCAAGAATAGCGGCAGGCGACTCGATGCGTGATGCTGCCCGTTATGCCAATGCGGCTGCAAGCCTTGCTGTACAAAGCTTTGGCGCGGTTGCGCCATTGCCTCGTACATCACAAGTACAAGCGATTTTTAAATCGTATCAATAAAGCTACGCAATTTATCTGAGCGCGAAGGGTGCTTCATCTTACGCAGCGCCTTGGCTTCGATTTGGCGCACACGCTCGCGCGTTACGTCAAACTGTTTGCCAACTTCCTCTAGCGTGTGGTCACTGGTCATCTCGATACCAAAACGCATACGCATCACCTTGGCTTCGCGCGGTGTGAGGCTATCGAGCACGTCTTTCACGATATCGCGCAGACCCGCTTGCACTGCCGCATCCATGGGCGCGGTATTGACTTGGTCTTCGATGAAGTCGCCCAAGTGCGAATCATCATCGTCACCGATGGGTGTTTCCATCGAGATCGGCTCTTTGGCGATTTTCATGATCTTCCTGATCTTGTCTTCAGGAATCTCCATCTTCTCGGCCAGCATGGTGGCTGTGGGCTCAAAGCCGTGCTCTTGCAAGTGTTGACGCGAGTAGCGGTTCATCTTGTTGATGGTTTCGATCATGTGCACAGGGATGCGAATCGTACGGGCTTGATCGGCAATCGAGCGCGTAATGGCCTGCCTAATCCACCATGTGGCGTAGGTGGAGAATTTGTAACCACGGCGGTATTCAAATTTCTCAACCGCTTTCATCAAACCGATGTTGCCCTCTTGAATCAAATCTAAGAATTGCAGACCACGGTTGGTGTATTTTTTAGCAATTGAAATAACGAGGCGCAAGTTGGCTTCGATCATTTCTTTTTTGGCGGCGCGAGAGCTACGTTCGCCGTCGTTCATTTGCTTGTTGATGTCTTTGAGTACGTCGAGCGGCACAACCAGCTTGGCTTGCAGGTCGATCAGCTTTTGTTGCTGATCTTGAATCGGCGGAATGAAACGCGAAATCGTCTCGCTCCAAGGCTTGCCCGCTTTGGCTTGTTTTTCAACCCATTTGAGGTTGAGCAAGTTAGGCGGGAAGTCTTTGATGAACGTCTCTTGCGGCATGCGGCATTTTTCAACCACGATGCGGCGCAGTTCGCGTTCTTTTTTGCGCACATCTTCAACGTAGCCGCGCATTTTTTGGCACAGCTTGTCAATCGTTTTTGCCGTAAAGCGAATCAACATGACTTCGTCTTGCATCGCTTTTTGTGCCTTGATGTAGGCAGGTGAGCCGTAGCCATCTTTGTCAAATGCTTTATGCATTTTTTCAAAGAGCTTGCGGATTTCTTCAATACGCCTGAGCGCTTCAGCTTTTAGCTCTTCTAGCTTGCGGGTCATGGCCTTAGAGCCGCCCTTGCCATCGTCGTCTTCCGCTGCGTCGTAGTCGTCAAAGTCCTCTTCGGCCACGTAATCGTCTGCTTCGTTTGGATTCACAAATCCGTCCACGATGCTAGAGACCACGGTTTTAGGGTCGTTGCGGATAGCTTCGGCCATCACAAACACTTCAGCAATCGTGGCAGGACAAGCGCAGATGGCTTCCATCATGCGGTTCAGGCCGCCTTCAATGCGTTTGGCAATTTCGATCTCGCCTTCGCGGGTCAAGAGCTCAACCGTACCCATTTCGCGCATGTACATACGAACAGGATCTGTTGTACGACCAAATTCGCTATCCACCGTGGTGACGGCGGCTTCGGCTTCTTCTTCGGCCTCTTCTTCGCTGGCAGACGCGCTGGTGATGTTGTCGGCAAACAATGTTTCAGCATCGGGCGTGGATTCGTAGACCGCCACGCTCATGTCGTTCAAGAGCGAGAACACCACCTCTAGCGTTTCGGCATCCACCAACTTGTCGGGCAAGTGATCTTTGATTTCAGGGTGAGTGAGGTAGCCGCGAGTCTTGCCCAGTTTAATCAGGGCTTTAAGGCGCGAGCGGCGCTTAGCCAAATCTTCTTCGGACAGAACCGTGTCGTCGAGGCCAAACTCTTTCATCAAGGCGCGTTCTTTCGCCTTGGACAGCTTCATACGAAGCGGCTTGACCTTTTCGGCTGTTTCACCTGGAACAACAATCGGTTCGCCTTCTAACTCGTCTTCAATATCGAGAACCACATCATCGCCATCAGAGACTTTGCCTTTTTTGCCGCCTTTGACGGCTTTGGCAGGCTTGGCGGGTTTTTCAGCTTTGGTGGGTTTTGTCGTTACTTTGGGAGTTGTCTTTTTTGCGACTGCTGGAGCAGGCTTAGCGGTTTTGGTGGTTTTGGTGGTTTTTTTAACCGCGACTGGGGCGGTAATTTTTTTAGCTGGCATGGTGCACTTTTTTGGGAGAAAAGTGGATTATACCAAGGGGGATGCTTTCAACAGGAGTAAACGCTTGGTTTTGAGTGCTTCGTACCTAGCTCGCAGGCCAATGTTTTCGGGACTTTGTACAAATAATTGCAAAACTTCTTGCTCTTCAATTTTTAAGCGCTCCGCCAGCTCCGAATTTAAGATAGTTCGTAGCTCCTGCGCATTAAATTCACCGCCCGTTGCGGTGTTCGCGTCCATTTGTTTAGATGCAAAGCTTGCAAACGACTCGCCTTGCAAAGCAGTAGAAAGTGCGGCCCAGTTTTGTGCGCCGTACTCCATAAATTGATGGTCTAACCATGTAAATACTTCACCATGCGGTGCAGGCAAATCGCACAGCAGATGATGCTCTTCACTAGACAAGTTGCCCCATGCGGCGTTATCGGTCAGTAGCATTCGGAGCGCTTGGTCGGCGCGGCTGACGGGCATGGTGCGTGGGGCGCTGCCTGCGCCAAAGCGCGGCATCATGCCCGCTTCGCGTTTGCGCTGTGCGGCGGCAAATTTTGATTCAAATTTTTGACCTTCGAACTTTTGAAAAGATGAGCGCGTGACGCCACCAACTGCTGCTTGGGCATTCCGCTCTTTACTGCGCTCTGGTGATCGTTCTGCCTTTGCATTCCATAGCTCTATGAGCTCGTGATTGCCAATTTGTACGCCTGAAGCGATGTCTGATAGCAACTGACGCTTCAAAGCCCCATCTGGTAAGGGCATCCACAGCGGCATGGCCTGCGTGCTCATCTTGGCGCGACCTTCGGCGGAGGCGAGATCACAATTCTCGGATGCCACTTCAATCAAAAAGCGCGATAAGGGTTTGGCATTTAGCACGTATTTTTCAAAGGCTTCCGCGCCGTGTTCACGAATAAAGCTATCGGGGTCATGCTCTTCGGGTAAAAACAAAAACTTGACTGAGCGCGTATCGGTGGCATAGGGCACAGCCGCCGCCAAAGCTTTATGCGCCGCGCGAACGCCCGCTTTGTCACCATCAAAACTAAAGATGACGCTGTCGGTAGCGCGGAACAGCTTTTGCACGTGGTCGGCCGTGCAGGCCGTGCCCAGCGTTGCCACTGCATTGCCAAAGCCCCACTGCGCCAATGCCACCACGTCCATGTAGCCTTCGGTCACAAGGCAGTAACCCTTGTCGCGAATCGTCACGCGGCCTTCAAATAGGCCATAGAGTTCTCGGCCTTTGCTAAACACAGGCGTTTCGGGTGAGTTCAAGTATTTGGGCAGGCTGTTGTCCAGCACACGTCCACCAAAGCCAATGCATTCGCCTTTGGTGTTCCTAATTGGGAACATCACACGGTCACGAAAGCGGTCATAGCGCTTCACGTCTGCCTTGCGACCTGCGGCCTCGTCTTCTTTTTGTTCATCTGCATTTTCAATCACGAGCCCCGATTCGACTAGTAGCGGATCGGCGTAATCGGGAAACACGTTAGCCAACGTGCGCCAGCCTTCGGGCGCGTAGCCAAGGCCAAACGCTTTGGCGATCTCGCCCGAGAGACCACGTCCTTTGAAATAATTTTTAGCGGTATCGCTCTCGCGAAGCGCCATCTGATAAGCCTTGGCAGCGCGTTCCAGCACATCCGATAACGTGACTTGCTTGGCCTTGGCAGCGGCGGCGCGAGCGCGGTCTTGTGGGCTAGCTTGTTCTTCGGGTACAACAAGGCCAAACTGACCTGCGAGGTCATGTACCGCTTCAACAAACGTCGCGCCCGTGTGTTCCATCAAAAAGCCAATGGCGTTGCCGCTTTTGCCGCAGCCAAAGCAGTGAAAAAACTGCTTAGTCGGACTGACAGAAAACGAGGGCGACTTTTCGCCATGGAACGGACAGAGTCCCATGTAATTCACACCGCCCTTTTTAAGCGTGACGTGCCGTCCCACCACATCGACCACGTCAGCGCGGTTGAGTAGCTCTTGGATGAAAGTTTGGGGGATGGACATGCCTATATTTTTACAGGAGCTTTATTACCGCGCTCGACGGCAAATTTGGCAATAGGCGTTGTCGCGCTGCTTTCGCTGCGCGCATCCTCCACGCCCATGAGCGTCGTTGTCCAAAGCTTGGGTGTGACCTCTGCTAGCGCATAGCCGCGCTTTTCGCTGTTGAAGTAGCTGATGGATGGGTTGTCTTTGTAGAACGTGGGCTCGCGCTCAGGATGCCAATTGGTATGGGAGGTGAGGCTGGTGCCGCAAAACTCGGTGGCAGTATTCTCGACATTGGCGACGACGTTTAAGTGCACGTCGCCGCTCAAGATGACGGGATGCAAGTTGGGCTGCACTTGCATGGACTCAAGCAAGCGACGTCTAGCAAATGGATAGCCTTCCCATCCATCCGTCCAGATGCGCGGTTCTTTGCCTGCGGGCGAGTTGATTTTGGCAAGCAAGGTGCTTTGCGCTATCACGCTCCACGGCTGGGAGCTGACATCCTGTTTGGCATCCAAGGCAAGACCCTCTGCAAGCCATGCCTCTTGGGGCTTACCGAGCATCGAGCGCGCTGGATTTTTTAATTCTTCGCACTGCGAAGCGAGCACCGTGGTCGAGCCGCCTCGGCCTGGTTTGGGGCAAACTTGGTAGTCGCGGTATTGGCGGCAATCTAAAACATGAAAATTAGCAAGCTGCCCCCACGCTAGACGCTGATTAACACGCAAGCCGTCGTTTTGCCCAAGTCCCGCTAGGCCACGCATCAAGGCACTTGCAGGCAAGGGCATGTGTTCGTAGAAGGCTTGGTAGGCGGCAGCCCGTTGGGTTAAAAAATCAGCTTGCGGAATAAGCTCTTCGCCTTGATCGCTGGCGTAATCGTTTTGCACTTCGTGATCGTCCCACGTCACAATCCATGGGCAGGCACGGTGCGCAGCTTGCAAAAGTGGATCGCTTTTGTGCAGTGCATAGCGATCGCGGTAGTCGGCTAGGGTGATAGCCTTACGCAAGTTGTGACCGCGTACAAAGCTAGGAGGCAAGATTTTTGGGCTGGCGTACTCGTAAATGTAGTCGCCCAAAAAAACGATGAGGTCGGGATTGTCTCGCACCATTTGTCGATACGCCGAGTAGTAGCCGTGTTCCCAGCGCTGGCAGGACGCGAAGGCGAAGCGCAGCTTGTCTGCTTTGCTGCCTAGCGTTGGCGTGGTGCGAGTGCGTCCGATGTCGCTCATCTGCACGCCAGCGCCGCTGCCTACGATGAATCGATAAAAATACCAACGATCACTCTGCAAGCCACGTAGCTCGGCATGTACAGCATGGCCTAGCTGGGGAAGTGCTGTGCTCGTGCCCTGCAGGGCGAGGCGTTCAAATTTTTCGTCATGCGCCACTTGCCAGGTCACGTCAATGGGTTGATGACCAAACCCAAAGAGTTCATCTGAGATGAGTTTTGTCCAAAGCACCACGCCATCAGGGGTTGGTGCACCGCTGGCAATCCCCAGTTTGAACGGATGATTCGTAAAAACGGTCTGGCTGTAGGCCTTATGGGATATGGCCTGCAGACCAGCGGCAGTTGCCGCTAGTTGGATGAGTTCGCGGCGATTCATTGTGCGGGTGACTACTGCGCTGTAATGTTGGCGTCTTTAATCAAGGTGCGATAGGTCACAAACTCGCGGCTATTGAAGGCTTTGAAGTCGTCTCCGTAGAGCGGAATTTGCATGCCACCTAAATCACTAATGCGCTTTTGAACGTCGGGTAGAGCGAGGATGCGTTTGAGTTCATCGATCAAAATTTTGGTCGTCGCGTCTGCTGTACCGCCCGTCACAAATAGGCCATACCACGTGGTCATGTCCAAGTCTTTAATGCCAGCTTCCATCAACGTTGGCGTATTCGGTAGAACGCTAGCCCTTTGTCCGCTAGTGACAGCCAAGGGACGCAGTTTGCCGCCATTGATTTGCGGCATGGCAGAGGAGGTGGTATCAAACATCATTTGCACAGCACCGCCTATGAGGTCGATGTGCGCTTGGCTAGAGCCTCGATAAGGCACGTGCAGTAATTTCAACCCAGTACGTGCAGCAAATGCCTCACCCGCAATGTGCTGCGTGCTGCCAATCCCTGAGCTGGCGTATTGATAGGTGTTCGGTTTGGCACGGATGTCCGCGATGAGTTCCGCCACATTTTTGGCTTGAACAGAAGACCCCACGATTAGTACATTGGGCACAGCCATCACCATGCCAATGGGCGTGATATCTTTTTGCGGGTCGTAATTGAGTTTGAGTAGATGCGGTGCAATCGCTTGGCCTGTGGTGGTGGCAACTAAAAGCGTGTGACCATCAGGCGTTGCCTTAGCTGTGATTTCAGCCGCAATCGTGTTGGATGCGCCAGCTCTATTTTCAACCACGACAGGCTGTTTCAAGCTAGCGCTCATTTTTTCGGCTAGCACGCGAGCAATGATGTCGGTGCCGCCGCCAGGAGACGCACCAACCATAATTTTGATGGACTTACTGGGGTAGGTTTGGGCGAAGCTGGAAAAGGAGGTAAGCGCCAAAATAGTCATTCCCGCGAAGGCGGGGATCCATGTCTTTAATTGTTTCATTTTGATGCTCCCATTTTTGTTGCAACTAATAGTGCGTTAGTCATGGCTTGCGAGTTTGCGATTCCTGTACCGACCATGTCGTATGCTGTGCCGTGTGCGGGTGTGGTGATAGGAATCGGCAAACCGCCATGCACCGTGACACCTCGCTCAAAGCCCATCAGCTTGATGGCAATTTGTCCTTGATCGTGGTACATGGTCACCACGGCTTGATAAACGCCTTCGCGTGCTTTGATAAATAACGTATCGGCAGGAAAGGGACCACGTGCATCCATGCCTTTCGCCTTTAGCTTTGCTACGGCTGGAATAATGGTGTCAATTTCTTCGCGTCCACACGTGCCACCATCACCGCCGTGTGGGTTGAATGCGGCCACGGCAATCACAGGCGTTGGGATGCCATATGCCACGAGGGCTTTGTGGATCAGGCTTGCAGCCGCATCGATACGCTCTGCCGTGATGAACTCGGCCGCATCTTTGAGTGGCACGTGCGATGACACTCTCGCTGTCCACAAATCGCCCAGCGTATTGAACTCGCAATAAAAATCTTTGATACCAAGATAGTTGGCAAAGTGCGAGGCCTCGTCATCAAACTTGAGGCCGCCCAGCTTCATGGCTTGCTTATTTAAAGGCGCAAAGCAGATCGCTTGAATTTGATTGGACGTTGCTGCATCTAAGCAAAACTCTAGCGTCTGCAAAATCGCGCGTCCCGCATGGGTATTGGCAATGCCCAGCGGCACGTCTGACTCTTTGAGCAAAGGGAGCTCTAAAAACGAGAGCCCACTGCCTGCATCTTCAAAGCGAGTGATGGTGGTGGCTAACACTTTTACGTTTGCAAATTTTTGCGCTCGCTCCCAAATCCATCGGTCACCCACAATGACCCATGCAGTGTGCGCAGGTACAGGTGTGGTGCTGAGCGCTTTGGCGAGTAGCTCGGGGCCAATGCCAGCGGCATCACCCATAGTGAGTGCAACAGTTGTCAATTTAATCTCCTAAAACAATGCCTTCGCGCCTTGGGTCTGCACCGCCAAAAAATCCTGAAGACGTGGTTTGAATCCCTTGCAAACCACTGGTCATATTGATTTCGCGTATCTCATGACCACGTGCTTTGAGCGCATCCACTGTGCTAACGGGAAAGCGGTTTTCTTCCAAGATGGTGGGTCCATTAAGCGAGCCAAAGTTCGGTAAATTGATCGCCTCTTGCGCATTTAATTCTGCATTGAGCATGCCGTAAAGCGTTTTTGCTGTGTAGTGAATGATGAGTGCGCCGCCAGGGCTGCCAAGGCTTGCGACGATGTTGCCTGTGGCTTTGTCGAACACGAGAGTCGGTGCCATCGAGGAGCGTGGACGCTTGCCAGGTTGCACGCGATTGGCAATTAAAACGCCATCTGCACCAGCAGGAGCAAAACTGAAATCGGTGAGTTCGTTGTTGAGTAAAAAGCCGCCGCTGAGTCCTTTGCCACGATTCACCATTTGGCGTGATCCCCAAGCGTCTTCAATCGTCGTCGTCATGGCGAGTGCATTGCCAAAACTATCGACGATGCTGATATGACTGGTGCCGTATTCGATTTGATGTGGCATAGGCGCATACGCAGACTTAGCGCCCATTGGTACGCCAGGCTTGGCGACCTTCATGCTTTGCTCGCCAATGAGCTTGGCACGCGAGGCGAGGTAGTCGGGGTTGGTGAGGCTCTTCCAATCGCCAGCGGGTGCAGCGACGAAATCGGGATCGCCGATGTACTGAGCGCGATCGGCAAAGGCCAGACGGGATGCTTCGGTATAGCGATGCAGCCAATCAGCCGATAGCACAACGGCTTGTGGGGTTGTTGTCACGTTTTGCAGGATTCCCAAAATTTGCGCAACCGCAATCGCACCAGAGCTAGGCGGTGGCATACCGCAGATGACATAGACCTTTGCTACGGCTGTGTAATCCGTACAAAACGCATCTCGTACTTTGGGTGAGTAGCCCGCTAAATCCGCCATGGATAACTTGCCTGCATTTGTCGGATGCGACTGTACCTTGCTGACCACAGCCTCAGCTACAACGCCTTCGTGCAGTGCTTTTGATCCGCCTGCTGCAATCAGTTTGAGTACTTCTGCATATTCAGGATTTTTGAGTACATAGCCCACAGGCCAAGGCTGACCTGCTGCATCGTAAAAGTAAGCTGCCGCTATCACATCTTTTTTGAGATGCACTTCGGTTTGCAACAGCGTGTTCATGCGCGGGCTGACTTTGAAGCCATAGGTTGCCAGCTCAATCGCAGGTTGAAAGAGTGCGGCCCAAGGTAGCTTGCCATGCTGCTGGTGCGCAAGCTCTAGCATGCGTACGGTACCCAGTGTGCCGACTGAGCGTCCGCCAACGACTGCATCGATAAACGCCATAGGCTTGCCGTCTGCGCCTATGAATAAACTTTCGGAAGCCATAGCAGGTGCGGTCTCGCGACCATCAAAGGCCTGCAGGCCACGTGTGCCCTTATGCAGCAAAAATGCACCGCCGCCAATGCCGCTGGATTGTGGCTCGACCAAACCTAAAACCATTTGTACTGCAATAGCGGCATCGACCGCTGAGCCACCTGCTTTGAGGACTTGATAGCCCGCATCCGTCGCCAGCGGATTAGCGGCTGCGACGGCAAACTTGGTGACTGCCCAGCCTCTTTTTTCGGTGAATCCTGACGCGCCTTCAGGTTGTTGAGTCGGTGCAGGCGTGTTAACTGCGCAGGCGCTCAAACTTGCAATGACAAACAGGGAAAAGAGCCAGCGCCTTGGCAGATAGGCGTTCATGTTTGAGCTTCCAAATTCTCCATCGCATTGGCCAGCCAATCGTCGGTCAACTGAGGTTTTGTATAGGCCGTTAAGTCGAATCGAAGTTGGCCATCCGCTGCCACTGTTATTTGGATGCTGTGCTTGCCTACGCGCTCTACGGCAACGAACCACGCAAGAGCCGCGCAATCGCGTTCGTTAGGCGTTTGGCTGTTGTCGGATAACAAGTGCGTAAGCGCTTGCGGCTGACCGACCCATTCACCTAGAGCGGCCGTCAGGTCGGCAAGCGATGGATCAGTCCACGTACTTAACCACTGCTGGATATGCGCTGCAACAGCGGCATGACGAATGGCCTCGTTTTGCATCCAGTCGGTATAGTGCAGTGCTCGCCAATTCACCGCCAACGAGACCCCGCCCAACTGCTTAATTGCGTTCAAATATTGCTGCAATGCCCCACTGGATGCAGCATCTAAGCCGCAGACCAAGGCTAGGTTGTTCACACGATTGGCTAGCAACTGTGCTTGCTGCACTTGAATCTTGGCGTGCAGCAATTCATCACGCTCGCTACGCAGCGTAGAGACCTCTACCGCTAAACGAACTTCGGTTCGCAGCATTTCAAGATCCCAAGGCTTGGTGATGTAGCGGTAAATCTCCCCTGCGTTGATGGCCACAATCGCCTCACCTAACTCAGAGTACGCGGTGGTCAAAATACGTAGGATTTTTGGATGATGATCGCGAGCATAGCGAAGCAGCTCGTTACCGCTAGCGCCTGGCATACGTTGGTCAGAAATCAACACACAAATCTCGTCGCCATGGGCTTGCAAAACCTGAATACCTTCAGCAACAGACAAAGCAGTCAGGACGCGGTAATTGGGACTAATGAGGCGGTCAAAGTACTTGAGTGCCATCGCCTCATCGTCAACATACAAAATAGTTGCTTGAGTCATGTTAAATCCTTCGTGCTGGGTGGAAAATGCAAGGTCACGCTTGTGCCTGCCTTTGTCGAATGGACACTGATATTGCCATTTAAAGATAGCATGATTTTTTTACAAAAAATCAATCCCATACCGCTGCTACCTGCAACCGCCTCGTGGCTTGCAGACGGACGGCTTGCCAAGAGGCGTGTCAGTACCGCAGGGGGAATTCCAGGTCCGTTATCACTGATTCGAATACTATGCCCAACCATTGTTGTTGGCGCTTTGCTATCCGCGATCTGTATTTGAATCAAGGGTTTTTGCGTGTAATTTTGCAGCGCCTGTATGGCATTTTGCATAATACTCGTGAGGCACAAATAAACTAAGTTTTGCTTAGTTTCAATTGGGAAATCATCTTTAATATCAAGCTGAATCCAGTTCTGCCGCTCACCTTGAGGGGATGACATTTCAGTACAAAGTAAATGGACTAGCCGCGCCGCTTGAATCGGGCTTGTCTCCGTTGCCGCAAAAGCCGTGTGCGTAGATTGTGTAAACCCCGCCATCAGATTTTGACAGGCTGACAGATTGCGCTGTGAGGCTTGAAGCGCAGGTAAAACACTCTTTAAGTGATGCGGCATTTGCTGCGAGGCATCGACTTCAGTAAGCGTGCTTTGAATCATGTTTAAACAGGAGGCTATCACTGTGAGAGGGGCATAAAACTCTGTCGCAATAAATCCTAAAGAGTCGCGCATGCCGCCGATACTGTTCTCCATGTGATCGCGTGCCGTCAAGGACTGTTGAAACATAGCTAAAGCCTCTTTGAGAGAGCGCCGCATTAACTTGTCATCCCAAGGTTTTTCTAATACTTTAAACACCAATTGCTGGTTAACTGCTTGTAGGACTAAATCCTTGTCGGCATACGCAC
Source organism: Comamonadaceae bacterium (assembly GCA_025352965.1). Lineage (GTDB taxonomy): Bacteria > Pseudomonadota > Gammaproteobacteria > Burkholderiales > Burkholderiaceae_C > JASGCK01. The sequence continues at coordinate 13,190 of JANXRP010000058.1, forward strand.
TCACCAAAATTTTGACAATCCATGGGTGTGTTTGATTGAGTGTTCGCAGCAGCTCTAGTCCATCCCGTTCGGGCATACGAAAATCGCTGACAACAACAGCAATATCGTCGCCAAAAAGCTGCATCGTGGTCAATGCAGCTTCGGCTGAGTTGGCGCAATAAACCGCGTAGTCTTTGCTAAAACTTTTTTCAAACCATTTGGTCGACATGGGCTCATCATCAACAAATAGTATCGCTTTGGCATGTCGATTCTTCGGGGTCATGTACTATTTCCTACAGGTAAATCAAATGCAAATTCAGCCCATTCACCTTCTGAACTGGTGACGGTCAATTCGCTACCGTGACGTTGAATGATGGCATAGCTAACGGCAAGCCCGAGACCAAGGCCGTGCCCCACGTCGCGAGTTGTAAAAAAAGGTTCGAATATGCGGGTCAGGTTCTCAGGTTTGATGCCCGTGCCGTTGTCGCGAACAGTGACATAGAGTCTCGGGCTATTGTCCGTAGAGCTTGGTGCATGCCATGCTTTGATGTGAATCAGGGGCTGCGCGCAAGCTGACTTTTTAAGCGCAAGTGCCGCGTTGGTCGCCAAGTTAATTAACACGCCAATCATGGCGGGCTCATCACCTAAAACATGTGTGTCAATGGGCAAGTCTTGCTCGATGGCAATGTCCTTCAATTCAAAGCCTGATAAACGCAGACCAGAGCGCAACGCATTTTCAAAAAGGAAAACACGGCGAGTATCTTCGCCAGGTTTTTGGTAGGCAAATGTTTTTAAATCGGTCACGATGTCACGAACACGTGTCATGCCTTCTTTTGCATCGGCAAGGCTTTCTTTCAGCATGGTGTTTGCGAGGGCTTCGGGTTCCATCTCTGCCATGCCAATGGCCATCATGCTGTAGTTGACAGGGTTGTTGAGCTCATGCAGCAAGCCAGCAGATAAAGTGCCTAAAGCTGACATCTTTTCTTGTTGGATCATGTGCCCCTTGATATCGGCAAGATTACGATTGCTTTGTTCGAGAGAGGCGTTCTTTGTGTGAACTTCATCTTGCAGAGCAAACAATTTATTCCGTTGTTGCTCGTTAAAGTGGGTTGTGACGGTGGCTGCACCAGTAGCCAAAATCAAAAATAATGAGTTACCAAAAAGTAGTCTAACCCCATCAACAATAGTAGGATGAAAATAGCAGGCAGCGATATACAGAAGTACAGTGACTGTATTGAAAAATAAACCTTCCATCACGCTGAGTGGCAAAAATACACCTATGGCATAAATCGCTAAATTTAAGCCTATGAAGTAAATCGAATGAGCGCCTTCCGTGCAATTAATCATCCAGCAAATCATGATTTGCGGCAGGAAAAGCCAAAAGAAAGTTAGTGACTTAACGTGCTCAGCCCCTTCTTTAGTACCAAGATAAAAAAACGTTGCAATTGTTAGGACGGTGATGAGAATTCGGACTCCTAGGAAGGAAAGGAATTGACTGGGATAAAGAAAATAATCCAGGCCAAGTCCCGAAATAACAAGTACCGCCGCAGTGAGACTACCAGCGCGACTGTAGGTAATTCGAAATTGATTGATTTCGTTTTGGTGCTTGCTTTGCATATGGCTTATGCTTATCTATGCTGGGATTGAATATTCAGCAAAAATATTGATTCCAGTTGCATCTTTATAAATTTCGACTTGAGATTTATTCTTGGGAAGAATTTCATCGAATGATTTCTCATTGCGGTAAATCAAGTGCCACTCCAAAAGATGTTCCATGATGTTTTTCTCTGGATTCTCAGAATGTACGTTCGTCACTAGAACGCGGCCATGAGAGTTAATTTTTTCTGAGAAATACTCCATCAAACGTGTGCAAACCTTATCGGATAAATAGTCAAATAAGCCTGCACAATAAACCATGTCGTAAACATCATCTATCTCGCTACTGAGTGTTCGGTTAGAGCTGCGCTTTAACAATTGATGCACGGATTCTTGAACATAAGTAATTTTGGTGGTTAGCTTTCTTTCTCGAATGATGGCATCGAGTTGT
>JANXRP010000072.1 GCA_025352965.1 Comamonadaceae bacterium
GAACGCCGCTTGTTCCATGCGCTCTTTGCGACGCAAGATCAAAAAGAAGGCATGGACGCGTTTGTGAATAAACGCAAGGCCAAGTTCATTAACGTATAAGAGTTCGCGGGCTTTCAAACACCCGCTCTTGCTTCGTAATCGGATCCGCAAACGCAAGCCTTTTGGCCAATAGCTGCAACGGCTTGGCGTAGTCCGCATCCGTCATCACAAGCTGCTCGGGCGTGAGTGTGGGGTAGATACCGTCGTTCAAAATCGGGACTCCGAGTGCATTCATGTGGACTCGCAATTGATGACGTTTGCCTGTGGTGGGCTTTAGCTCATAGCTGGCGATCCTTATGCCATAAGGCTTAGCGGGCAGGATGCTCTGCAAGGCAATATCCGTGCGACTGTTGGGCGTGCCCACTACTTCGTGCATCTGCATATACACGGGTGAGTCTTCTAGGCGGCTTTCATACGTCATGGGCAATTGCAAATCTTCGCGATAAGGTGCGATGGCTTCGTAGGTTTTATGGACTTGTCTGTCATGGAACATCTGCTGATACGCGCCGCGCTCATGGGCTTGTACGCCAAACAGCACAAGGCCTGCGGTGTCTCTGTCTAGCCGATGCAGAGGGCTTAAATGAGGCAACCCTAGTTTGTTTTTTAAGCGTACCAGAAGCGTTTCTTGTACGTACCTGCCACTGGGCGTGACGGGCAAAAAATGCGGTTTGTCGGCAACGACTAAGTGCTCGTCTTGATACAGCACGACTTCATCAAACGGGATATGCGGTTCGGCTACCACGTGCCGAAAATAGTACAGGTGTTGCCCACCAAGGTAAGCGGCATCTGGCTTTATGGCGTTTCCTGCTTGATCGACGACTAAGCCATCCTCGAATCTGGTTTGCCAAACAGCAGTGCCTACTTTTGGAAATCGAGCGATAAAAAAATCGAAAGCTGTTTTGTAGTCTGATGTTGATGGCAAAAAAACGCAGCTTGCTCCCACGCCCGCGCGGTTCGGAATCATCTTCCAGCCAATCGCTTGGCGCGTTCAATGCGCCAAGCACCGTCGCGCTCTTTGTCGTACACGTCCTCAATGTCGGTGTCGGTCTCTTGCAGTCTGTTGTCCAGTGCAATGCGGTTGTCAAACACGAAGCACTCCCCTTGCCAATCTTTCTCGGCATCGGGCATGGCTGCTAGATAGTTGATGATGCCGCCATCAAGCGTGTAAACCGTGGCATCCAAAGTATCCATCCATGCAGCGGTTTTTTCGCAACGAATGCCGCCTGTGCAATACATGGCAACGCGCTTGCCCTCGGCCTTCCAAATGGGGAGGTTGTTTTCGATGTACTTTGGGAAATCGCGGTAGTGCGCCACCTTGGGGTCAATCGCGCCTTTGAATCGCCCCAGCTCAAACTCGAAGCTGTTTCGGTTGTCGATTAGCACCACGTCGTCCTCTGCAATCAACTCGCGCCACGCTTGCGGCGAGAGGCTTATCCCGTGCGGCGTTGTGGCATCCACCGCGCTGTTGGTCTCATCATCCAAGCCAATTTTGATGAGCTCTGGTGCATGGGATACCTTGAGCGAATGAAAGGGCTTGGATTTGCAGGCCGTGCGCTTAAACACCATGCCACTGAATGCGCCGTTTAAAAAAGCACCGTCTGTCAGCTCGCGTTCAAATGCATCCAAAGCATCCGCCGCGCCTGAGACGGCAGCACTGATGCCCTCAAGAGCCACGTCTATTAAGCCTTCCAGCTCATATCGACTCGCCAAAGCGCGTACTTGTGCGGTTGCGCTTGCGGGGTCGCCGAGGCGAACGAATTTATAAAAGCTGATGTGGAAGAGAGGATTCAAGATAAAAAGTTCAATTGTTCGTCTAAGGATTGGTTTTTAGATTCAGTTTAAGCCAATCAACCAGTGTACGAATCCGTGCGACTTGAACTCTATTTTCTGGTATCAATGCTTTTAACCAAAGTGTCTTAATAGGATACTCTGGCAGCAATGCCACAAGAGCGCCCGATTGCAAATGCGTCTCACAAAGATAGCTGGTGAGTCGCGCAATACCGTTGCCCGCTAAAGCGGCGGACAAGATCAATTGCCCTTCGTTTGTGCTGAGGCGTGGCAGGGTGCGCACTTGCACCTCGCCAGCGGCCCCATCAAAAAGCCATGTTGTGCCTGTTGGCATGAAGTTAAGTATCTCGTGCTGCGCAAGGTCTCGCGGCTGACTGGGCATTCCCCGTCGCTCTATGTACGAAGGCGCTGCACAGAGGATTCTGGGCATCTTGCAAAGCGGCTCTTCTATAACGCCCGCATAAGTGTCTGGCATGAGAGTCAAGGCCAAGTCAAAACCCTCATCAACAGGATTGACTGGGCGATCTAGCGTGAGTAGATCTAGGTTCACTAGTGGGTATCGCTGTTGAAATTGCAGAAACATGGGCCCGAGTAATTGCACAGCCAGTGTTCCAGGCGACTTGATGCGAATAGTGCCTTGCAGGTCACCCCGAGTGCCAGACAGCTCTGAAAAAACCTCATGGATATCGGACAGGCAGCGTTGAATGGATGGTAAATACCGAGTCCCTGCTGCTGTCAGACTGACCTTGCGTGTACTCCGTTCAAATAGCGCGGCTTTGAGCCTCCATTCAATCTGATTGATTCTCTTGGTGACAACTGAGGGTGCGACCTTTAATTCTCGTGCCGCCCCAGCAAAGCTGCCCGTCCGTGCAACGGTTATAAATGCTTTTAGATTAGCAAGTGTGTCCATTATTATTCTCGATTCAAGAATTTTAAATGCTCAAAATGACTTATTGTTTATTTTTAGATATTAATCAAATAATGACATTCTCCATTAAACAGAGGGACTTGCATCTATGACACTTGTGCATAAACAGATAAAAACCATTGAAGAACCCAGCCGACAGACCCCTGTTTTTGGCGAATTTGACGTTGTCGTTATCGGTGCGGGGCCTGCGGGTCTTGCAGCCAGTGTCAGCGCTGCGAAACAGGGCGCAAAGACTCTGCTGGTCGAGCGTTACGGTTTTTTGGGTGGGATGGGTACAGCGGGTGGCGTGACTAATTTCGCAGGACTTTACGGCAAAAAAAATGGCGAGATGACGCAAGTGGTGCATGGCGTTGTGGATGAGCTTTTAGAGCGACTAGACCGACTGGGAGGCCTCAACAAACCACAAGACGGCATGCAAGGGCGTATCCGTGTTCGCAGTTATGACACCTCATCCCTCAAGTGCGCGGCTGACGAAATGCTGCAATCTGCGGGCGTTAACATTTTGTTTCATGCATTAGCCGC
>JANXRP010000092.1 GCA_025352965.1 Comamonadaceae bacterium
AGTCACACGGCGTGGGTTTGAACGATGCTTTGATTGCTGCAACGGTGATGCAGCACGATTGCCAATTGTTTACGTTGAACGTTAAGCATTACCCCGCACTGCCTAAAGCGCAAGTCACACGCCCTTACGCCAAGGACATTAATTAAAACTTTTTTGTAACCAAGCCTTTAGTTCTTCAAACACGGGACTTGAATCCACCTCATTAAAAATCTCGTGATAAAGGTTCTCATAGCAGGTAGACTGCAAGAGCGATTGAGGCGCGAGGCTAGTAAACATGCGGCTCGCAGCAGGATCGACGAGCTTATCTTGGCCTGCAAACATCAATAGCGTGGGTACGCTCCATGCAGATGCTGCCTCTAACGTGGCAGAGCCATTATCAAAAATGAATTTTCCAAGCCTTGGTGAAATGCGATTGTGTACCAGCGGGTCAGCAAGATAAGCTGTAACCACGGCTTTATCGTGCGAAATTTTGTTGGCATCCAGTCCGTTTGCAACCGCCAAGCTGGGCGCAATGTGCGGTAAAACGGCAAGCAGGAATTTTTGAAAACCACTGATTTTTGCGCCCAGTGCGGGGGACGATAAAACGAGCGCATCAACAGGGCGCATGGACAGCGAGACAAACCTTGCCGCCACCAAGCCGCCCATGCTGTGTCCCAGCAAGATGAGTGGGGCAGCAGCGGGCATTTTTTTGCGCGTGTCGTCAATCACCATACCCAAATCGTCTAGCAGGCGGTGCGGTGAGGCAAGCGTGCCAGGGTCGCCACTCGATCTGCCGTGCCCATAGTGGTCGTAGCTTCGCACGGCAAAACCCCAGTCGTTGAGATGTTGGATCACGTGCGCATAGCGTCCCATGTGCTCGCCAAGCCCATGTACTAAGACGACTTGTCCGCGAAGCCCAAGTCCATTGGTTTGCGCATGATCTTGGGTGGCGATTCGCTCCCCGTCAGGCATGATGAGAGTGTTAATTTGGTTTGTAAAGGTGTTCATCGATAAAATCATACGCTATGACAAACTCTATTAAACCCGCCTACAAAGTCGCTGGCATCATGGGCTGGCCCGTGGGGCAATCGCGCTCACCGCTGATTCATAACTATTGGATTGCTAAATATGGACCAGAATTCGGATTTAGTGGCGATTACATTCGCTTGCCCGTCAAGCCAGAAGATCCGAATGGTTTGAAAGCTGCGATCGCAGGTATGCGCGCTATGGGTTTTGCAGGCTGCAATTTGACGATGCCGCACAAAACAGCGGCGCTACCATTTGTCGATCACCTTGACCCCATGGCCAAGCGCATGGGCGCTGTTAATACGCTGGTGTTTGCTGATGATGGCTCGATCAGCGGCTTTAACAACGATGGTTTTGGTTATGTCGAGAGCCTGCGTGAAGTGGGTTACACCGACTTTGCCAAAGGCTCGATTGCCGTGCTTGGCGCAGGTGGCGCGGCACGCGCTGTGCTGCTCGCTTTGGCTGACGCGGGTGCAAAAGAGATCCGACTTGCCAATCGCACAGATGCCAACGCACAAGCCGTGGCGCAAAAATTTGCTGATGAATTTGGTGTGTCCGTCAAGGCTGTGCCGTGGGCGAATCGTTGCCAATTTCTGGAGGGTGCTAGTTTGCTGGTGAACGCCACGAGTCAAGGCATGTACGGCCAGCCTGCGTTGGATATCAATTTGGACGCGCTGCCCGTCTCGGCATTGGTCTCAGACGTGATTTATGTACCGCTAGAGACGCCGCTTCTTGCGGCTGCCAAAGCACGCGGACACCAAACCGTCAATGGTCTTGGCATGCTCTTGAACCAAGCACGTCCTGCGTTTAAAGCGTGGTTTGGCGTGATGCCTGAGATCACGCCTGAGCTGCGTGCTAAGGCGCTTGCGACATTCAATTAACCAAGGATTGTTCTTAGAGTTTGTACGCGCCACTCAGAAGACTAATCGCTACTCCCGTTTTGGCGGATGCTTCCGCCGCTAGGCCAATCAGCACGGCTTTGAGTCCGTCAGCTAGGCTCACTTCGGGTTTGGCATTTTTATCGCCAGCTTTGAAAGCTTTCGCCATCTCAAAAAACTGCTTATGTTGATAAAACGTTGAGCCGTTGTGGTCGCCCGCTGCCAGCAAAGCCTTATCCACTGGGATATCCAAGGTTTGCAGCGGGACAGCCGTGATGGTCGGATTGTTCGTCCAACCGTCGCTTCCCGTTTGATGACGCTGACTGACGGTGAGTTGCGCGACGGGCGCATCGCCAAGCTCGCTTGGCCAAAAGCGCCCTGGGCCTGGCACTTTGCAATCTAACTTGCCCTTTGCGCCGACCACGCAGAGCTCCTCTTGGTAGCGTGAGCCTTCAGCGAACATGCACAAATCGAGTAACGCACGGCGACCATTTGGGAAATCCAGCACCACGTAGGCGTTGTCCAAAATGTCGGGTACAAGCGTTTGATTTTCGACGTTGTAGCGCTCATCCAAATGATTGTGATTTTGTCCACCCGAGGCGTACACGCGGATTGGATCAGCTTGCATCACGTGACGCATCAAATCAAAAAAGTGGCAGCATTTTTCGACTAACGTCCCACCTGTATTGCGGCTAAAGCGATTCCAATCACCCACCTTGGCGAGGAACGGGTAGCGATGCTCGCGAATGCTGAACATGACTGCTTCGCCTGTGTATTGGGCACGGTGAGCTTCTTCAATGAGCTTCGTAATCGGCGGCATGTAGCGGTACTCCATCGCGGTCCAAATGGGTGGGATAGCGCCAGTATCGGCACTTGTGCAAGCTTTATCCAGTATGGCTTGCAGGGCATTCACGCCTCCAAGATCAACGCACGCAGGTTTTTCTAACAGCACGGGTTTGGGGTTCTTTGCAACAATGGCAGCTAATTGTTCGGCATGACATTGATTCGGGCTGGTAACGACCCATGCGTCGATATCGGCCCTAGCCAAGAGCGCATCCAGTGAACCCTCAAACGTCGCCTCAGGTGCAAAGCTGGCCGCTAGCTTTTGCATGGCAGCATCGGGCTCATAGATCGCCGCCGCTACTGCTCCTTCAATCATGGCGAGATTACGCAAGTGCTCTTGCCCCATCATGCCGCAGCCAATAAATCCGTAGCGCATCAAACGACTCGTCACGGGGCTAGAAGCGTGTTCATTTTTGATTGTCATAATGGCGTTAATTATGGCATCCATCACACTATCCAAAGTCGTTAAACGCTACGCGACAGTCAGCAAAGATAAGCCTGCAACACAAGTCATTCACGGTGTGAGCGCCGAGATTTTGGACGGCGAGTTCGTCGTCATTGTCGGTCCTTCGGGTTGCGGCAAATCAACGCTCTTGCGCATGGTGGCAGGCTTAGAAGAAGTGACTGAGGGTGAAATCAAAATTGGCGACCGTGTCGTCAACGATTTAGAGCCTGCCGAGCGCGACATTGCCATGGTGTTTCAAAACTACGCGCTCTATCCACACATGACGGTGGAAGGCAATATGGCGTATGGCCTCAAGATTGCAGGCGTGCCCAAAGATGAGATCAAACGCCGTGTGGATAAAGCGGCTGCTACGCTAGAACTTTCGCACCTGCTCACTCGCAGGCCTGGCCAGCTCTCGGGCGGGCAGCGTCAGCGCGTGGCGATGGGACGCGCCATTGTGCGTGAGCCGCAAGTGTTTTTGTTTGACGAGCCGCTCTCTAATTTGGACGCGAAACTGCGTGCACAAACGCGGCTAGAAATTCAAAAACTGCACCGCGAGCTGGGCATCACGTCGCTTTTTGTCACGCACGATCAAGTCGAAGCCATGACGCTGGCCGAGCGCATTTTGATTTTGAATGCAGGCGTAATCGAGCAGTTTGATACGCCAGATAACGTCTACAAAAAACCAGCGAGTACCTTTGTCGCCAGCTTCATTGGCTCGCCGCCGATGAACTTGATTCCGCAAACTGGCAAGGACGTGGGAAAGATTTTGGGTGTGCGGCCTGAACATCTCACGCTTGCACCAACAGGCGCTGATGGTGCTTGGGTTGTGACTGTGCAAGCCACGGAATTACTGGGCGCAGAGCGATTGATCTATGCAAAATATGACCAAAATAAAGAAAGTTGGCAAATCGTGATTCGCGTCGATTCAGATGCTGTCACTCCAACCATTGGCGAGACCTTGCATGTGATTCCGCGTGCCGATCAACTGCATTCGTTTGATGCCGCAACGACAAAGAGATTGTCATGACGACGCCCCTTTGGCCTTACCCACGCTTTATCGCTCACCGAGGTGGCGGCAAGATGGCGCCTGAAAACACACTCGCCGCCTTCCGTGTCGGCGCATCGTTTGGCTATCGCATGTTCGAGTGCGACATCAAACTCTCTAGCGACAACGTGCCCTTTGTGCTGCATGACGACACGCTTGACAGAACCTCGACGGGACGTGGCGTAGCGGGGTTGTTGGATTGGAACGCCCTCTCCAGCTTTGACGCAGGTGGTTGGTACAGCCGCGTTTACGCAGGCGAGCCAGTACCGACGATGGAAGCCGTCTCGCAGTTTTGCCTGCAAAACCACTACGCACTCAATATTGAACTCAAGCCCACCGAAATGGAGGGTGAGCCCAAGAGCGTGGCGGATGCGATGGCGCGGCGCACAGGTGAGGTCATCACCAAACGTGCGCAGCAGCTTTGGAAGGACTCCAATCTCAAACCTTTGATGAGTTCATTTAAGCCTGAGTCACTTGTCGCAGCCAAAGCGGGTGCACCAGAGTTGCCACGTGGCTTGCTGCTAGATGAGCTTTGGGACGGTTGGCTGGAATGTGCCATTAGCCTAGACTGCGCCATCGTCACCTGCGATCACGCGCTTTGGAGCGCAGCGAGCGTTGCCAAAGTCAAAGCTGCTGGCATGCGCTGCGGCAGCTACACCGTGAACGATGTGGCAGAAGCTAAACGCTTGTTTGACCTGGGCATCGACTGCATCTACACCGACAGACTCGATTTATTTATCCCTGCCAGCTAGCAACTGCGATAGGCTACAGGCCACAACCAGCAAGGCATACGAGAGCATCTTGCCGTCCACGCCAAACAGAATCAGGCCTGCGATCATGGCGACTATGCCAATCACGCTATTCATCAGCCAAGTTTGGCGAACGCTACGCCTACTGTGACGCCTGCCCCAAAGCGCTAAAGCGCCGCCTACAAATACGGCAGGCAGGATGAAATTGACGAGATGGAATAGGGCGTCTAGGACAGTCATAGATTCAAATTTTATAATCAAGGTTTACTCTAGCCTCAATGTCTCAACCTCAGCTCCTATGGACCCTCGGTCTCAATCACGAAAGTGCGCCGCTCGATTTGCGTGCGCGCTTCGCGTTTGCGTCCGCTGAGCTGGGCACCACGTTGGCCGAGGTGCAGGCTGCGGCCCCCGATTTAGCAGAAGTCGCGCTGCTGTCCACTTGCAATCGCACCGAGCTCTATGGTCTTGGAAGCCAACACCAGCAAGGCTTGTTGCTAGAGTGGTTATCTAAAACGGGTGCGATTACAGTCGATGAATTGAAGCCGTATTTGTATATCCATCATGACCAATCGGCAGCGCGGCATGCGCTGCGAGTGGCATCAGGGCTCGATTCGATGGTGCTGGGCGAGCCGCAAATTTTGGGACAAGTCAAAGAGGCCGTTCGCGCCGCTAGCGATGCAGGCACGCTTGGCACGACGCTGCATCAGCTCTTTAAACAGGCGTTTACCGTGGCTAAGGATGTTCGCACCAACACCGAGGTAGGTAGCCACAGCATCAGTATGGCGGCGGCCGCCACTCGCCTAGCCAGCAGCGTGTTTGAAGATTGGCAGCACACGCGGGTGCTGCTCGTAGGTGCTGGTGAAATGATTGAATTGTGCGCGGCGCACTTTGCTGCTAAAAATCCTAAACGCATGGTCATTGCCAACCGCACCACGGCGCGCGGCGTGGCTCTGGCTGAACGCTTTAGCACACTCAGTTTGCACATCGAAACCCTAGCGTTGGCTGAGCTGCCCATGCATTTGCACGAGTTCGATGCGGTGGTCAGCTCCACGGCAAGCACGCTGCCCATTATTGGTCTTGGTGCGGTGCAGCACGCGATCAAACTGCGCAAGCATCGCCCGATGGTGATGGTCGATTTAGCTGTACCGCGCGACATTGAACCCGAGGTCAAAGCGCTGCCCGACGTGTATCTCTATACGGTGGACGATCTCTCAGCCGTCGTCCAAACGAACCTTGCTAACCGAGCGGCGGCCGTGGGCGCAGCGACAAAACTAGTCGATGCGGGTGTGGCGGAATTTGTGCAGTGGCAAGCGACGCGCAAAGTGGTTGTGCCAAAAATACAAGCCCTCAATGAGCAAGCCAAAGAGTGGCAAGAACAAGAGATTGATCGCGTGAAAAAACAATTTTTAAAAGAAGGCGATGGCTCGCAAATCGATATAGATAAGGCTTTAGAAGTATTGGCAAGAAACTTATCTAATAAATTTTTGCACCAAGCGTACAAAAACTTATGAAAGAATTTTTGCGCAAGCAACTCATCCGTTTTGATGAACGACTCCACGATTTAGAGAGCCTACTTAGCAGCCCCGACATCATGGCGGATCAAACGGCGTACCGAAAGCTGTCCAAAGAGCACGCCGAGGTCACGCCTGCCGCAGGCCGTTACCAGCGGTACTTGCAGCGTGAAGCTGACCTACAGGCGGCACGGCAAATGTTGCAGGATGGGGCTTCCGATCCAGACATGGTAGAAATGGCGCAAGAGGAAATAGAGGTGGCCGAGGCTGAGATGATTGAGCTAGAGGCTGAACTCCAGCGCCTCTTGCTACCCAAAGACGAAGACGATGGCCGCAACGCTTTTGTCGAAATCCGCGCAGGCACGGGCGGCGACGAGTCGGCGCTGTTTGCGGCAGATTTGCTGCGCATGTACACGCGCTACTTCGACTCACAAGGTTGGAAGACCGAGATCATGAGTGAAAACGCGAGCGAACTGGGTGGTTACAAAGAAGTCGTCGTGCGCGTGGAGGGTGATTCCGTGTACGGCAAGCTCAAGTTCGAGTCAGGCGGCCACCGCGTACAGCGCGTGCCGACCACCGAAACGCAAGGCCGCATCCACACCAGCGCGTGCACAGTCGCTGTGCTGGCCGAGCCCGACGAAACGGTGGCCATCACGATCAACCCCAGCGATTTGCGCATCGACACCTACCGCGCCAGCGGCGCAGGCGGACAGCACATCAACAAAACCGACTCTGCCGTGCGCATCACGCATTTGCCCACGGGCATCGTGGCCGAGTGCCAAGATGGGCGCAGTCAGCACGGTAATAAAGCGCAAGCGATGAAGGTGCTGAACGCACGTATTCAAGAAAAAGACAGAAGCGAGCGCGCCGCCAAAGATGCTGCTGTGCGCAAAGGCTTAATCGGCAGCGGCGACCGCAGCGACCGCATCCGCACTTACAACTTTCCGCAAGGGCGACTGACCGATCACCGGATCAACCTCACGCTCTACAAATTGCTCTACATCATGGAGGGCGACTTGGGCGATGTGATTACCGCTTTGCAACATGCACGCGAAGCCGAGCTGATGGCGGAGTTGGAGATTAGCAGTTGAACGTGCGCATAGCTCTGCAAGCCATGCTAGATAAGGGCTTAGAGAGAATCGATGGACAAATATTGCTGTTGCACACGCTGCAAAAACCGATCAACGACCGCGCATGGCTCGCGTCGCACGACGCAGACGAACTCACGATTGCGCAGCAGCAAACGTTAGATGGCTTTGTCCAGCGCCGCAAAGCTGGCGAGCCTGTGGCGTATATCGTTGGCAATAAAGAGTTTTTCGGCTTGAATCTTGCGGTGAATGCGGATGTGCTCGTTCCACGCCCTGATACCGAAATACTGGTCGAGTGGGCGCTGGATGTTCTCCCACAATCTCCTTCTTCTGTGCTAGACCTAGGCACAGGCAGCGGTGCAATTGGCCTCGCGATTAAAGCGAATCGCACGAATATCAAAATGACTCTAGTGGATGCCTCGCAGGCCGCACTGACTGTGGCCTGTGGCAATGCCACCACGCTCGGCCTTGTGGTGCATGGCTTGCAGAGCAATTGGTTTGAAAACGTGCCAAGCGACGAGCGTTTCGATCTTATTGTTAGCAACCCGCCCTATATTGCCGATGGCGATGCGCATCTTGCAGCGCTCGCGCACGAACCGCTGATAGCGCTCACGTCAGGCTCAGATGGTCTTACCGCGATTCGCCGTATCGTGCAAGACGCGCCGCGCTTTCTGAACAGCGGTGGCTGGCTCTTGCTTGAGCACGGTTACGACCAAGCCCCTGCGGTACGCGCGCTCTTGCTGGCGCAAGGGTTTGAACAAGTGAGTAGTCGCTTAGATTTAAACGGTATAGAGCGGTGTACTGGAGGATGTTTATGACCACGACCAAGAACTATCCTGACGGGAAACCACGCTGCCGCTGGTGTGCCATTGCACCAGAGTTTCTAGCATATAGTTTGAATGCCCGCGTAGAGTGGGTGAGTGATAGGATGTCATCATTCACGTTTAAACTGCAAATCAAAATTATTGGTGTTTGCGATGTCTAATGAACCTGCTGTTGCCCAGTCCTCCCCTCAAGACGTACTAGAGGCATGGGTTTGTGCTTTTAATGACGCTAGTTCAGCAAGCTTGTCTGCACTTTACGATTCCACTGCCGTACTATGGGGCACGGTTTCTCCAACTCTGATAACAACACCTGAAGCTATTCGCAATTATTTTGATATAGCGTGTGCGGCCCAAGCTGGTATGAGAGTGACTGTGACTGAAGTTGTCAACAGAGTCGAAGGTAATGTTGCCATGCTCGCAGGTGGCTATTCATTTAATCGTAATGGGACAGTGTTTTCTGCACGCTTCACTTTTGTGATGATTCGTCGTGACGTGATTTGGCGCATCATGCAGCATCACTCATCTCTTTTACCTAGCCAGCAGTCAACCTAAATCAAGTGACTTAACCTGAGCGTACTAATCCAGCTATCTTTAAAATAACCCCATCACATTGAAATTTTGAAAGACACACATCATGGACGCAACCCAACAACGCATCGACGGCCTTGTCAAAGGCAACGACATTACGCTTTTTATGAAGGGCACCGCAAGCTTTCCGCAGTGCGGCTTTTCTGGGCGTGCGATTCAAATTTTGAAAGCTTGCGG
>JANXRP010000106.1 GCA_025352965.1 Comamonadaceae bacterium
CCCGCAGGTGTTGGGCAAGCGCGTACGCCACCTGTTTGGATGCGAGACGGCGATGTGGTTGAAATCGAAATTGAACGCATTGGCACTTTGACGACACCTATCAAAAATGAAGCGTGATCAGCTGAGTGACTTGTACGACGTAGCTATTGTCGGCATGGGCCCCACGGGCGCAGTGGCGGCTAGTTTGCTAGGGCAAACAGGATTGAAGGTGCTGATAATTGATAAAGCTGAGGAGATTTATCCCAAGCCGCGTGCGATTGCGCTAGATCACGAAATCATGCGCGTATTTCAAGAGCTAGGCATTGCCGATGTGGTCGCCAAGTACACCGAGCCCTTTACCGCATCCGAGCATTTTGGCGCAGATGGACAAATGATTCGGCGCTTAGATATGCTGCCCCCACCGTACCCGATGGGATGGACACCATCGATGGTTTTTTTGCAGCCGCCTGTTGAAAAAATATTGCGCAACCGCGTGCAAAGCTTTCCAAACGTGCGCGTTAGTTTGGGCTGTGAGCTCACCAGTTTTATGCAAGACGCTGAAGGCGTGGCGATAAGTTATCTGGATGCAGCGGGCGTGGCGAACAGCGCATGCGCTCAGTATGTGATTGGCTGCGATGGTGCATCCAGTATGGCTCGGCGCCTATGCGGCATTGAACTGGAAGACCTTGATTTTGATGAGCCATGGCTGGTAATTGATGTGCAGGCTAATGATGCAGGGCTTGCCAAATTGCCCACGTGCAGCGCCCAATATTGCGAACCTGCAAGACCTATTTCGTACGTCATCTGTACGGGTAAGCATCGCCGCTGGGAAATCATGCTCTTACCCGGCGAAGATCCCGAAGCCATGTTGGCAGACGATCAAGTTTGGAAATTACTCGCTCGCTGGATCACACCACAGGACGGTGTGCTGTGGCGCAAAGCAGCCTATCGTTTTCATGCTTTGGTGGCTAAAGATTGGCGTAAAGGACGTGTCTTTTTAGCTGGCGATGCGGCGCACCAACAACCACCGTTTTTGGGGCAAGGGATGTGCCAAGGGATTCGCGATGCGGTGAATGTGGCTTGGAAGTTAAAGCATGTTTTGTTGCACGATATGGACGTAGTCAACAGCGATCAATTTCTTGATAGCTATGGCCTAGAGCGTGGTGCGCATGTTCGCGCTTTGACCACCACGATTAAAGGGATTGGTCGCTACATCTGTGAGCGCGATCTCACACTTGCACGTATGCGAGATATCAAACTCTTGGCCGATCAAGGCGGCATCGTCAAATCTGTACCGCGCCAAGATTTGATTCCACCGTTGATGACAGGCTTGTTATCAAGCTCAAGCCACAACGCAATCGGTACGCTCTTTGTTCAACCTCGCGTTTTACATGAAGGTACAACTACCTTGATGGATAACGTTTACGGCCATGGTTGGCGACTGGTTTTGAATTCAAGGGCGCAAAGCTCGGCATTTCAAGCTTTTGAAACCTTTGATTGGCTAACCGTGATTCGGCTAGAAGAGACCCAGCGTGTAGCCGTAGATTGGTTTTTGCGTTACCCATGCGACGCAGTACTCATCAGACCCGATCACTATGTGTACGCTGTCGGTTCAGTGGGTGAGATGGCGATTGAATTAACAACTTTAAAAGGGAGACTGTGATGATAAATTTTTCTCATTTGAATCGCCGCACGGCTATTATTGCGGGCACAGCATCGCTTTCAGCGCTTGCACAAGTGACTGCGTGGCCCGATAAACCTATTAAATTTTGGCTTTCGCATCCCGCAGGTTCTGGACCTGATAACGTGGCAAGACTCCTGGGTGAACGTCTCTCCAAGCTGTGGGGACAGCCCGTGGTGATCGACAACAAACCTGGTGGTCAAAACGTGATTGGTGCGCTAGCCGCTGCCAAAGCTCCTGCGGACGGCTACAACTTTTATTTCTCTACCGTTGCCGCATTGGTCAGCAACACCTATTTATTTAAGAACTTAGCCTACGATCCTCGCCGCGATTTTTTGCCCGTTGCCTTTGTGGCGAATAGTCCGTTTGCGGTGCTGGTGAATGCCAATTCACCCATTAAGACAATCGAGGAGTTAATTGCAAAATCCAAGGCTGCCCCAGGCAAGTTGACGATAGCAAATGAAGGCCCTAAAACCTTGGGCGGCATGATCGCAAGGCTTATCAATGTACGTGCCAAGCTAGAAGCCAATCTTGTGCCCTTTGCCTCGGTGGGTGTTGCAACGCAAGATTTGCTGGGTGGGCACGTCGATGCCTTGGTGGCCGACTTAGCCTCAACAGCTGCGCTTGCTAAACAAGGTCGTCTGCGTGTGCTTGCTGTGACCAACGCCAAGCGGGCTGTGGGCTGGGAGAGTGTGCCCGCACTAGCCGAGTTGATTCCTCAATTTGAAATGAGTGGCTGGTTTGCCTTGATGGCACCGATTGGTACAGCTGAATCGGTTGTCAATCGCGTCAATCGCGACATGAGTGCCGTGCTCGCCGAAGCCGAAATTGCAAATCGTATTGCAGCGATAGGCCCGATTGCTGTATCGGGCATGAACCCAGCCGCAGTAGCGGACTTTTTTAAAGCTGAGCATGCACGCTGGGCACAAATGAGCAAAGAGATTGGACTATTGCCCGAGTAAGTTTGTTCTGGGCGGCTCTTGCATTAGACTTCAGTCGCCCTTAACGCCCTTGTGCCAATCTTGGCCCCCGTGATTTCATCAATCGCGACAGGTTTAATTTCTACCCCAGTCTCGGCATCTAAAAACCGTGTGAGCTTGCCCGTGCCTCGGTATTGAGTACCCCAAGCCCCAATCATGAACAGTGCAGGCAAAAAATCTTGTCCTGCTTGCGTCAGCACATATTCTTCGCGTGGTGGGCGCTCAGAGTAGAGACGTTTTTCTAGCAATCCTTCGTTCGTCAACGTGATGAGGCGGCGCGTCAGAATTGTTGGCGCTATTCCTAGGCTCTTGCGAAACTCTTCAAAACGTGTCATTCCCGCATGTGCGTCCCTCAGGATGAGCAGTGCCCAAGCATCGCCCAGAAACTTCACTGTACGCGCGATGGGACAAGGTGTATTGACAGATTTTTTATTGCTCATTTGAAATATTGGATAGTCAGTATCGTTTTGATAGTATACTTTGCATATCACTACTAAATTGATAGTGACATATTTTTTAACTTTCATAATGGATCTATTGAGATGAATCAAAATTTTTTACCTATTGCACCTATTGCATTAGTGACGGGTGCTTCGTCTGGTATCGGTCAGGCGGCTGCTTTGCAACTCGCCAAGGCGGGTTACAAGGTTTATGGCACAAGCCGACGCGGCGCACAGTCGGGGGAATCGACATTTCCTATGCTCGCGTTGGATGTGACTAACGACGCATCAGTTGAAGCGGCAATTGCAGAGTTAATGCAGCGTGAAGGGCGCATTGATTTACTCGTCAACAACGCAGGAGTGGGCATTGCTCCCGCCGCTGCCGAAGAGAGTTCACTTACACAGGTGCAAGCCATTTTTGATACCAATGTCTTTGGTACGGTGCGAATGACCCATGCCGTTTTGCCTGTGATGCGTGCACAGGGCAGTGGACGTATCCTGAATGTGGGATCAGTTCTTGGGTTTATCCCTGCACCTTTTGCTGCGCATTACAGCGCCGCCAAGCACGCCATAGAAGGGTATTCTGAATCACTCGATCATGAGGTGCGTGGCTTTGGTGTGCGCGTGTCAGTGATTGAGCCTGGTGCTACAAATACTTCGTTCGAGGGAAGTGCAATTCCGCGGGACAGAACGTTAGATGCATACAACACGTTGCGTTTGAAATACCAAGAGGCCTTTGGTCGCACGATGGCCGATGCGGATACTGCACAAAGTGTGGCAAAGACAGTTGTAGTTGCTGCACGCGATCAGAAGCCCTTGTTGCGATACGCTTCTGGCAAAGCCGCCAGGCAGCTCACATTTTTGAGGCGCTTTATACCCAGAGCACTCTTTGACAAGAGTTTGCACAAGCAATTTGGCTTGGCGTAATTTCCCTCTCCTCATTTTTCAATTTTCAAAAAGGAATAACCATGAAAGCATTTTTTATTACTCGTTACGGCAATTCTCCCGCGCAATTTGGTGATTTACCCGAGCCCACGCTAGCCGCAGGGCAAGTATTGGTTGACATCCATGCAGCCAGTGTGAATCCGATTGATCTCAAGGTCAAAAGCGGTGAATTCAAAGCATTTCTAAAATACAAATTCCCACTTATTTTGGGGAACGACTTGGCGGGCATCGTGACCCAAGTCGGGACTGGTGTTACAAAATTTAAAGTTGGCGATGCCGTCTATGGCATTCCCAGCAATGCAACGATGGGAGCTTTTGCCCAGCAAGTGGCCGTTAATGCGGCCGACTTGAGCATAAAGCCCAGCAACTTGAGTATGGAACAAGCGGCTGCCATGCCCTTGGTGTCGCTCACGGCGATGCAAGCGCTGACGGGTATCGCCAAACTCAAACGAGGTCAAAAAGTGCTCATCCACGCGGGTTCGGGCGGAGTGGGCACTGTGGCCATTCAGTTGGCAAAATTAATGGGCGCATATGTTGCCACCACCACAAGCACAGCCAATGTTGAGCTGGTAAAAAGCTTAGGTGCCGACCAAGTGATTGATTACAAAAAAGAGGATTTTGAAACCAGTCTCAAAAATTTTGATGTCGTGCTTAACAGTCTAGATGCGCAGACATTGAAGAAATCGGTGTCTGTTTTAAAACCAGGCGGACATCTCATTTCCATCTCGGGACCACCCACGCCTGCGAGTGCCGATCAAATGGGGCTCAACTGGGTGATGAAGCAAATCATGCGAATGCTCAGCTACTCGATCCGCAAAGCGTGCAAAAAAGCGGGTGTTAACTATTCATTTTTGTTTATGCAGGCCAGTGGCGAACAATTGGCGCAAATCACAACCCACATCGAATCGGGCGCCATTCGCCCCGTGATAGACCGTTCCTTTGTATTTGAGCAAACCAACGATGCCCTAGCCTACGTAGAGAGTGGCAGAGCCAAGGGGAAGGTCGTTATCAGAGTGCGTAATTAACGATTGCGCTGATTCATAAACACCAGCTTTTCAAATAGCGTCACGTCTTGCTCGTTTTTGAGTAGAGCCCCCAAAAGCGGCGGCAGCGCAATTTTGTCGTCTTGCGTTTGCAATGCTTCTAGCGGAATGTCCTCAGCCAAGAGCAGTTTGAGCCAGTCGAGCAACTCGCTGGTCGATGGTTTCTTCTTCAATCCTGGAAGCTGACGCACATCGTAGAACGTCTTCATGGCAGCCGCCAGTAGCTCTTTCTTTAAGTTCGGGAAATGCACATCCACGATGTGTTGCATCGTGCTGGTGTCGGGGAACTTGATGTAGTGAAAGAAGCAACGGCGTAAAAATGCATCAGGTAGTTCTTTTTCGTTGTTAGAGGTGATGAACACCAGCGGACGATTTTTGGCTTTAATGAGCTGGCGTGTTTCGTAGCAATAAAACTCCATGCGATCGAGTTCGCGCAAGAGGTCGTTGGGGAATTCGATGTCCGCTTTGTCGATTTCGTCAATCAAGAGCGCGACAGGCTCTTCCGCTGTAAACGCTTGCCACAGCACGCCTTTGATGATGTAGTTGTTGATGTCTTTGACACGCGAGCCGCCATCCAAATCACCCAGCTGACTATCGCGCAGACGGCTGACGGCATCGTATTCGTACAAGCCTTGCTGCGCCTTGGTGGTCGATTTGATGTGCCACTGCAAGAGCGGCATCTTGAGCGCAGCAGCTACCTCTTCAGCTAGCATGGTTTTACCTGTGCCGGGCTCCCCTTTGACGAGGAGGGGGCGCTTTAAAACGATGGCGGCGTTGACGGCTAGCATCAAGTCTTGCGTGGCAACGTAATTATCTGAGCCTGTGAATTTGGTCGTAGGCGGGTTCGTAGTCGTAGAGGTTTGATTCATAAGTCGGCAGTTATAATTAGCGGTTAATTTAGCAAGATCTCGTATTTTCCCATGAATAAAATTTTTACCGCTACCCTCCTGTCGCTTGCCGCAAGTCTTTTTACCCTTGGCACATCAGCCGCTGAATTGAAGGGCGATATTAAGGCTGGCGAATCCAAAAACGCGATGTGTATTGGATGCCATGGCATCAAGGGCTACCAAGCCAGCTTCCCAGAAGTTTATAAAGTCCCTATGATTTCAGGCCAAGGAGCCGCTTACATTGCATCAGCACTGAAAGCTTACCAAGCGGGTGATCGCAAGCACCCAACGATGCGCGCCATTGCGGCGTCTTTGACTGAGCAAGATATGGCTGATTTGGGTGCTTACTATGCACAGCATGGCAAAGTGGACGGCGCAGCAGAATTGCCAGCAACGCCGTCTAAAGCGCCTAGCGAGAAGGTGGTGGCATTACTTGCAAAATCTGCTTGCGTCTCTTGCCACGGCGCGAATTTCTCTAAGCCGCTAGATGCTAGCCAGCCAAAACTGGCAGGTCAACACAAAGACTATTTGTATGCAGCTCTCAAGTCATACAAAACAGAAGGCAACCCTCAAGTTGGTCGTAGCAATGGTGTGATGGGCGGTATTGCCAAGCAGCTCAGTCTTGCAGACATGAAAGAATTGGCAGGCTATATCAGCAGTCTAGAGGGCGACCTCAAGGTTGTGCCGCAAGCCAAAATGCATAAAGCGCCAGCTAAGTAAGCGAACGACGACTCATAAAAGGCCGCTTCACTTCGAAGCGGCTTTTTTTATGCTTTCAATGTAGGCTTCGCCATCGGGTGGTTGATGAGATCTTTGCGATTCCCACATCATGCTCCCGAGCGCCTCCATCGCGACGTGATGCGCGTCGTGTAGTGAATCAAGCTTGCTGGTGAGGGCCTCCACCGCCGCCTGAATGCCTCGTGGTTGGTCAATCGAGCATTGCTCACTGATTGACAAGTGCATGGAGAGATGAAGAAACGGATTTGTCCGCCCAGCGTCCACTGCGTAATCTCGTCCTACAGCGGTTTCTGCGTCGCTCAGATCGCTGTGGTACTCGGGGTGTTCAGCAATCCAAAGTGCGGCAATGGTCTCGATGCCGTCCATGGTTTCTTTGATTAGCCACTTGTTGTAGGCAGCACAAAAAAAACGGCGGACATCGGATTGAGAGGGGTTGAACATAGGGAGAGATTATCCCGTCTGAATCATTTGTCCCGTTTTGCTAGAGAGAACAATTGCCTCGGTAATTTTTAGATTCTGCATCCCATCAAATGCACTCACCAAGGGCTTTGTCTCGCCACGCACAACTTTGCCAAAGTGTTCCATTTGATGTGCAATCGGATCGCTGCGTTGCATGTCCACAACGCTTATGTCAAAGGGCTTCCACCATGAGCGATCTTCGTCTTTGGCATACGATTTCATGCGCATCGTTGGGATGGAGAGCGATCCATGCGTGCCTGCCACGGTGTAACAGTCTTCATCGTCATAGCTGGGGTATGCGGTGTTCTCTTGGCTAGTTTGTTCCCAACTTTTGGCGCTGGCTGCGCAGTCGGACAGCATAAATGTACCCAAGCAGCCCGATACAAAGCGTAGATTGATCGCCACGGTATCTTCGACTGCAAAGCCTCGTACAGCATGGCTTGTCATCGCTTGAACCGATGCAATTTCACCACACAGCATACGCAGGTTATGCACTTCGTGGATCATGTTGAGCAAAATCGGACCTGCGCCGATTTCGCGACGCCAAGGGCCGTCATCAAAATAATGATCAGGTTTGACGAAGAGTGCGCTGCCCATGACGGCGACTAACTTTCCTAACTTGCCAGAATCAATTACTTCTCGCGCCTTAGCCATGATGGGGCTGTGCGCGCGGTGGTGACCAATCAGAATGATTGACCTCGTTTTTTCTTGATAGACCACCAATTCCTCGGCTTCAACTACCGTGACCGTGATGGGTTTTTCTAACAGCATGGGGACAACTTCATCCATACACTCTTTGGCATGGGTTAGATGTAGCTGATTGGGTGTGGCAAGCACAACGCCATCAGGTTTGTCCGTGTTAAACAACTCCGCAAGTGAGGTGTAGAGCGGTACGCCATATTTGGCGGCTATCGCGACTGCGTTTGGAGAAGGGTCAACGATTGCGCTTAATTGGACACTAGAGCTAGCGTGGGCTGCGTCCATATGGGCGCAGCCGATATAACCCGCACCAGCAACAGCGATGCGGGTTTTAGTCATTTACTTTTTGGCTTCTTTTTTAGCAGGAGCAGCTTTTGCTGGTGTTGCAGCAGCTTGGCGAGCTTTGGTGAGTTCGGCTTGCAATTGACTCACGACATCTTGACCGACCGACACGCCAAATTGAGCAATGACGGGACGCATTTTGTCAGCAAATTTAGCCAGTTCAGCAGGCGCAAACTCTGTGACGTTCATGCCATTTTTCTTTAAGACATCAACCAATTCAGCCGCTTGCTTACGGGTCACTTCGCGCTGGAACTTCGACGCCTCGTTGGCGGCATCAGACAAGATCTTCTTATTAGAGGCATCTAAAGAATCCCAAGTCTTTTTGCTCATGACAACTGATTGTGGGTTGTAGACGTGGTTGGTGAGAGCCAAATTCTTTTGCACTTCATAGAACTTGTTAGCAGCAATCACGGTGAGCGGATTCTCTTGCCCGTCAATCGCTTTAGCCTCCAACGCGCCGTACACCTCGCCAAATGCCATAGGCACGGGGTTGGCGTTCAAGGCCTTAACCCATGCCAAGTTAATCGGGCTAGGAATGACGCGCAGTTTGAGTCCAGCAATGTCGTCCACCGTATTGAGCGGGCGCTTGCTATTGGTCATGTTGCGAAAACCCAGTTCAAAATAGGCGAGTCCTACTAAGCCTTTTTCTTCTAACTTTTTGTGCATCATTTTGCCGAATGGACCATCGACTACCGCATCGGCTTCTTTGGTATTGGTAAACATGAACGGGAAGTCAAAGATAGCAAAGGCTGGCACTTGGGCGGCCAAAATACCTGAGTTACCGATGTTGAAGTCAACCGTGCCGCCTTGCATCGCGGATGCCACAGCCATATCGCTACCCAGTGTTCCGCCAGCAAACACCGTGACTTTGAGCTTGCCACCAGATTTGGCTGCAACGAGTTCAGCAAACTTGTCGGCGCCTTGGGTGATAGGGTGACCCTTTGGATTAGCGGTCGAGAGCTTGAGCGTGCGCTCTTGGGCTTGTGCCGTGGTAAGGGCCAATGCGCTAATGGCAACAGCTGCGAGGATTGATTTCAGAACAAAGCGTTTCATAGAGTCTCCGTGAGTAGTTAAAAGTAAAAAATTAAAAGCGATTAAGTGTAATGAGGTAGCTTAATAGAACCACTTGAGGGGCACCATCACGATCTCGGGGAAGAGCACCATCAAGAACATCACAATGAACTGCGCCACCATAAATGGGATCACGCCTTTGGTGACATCGTCCATGCTGACTTTGCCGACACCTGCTACGGTGTTGAGAACCGTGCCGACAGGTGGTGTAATCAAACCAATCGAATTATTGATGATAAACAATACGCCAAAGTACACAGGGTCAATGCCTGCTGCTTTGATAATCGGCATCAGCACTGGGGTCAAAATCAAAATAGTGGGGGTCATGTCCATGGCCGTACCAACCACCATACAAAGCAGCATGATCGCTAGCATCAGCATCGTTTTATTACCCATGAATGGCTTGAGCAGCTCTACCACTTGATCTGGCAATTGCGCAACCGTAATCATCCAAGCACTCACCATGGCGGCCGCAACCAAAAACATGACTACGCCAGTCGTTTTTGCCGCGTCAGCAAAGATTTTGGTGAGCTGGCTGATATTGAGCTCTTTGTAGACAAAGGTGGCAACCAAGAAAGCATAGACTGCTGCAATCACTGCCGCCTCAGTCGGCGTGAAGACGCCGAACTTGAGACCAAACAAGATAATGAATGGCAAGACCAATGCCCATGTGGCTTCGCGCAGTGCCAGCATCACATCGGCAAATGTTTTTTTCTCGGGCGGTGCAATTTTTTCTTTGCGAATCATCCACCACCACGTCAACCAAAGTCCAGCAGCTAGTACCACGCCAGGGAAGATGCCTGCGATAAAGAGCTTGGAGATTGAGACGTTCGCTGCAACACCAAAAATCACAAAACCAATGGAGGGTGGAATGATGGGGCCAATCACGCCGCAAGCAGCAATAAGGCCAGCGCTGCTGGATTTGTTATGACCTGCTTTGACCATCATCGGCAGAAGTAGAGCGGTAAGCGCCGCTGCATCTGCTACCGCAGAACCCGAGAGTGCGGAGAGCAAACACGCCGCCACAATGGTGACGTAGCCAAGTCCCCCTTTGATGTGACCGACCATTGCCAGCGCAAGATTCACGATGCGTTTGGAGAGCCCGCCCACATTCATGATTTCGCCAGCCAGCATGAAGAATGGCACGGCAAGGAGCGGGAAGCTATCGGCTCCATTGATGACGTTTTGCGCCAAAATTTGTGCGTCAAACATATTGAGATGCAGCATGAGTGCTGCGCCGCAAATGAGTAGTGAAAATGCGATCGGGATGCCAACGGCCATAGAACCCAACAGAGCGCCTAAAAAGATAAGAATGGTCATTTTTTGTCTCCTGCAGTCGCTGTCGATGCGGTGATGGCTTGTTCTTCGGATTCACGAATATTGACCAAATCCTCGTCTTTCACTTGTCCTGTCAGCAGCTTATAAAAATCAAGCGCCAGCATCACACCAGCGGACACAGCGAACACCATGCCAATGCCATAGAACAGGCCTTGCGAGAGACCCGTGGCGGGTGCTTCGGTAGACCAATTGATGACGGTTTGATCGTAAGAGCCCTTAAACATCAGCCAGCACATAAAGAGCATGAGCACATAGCCAACCACGAGGCAAATCTTCTTGCCAATGACGGGTAGACGAGCAATTAAGAAGTCCGTGCCAAGATGTCCGTGCTCACGCACTGCAATGATGGCACCCAAGAAGGTGAGCCAAACAAACATCCAGCGCGACAATTCTTCGGACACTGTAATGCCTGAATTGAAGCCGTAGCGCAGCACGACGTTACCAAACACCAGAACGACCATGAGCGCTAGTAAGATGGCAATGACTTTGCCAAGCAAGTTGCAATACAGGTCAAGAAATTTATCAAGCATAGGTATCTCGCCTTTAATAGATCGCTTTTTATGGCGAATTTTTGAACAGAGAAGATTATGTACTGAATGGTTAATTGATTTGATAAGTACAAACCCTAGCGACTTGCGCAAATAAATCTTGCATAATGTACTAAACAGTTCATTTATGTCAACAAGAAGAAATCTTATGAAAATTCTCGTGCTCAACGGCATCAATCTCAATATGTTCGGTAAGCGTGACCCTGCGCAATACGGCACCATCACACTTGCTGAAATTGACAATCAAGTCAAAGCCTTGGGCAAGGAGCTTGAGGCCGATGTCGAGTGCTTTCAAACTAATTTTGAAGGTGCCATGGTGGAGCGCATTCATGCCGCGCACGGCGACGGCACAAAGGCTGTGCTGATTAACGCAGGCGCTTGGACGCACTACAGCTATGGCATTCGCGATGCGTTGGCGATTCTGAAGTGCCCGATTTATGAAGTCCACATGAGCAACATCCACGCTCGTGAAGCGTTCCGTCACCACTCGGTGATTGCCGAGCTGGCCAAAGGTCAAATTGCGGGCTTTGGTGTCGATGGTTATTTACTGGCTCTCAGAGCCGCCGTGTCAGCTGCCTGAAGATTGCCGCATGAAAATTGCAGTTTTAGGCGCAGGCTCACTCGGCTGTGCGCTGGGCGGTGTGCTCGCGGAGCACGGTCATGATGTAACCTTGGTCAATCGCAATGCCAATTTCTGTGCTGTTGTCAATGCAAATGGCCTCACGCTAAACGAGGGTGGGGTGGCAGGTACACCAAGAACGGTACTCGTGCAGGCCATACAGGATGTGGCTTCCCAGCCTGTTATGCCAACTCCGTTTGACCTCATTATTGTGCTGGTCAAATCCAAAGATACGACCAGCGTGGTGCGTTCAGCCCTGCCGTGGGTGAGCGAGAGCACGGTGGTGATGTCCCTTCAAAACGGACTGGGGCACGAGGACATCATCGCGGGCATTGTGGGCAAGCACCGCGTGCTAGCTGGCAAAACCTATTGCGGTGGTTTGATGACCGCGCCAGGCATCGTCACGATCGGTATCAAAAACAAAGAAACCATCATTGGTGAGTTGGATGGACAAATCACGTCCCGCGTATCAGCGATTGGCAAGGCCTTTAACGACGCCGGTTTGCTCACCACGGTCTCTAACAACATCATGGGTGCGATGTGGGACAAGATTTTGGTCAATGTGGCAACGGGTGCGATCACGGGCATTACGCGCTTGGTGTATGGCCTCATGTACCAAGTGCCAGAGCTAGAAGCCACCGCATGTGCTGCAGTCTTGGAGGCGATGACGGTTGCCAAAGCGAAGGGCATAGAGCTCTCCATCACCCGGCCGAAAGCCGCATGGGATAAGGCGGGTAAGGGTTTGCCATTTGAATTTAAAGCATCGATGTTGCAAACTTTAGAAAAAAATTCCGTGACCGAAATTGACTACATCAATGGCGCCGTGGTGCAGGCAGGCAAACTGCTTGGCATCCCTACGCCTGTGAACGAAACCTTGGTTGCCTGCATCAAAGGCATTGAAAAAGGATTGCCCATATGAAAACTTCTAAAGCTTATGTCGAGCACGTTGCGATTCGCGTCAAAGATATTAAATGGCACATGAAATTTTTCTACGACGTGCTAGACATGGATGTGCGTCAAGTGGATGTGAGTGATGGCTCTGATCCCAACGAGCCACGCCAGTATTGGTCTGTGGGCGGGGTCCAGCTCATCAACTCACCTAGCTTTGAAGCCCCGCCCAGCAACGATTCTGGCTGGTTGGCACACCTTGGCATCATGGTAGAGGACTTAGAAGAAGCGCTGGTTCGCGCTGAAAAATTTGACGTCAAGCAATTACCACAGGGGCGTGGCTGGTTGCAACTACCGGATGGCTTGGCGATTGAACTCATGCAGGCCGAGCCCACAAGCGCCGTGGCACAAGCTTTGGCAGTTAATCCACGTAAAAAATAAATTCAATTTTTAGGAAATTTAACAATGGCATTTCCCCTCATCAAAGGCAGCACGCAGGTTGTGCCGCACATTGGCTATCCCACGCACAGCTTTAAAGCGCCGATGATTTACAACCCCTATTTCGAGCAAGCAGGTATCGATGCCGTGGTCGTGCCGATGGGTGTGAAGGTCGAAGACTATGCGGCGTTTTTGCCAACAATTTTTACGATAGAAAACGTCACTGGCGCACTGATAACGATGCCGCACAAGGTCAGCACAGTTGCCATGCTCGATGAAGCATCACCTACGGTCAAAGTCGCGGGCGCTTGCAATGCGGTGAAGCGTGTGAATGGGAAGTTGATTGGCGACATGTTTGATGGCGAAGGCTTTGTGCGCGGGGTCTTGCGTAAAGGACATGCCTTGCAAGGCACGTCCTGCTTGGTTGTGGGCAGTGGCGGCGTGGGCTGCGCGATCGCCGCATCGCTCGCTAAAGCGGGCATCGCACGGATTGCGCTGTTTGATATGCACACTGCATCTATGGAAGGCCTTGCCGCTCGTCTGCGCGAGAACTATCCCGCGCTCAAAGTTGAAACGGGGTCTAATGATCCCGCAGGTTTTGACTTGGTCGTGAACGCCACGCCGATGGGCATGGAAAAAGGTGATCCGCTGCCAATGGACGTTGACCGCATCGCGCCCACCACGTTTGTGGGCGAAGTCGTGATGAAAACTGAAATGACCGCCTTTTTGCAAGCTGCCAAAGACCGTGGCTGCCGCGTGCAAGTAGGTACCGATATGCTCTACGAGCAAATCCCTGCTTACCTAGAATTTTTTGGCTTTGCCACCACCACCGCTGAGAACTTGCGTGCGGTGGCGAAGCTTCAATACTGATTGATTGTTATGACAGCATTCAACAAATCGACGGGCGAGGTTCGTCTTACAGATAAATACTGGGACGACGCGAAAGACGGTGATGTGTGTATCACGCCAAGCTACACCGTGACGGGCGCACGCATTGACGCGTATGCCGAGTTGACGGGCGACTTTACCCCCGTTCATGTGGATGAGGAATATGCCAACGCCTCGCACTTCGGATGCCGCGTCGCGCATGGACTCTTCGGACTCTCCATTGCGGACGGTCTCAAGACCCAAGCTGACTATCGCTTTTTGCCGGGCATGTCGCTGGGCTGGACATGGGATTTTTTGCTGCCCATCAAAATCAACGATGTGCTGCATGTCAAGTTCACGGTCTCGGGACGACGAGCATCGAAAAGCAAGCCCGCTTGGGGCATTGTGATTTTGCCGTCCGAGCTTATCAATCAAGATGGACAAGTGGTGCAAAAAGGCGAGCACCGATTAATGATTCCTAGGAGGCTCGCATGAAGCAGGCGTTACCTTTAGCGGGCATTCGTGTGGTCGATTACAGCCACTTTCTCGCAGGTCCTTATTTATCAAGGTGTCTGGCGGCCATGGGCGCCGAAGTCATTAAAGTCGAGCGCCCTAGTGAGGGTGATGCGGGACGCGCCTATCCGTACCAACTAGAGGGCAGCGAGGGCACAGAGTCTGGCTACTTCATGCAGCAAAACATGGGTAAAAAGGGCCTCTGTGTCAACATGAAAGACCCACGCGGCAAAGCCTTAATGGACAAGCTATGCGACAGTGCCGATGTGTTTGTGGAGAACTATCGCCCTGGTGCGCTAACGAAGCTAGGCCTTGGTTACGAGACGCTTGCCGCACGCAACCCCAAGCTGGTCTATTGCTCGATTTCGGCC
>JANXRP010000111.1 GCA_025352965.1 Comamonadaceae bacterium
CGACGCTACTTGTGCAAGCTAATACGGATAAGGCGTAGCGGGCGGTTTTTGTGATTTTCATGGCAAGCTCCTGATGTGATGTCAATGAGTCGCATGCGGTGAAGAATTCTTACATCCCGAAGCTAAAAATTGCAGGCAACTTGTTAGCAAGCAACGACTCGGGGATTTCTTTTTTTACACGCCAATCTTTGACAAGCAGGCTCACTGTCCTTGGGTTAGTGAGAGTAAGTCCTACGCTGCAAGCCAAGCGGGTTGTGGGCTGTAGCGTAGAGATCAGGTCTGCCAGCAGAGCCGCATTGCGGTAAGGTGTTTCGATAAAGATTTGTGTTTGACCGCTGGTGAGAGCTAGTTTTTCTAGTTGCTGAATGCGGACTTTTCTAGTTGCTGAATCCTGCGGCAAGTAGCCATTGAAAGCGAAATTTTGACCATTGAGACCGCTAGCTGCAAGCGCCAGAATGAGAGAAATCGGCCCCGTTAGTGGCACGACTTCAATGCCAAGCGCATGCGCCGCGCGGACAACCGAGGAGCCTGGATCGGCTATGGCGGGCATGCCCGCTTCGCTCATGAGTCCGATATCGAAGCCTTGCAAAGCCTGATCTAGCAAGGCTTGCGAGGCCGCGTTGTCGCTCGTCGCCGTGTGATCCCCTTTTTTATGAGCTTCTCGCGCCAGCTCCGTAATCGTCATTTCTTGCAGCGTGCAGACCAGCGGATGGTGCTCGGCAATCCGTTTTAAAACGGCGCGTGTGCTTTTGGCGTTTTCGCAAATCCAGTTTTGAATGCGCGATGCTGCCATTAACGTGCCATTTGGGATGACATCGGTGATGGGTGTTTGCTCATCGCAACCAAAATCTAGCGGCGCAGGCACAAGGTAGAGTTTGCCTTTCATAAGATTTTGATGCCAGCCGCCGCAATCATTTTGGCGGTGCGAATTAGCGGCAAGCCCACAAGTGCCGTGGGGTCGTCGCTGTCGATGCGCTCAAGTAACGCAATGCCGAGGCCTTCGCTTTTGGCGCTGCCCGCGCAGTCGTAGGGTTCTTCTGCGAGCAAGTAGGCGGTGATTTCTTCGTCTGATAAATCGCGAAAAACGACGCGGACGGCTGAAATATCGACTTGCTCAAATCCTGTTGCTTTGCAGACGATGGCGAGGGCTGTTTGGAAAATCACGGTTTGCCCGCGCATGGCTTTTAGCTGCTTGGTTGCGCGTTCAAAGTTGCCAGGCTTGCCAAGCGATTCGCCGTTTAAGTCTGCGACTTGATCGGAGCCAATGACGACGGCATCTGGCCACAAAGCCGCGACCGCCTTGGCTTTGGCTAGGGCAAGACGTAGCGCTAAATTGCGTGGCGTCTCGCCTGCCAGCGGTGTTTCATTGACTTCAGGCGGGATGCAATCAAACGGAATGCGGAGACGGACAAGTAGTTCGCGTCGATATTTGGAGGTGGAGCCGAGGATGAGCTGCCGAGCGATAGATGGGTTCATGTGGCGATTTTCTTACAATTGAAAGATGAAACTTATTGATACCGCACGGTTTTGCAAAGATAGCGCTAGTCTCTTCGGCACTTATACCGAAACGGATTTGCCACGCTTGGCGTCCGAAGTACTGCCTTCAAGCAGCTTTAATGTGGCTTGGACGGCAGATGGAGAGAGTCCTGATTTACTGGATTTGACGCTCAAGGCAACGGTGCAAATGAAATGCCAACGCTGTCTAGGTGGGATGGCTGAACCCATCGATGCGAGCTATCGCTTTCAATTTGTCAAAGACGAGGCAACCGCGCAGGCGCAGGATGAAGCACAAGATGAGGTGGACACGCTCGTTCACTCGCGTCAATTCGATCTACATGAGCTGATTGAAGACGAAATGCTGATGGCGCTGCCTTTTGTCAGCTTGCATGAGATTTGCCCAGAGGCTGGCGCGGTGGCATTTTTGCCCGTAGATGCAAAGCCAAATCCATTCGCAGTACTCCAAAATCTTAAAAGCATGGCATAATTGCGGGTTCGCCGTGGAGAGGTGGCCGAGTGGTTAATGGCAGCAGACTGTAAATCTGCCCTCTTACGAGTACGCTGGTTCGAATCCAGCCCTCTCCACCAGTGATTGAATTGATTGTGCGGGTACGTTGCGCGGGGTTCGTATAGTGGTAATACCTTAGCCTTCCAAGCTAAAGCGAGGAGTTCGATTCTCCTACCCCGCTCCAGTTTTGTGAGTATTTGGCCCTTTTGGCTCAGTGGCAGAGCACTCCCTTGGTAAGGGAGAGGTCGCGGGTCCGATTCCCGCAAAGGGCACCAGTTTTATTGATTAAGTTATTAATTTTTTGGAGTAAGCATCATGGCAAAAGAAAAATTTGAACGGACCAAGCCCCACGTGAACGTGGGAACGATTGGCCACGTTGACCACGGCAAGACAACGCTGACAGCGGCGATTACGACTGTTTTGGCAGCCAAATTTGGTGGTCAAGCAAA
>JANXRP010000120.1 GCA_025352965.1 Comamonadaceae bacterium
CTCAAAATCCTCAGGCATCTTGTACTGGAGCTGACGATAAAGAGCTGGTGCAGTTGCCATACCAATGTGATGCACAAGTAAGGTGTAGCCATCTGGATTTGCTTTAGCTACCTTGTTTGTTCCGATCGTGCCACCAGCACCTGCTGCGTTGTCAACGACGATGATTTGTCGTAGTGGTTTGCGCAATGCCTCGGCCAAGTCTCGTGCGATTTTGTCACTTGGACCTCCTGCAGCAAAAGGTACAACTAATGTGATTGGCTTGTCTGGATACGCGGCGTTAGCTTGGAAGGAAGCTAAAACCGTGGTGGCACAAACCGTTATCCACTTGCAAAATTGGAATGTTAATTTCATATCACTTCTTCTGTATGGTATTTAAATTAAGCTGATAAGGTTTGCATATGTGAGTACAAATCGGCTTTACCTTCAAATCCAATACCAGGTAGATCTGGTAGCGTCACATGCCCATCAATCACTCTCACGCCATCAGGGAAACCTCCGAACGGCTGGAAAAGATCTGGATAACTCTCGTTACCACCTAGCCCGAGTCCTGCCGCGATGTTCAATGACATTTGATGTCCGCCATGCGGGATGCAACGACTAGCCGACCAGCCATGTTCTTTGAGCATGTCCAAGGTGCGTAGGTATTCGACTAAGCCGTAACTGAGTGCGCAGTCGAACTGCAAATAATCGCGGTCTGAGCGCATACCCCCATAGCGAATAAGGTTGCGAGCGTCTTGCATTGAAAACAAGTCTTCGCCTGTGGCCATCGGGTTTTTGTAGTAGTTGCGTAGTGTTGCTTGAAGTTCAAAATCGAGAGGATCCCCTGGCTCTTCGTACCAGAATAAATCGTACTGCGACAATGCTTTTGCATATTGAATAGCGGTGTCCAAATCGAATCGTCCGTTTGCGTCTACGCAAAGCTTTTGACCATCTTGCAGTACTTCCATGATTGAGTCGATCCGACGTAAGTCTTCATCTAGTGAAGCGCCTCCAATTTTCTTTTTGACCACGTTGTAGCCGCGATCAATGTAGCTTTTCATTTCATCTTTTAGCTTGCCATGGTCTTGCCCAGGGTAGTAGTAGCCGCCAGCAGCGTAAACAAATATTTTGCGGTTGGGTTTGCCATCGCCATAGCGATCTGCCAGCAATTGAAATAGAGGCTTGCCTTCGATTTTTGCAACTGCATCCCATACAGCCATGTCGATCGTGCCAATAGCAACGGAGCGTTCGCCATGCCCACCTGGCTTTTCATTTGTAAACATGGTGTTCCAGATTTTGTGTGGGTCTAGGTTATTACCTGTGCTATCGATTAGAGAGTCAGGATTGGCTTCCATCACACGTGGAATGAAACGTTCGCGCATCAATTTGCCTTGACCATAACGACCATTGGAATTGAAGCCGTAACCGACAACAGGTCTGCCATCACGGATGACGTCGGTTATGACAGCTACTAAACTTAACGTCATCTTGCTAAAGTCTATGTAGGCGTTACGAATGGGTGAGCTAATCGGTAACGTGATTTCACGAATTTCTACGATTTTCATAAGGGCATCTTTCACTATGTTGTTGAAAAATTCGATTCTTACGAAAAGTATGACTTTTGACCAATGCTGTTTTTTTATATTCTTATGCTTTAAAAGCACTGCCGTACAAGGTCTCTTTCTATGATTACTATGAATTTGTCGTGGGTTGATGATTTTTTGATACTTGCCGCCAGCGGTAACTTTTCTCGTGCTGCCGAAGAGCGACATATGACTCAACCAGCATTCAGTCGCCGTATTAGAGCGCTAGAGGAGTGGTTAGGCGCAGATTTGTTTGACCGTAGTAGCCAGCCAGCGACGCTTACAGCAACAGGCAAATGGTTTGTAGGGGTCGCGCAGGATTTAGCGAGTAAGGTTCTCCGCATTCCTGCAGAGGCGCGATCTGTTGCCGATGCCCATTCGGCGACGCTGCACTTTGCCGCTACGCATGCCTTGTCATTTACATTTATGCCGACATGGTTACGCGAGCAAGAATCACATGCTGGCACGAGACCTGTGACGCTTATCTCGGATGTGCTGACGCGCTGCGAAATCTTATTACTACAAGGTCAGGTGCAATTTATTCTCTGCCATGCTGATGCAAACAGTCTGAATCACTTAAAAAATTCAAGTGAGCTGGATGCACAAAAATATCCTTACGTAAATGTTGGAAGCGATGTGCTCATTCCTGTTTCAGTGCCAGCCAAAAATGGAAAAGCGAAGCACAACCTAGCCGCTGCTACAGATGCATCGCCCGTGCCTTTGCTTGGCTTTAGTGAAGAGTCAGGTCTTGGTCGTATTTTGCACAGAGCACATGGAGCGATGCTTGCCAACTATCCCACGCAAACCGTATTTACTGCACACTTGGCATCGGTGCTCCGTAGGATGGCGCTGGGTGGCAGTGGCATGGCGTGGCTACCAGAGTCTCTGATCGCAGATGACTTGGCGGCTGAGCGTTTGGTGGAAGTCATAGCACCCGAACGACAATTCTGGCGCATTCCGATGTGCATTCGTTTGTATCGAGATAAGCAGCCGTTGAATGCGGCGGGGGAAATATTTTGGCAATCTGTGCTGGAGAAATCTTAATTTAGTGCGCCCAAGCGCTTAGACAACGCGCTTGCCGCTTCTTTGAGTACTTGCACTGGAGTGCCATTGGCTTTCAAATCAAGTGTGGCACTGGGTCCAATCGCAACCAAGGCCAGCACGATATGGCCGAACGCATCAAATACGGGCGTGGCAATGGCGCTGACGCCGTTGACAACGCTATCTCTGACCACACTGATATTCTTTTTGCGAATGTTTGCCAAATCTTTTTGAAACTCTGCATCGCGCCAAACCTCGCCCGCAATGGCCTTGGCG
>JANXRP010000138.1 GCA_025352965.1 Comamonadaceae bacterium
CTACTGGCAACAGAGCTCCCTCGGTATGACAATCAAATATTACTAGAAGCCTTACATAACTGTATTGCGCATCAGGATTACGAAAAAGCAGCACTCGTTGTTGTTGAAGAGTACATTGGTCGGATTCGGATGACTAATCAAGGCGGATTTTTTGATGGTCAGCCTATTGACTATTTTGAAGGGAATCGCACTCCTTCTGTGTATAGAAACACTTGGCTGGCTAACGCCATGAATCTTGTAGGAATGATTGATAAGGCAGGATATGGCATTAGCGACATGGTCATGGTGCAACGTAAGCGCTATCTGCCGTTACCTGACTACGAAGGCTCAACCAGCACGGCAACAGTTTTTAATATTTATGGCCAAGTCATTGATGTTAATTACAGCCAGTTACTCATGCAGCATGGTGATTTGCCGTTGGAGCAAATCATCTGGTTAGATCGAATTCAAAAGCATCTAAAAATCGATGAAGAGCAGGCCGCTCGCTTGCGTAATGCAAAACTTATAGAAGGCCGCAAGCCTAATTGGTTTGTATCAGCATCCATCGCTGCTCTCACAGACAAAAGAAACGAGTATGTTCTCAATAAAGGGCTTGAAAACGATCAATATAAGAATCTCATTCTTAAGCGACTCGGGATGGGTAAGGCATCTGGTTCCGAGTTGCGTGATTTAATTTGGAAACAATTGCCACAATCGTTAACCGATGCTGCCAAAGAAACCAAGGTCAAAAATTTAAGAACTGGATTGAGACTCCGCGGCTTAGATGGGATTCGCATCGAAATTGACCCTGCTGGACCGCAGCGTGGCGCTGCTTCAATATGGCGAATAAAGGCGAATTGAGTTGTTTAACTTGAACGTGTTAAACAAAGATATCTAAACTTCAAAAATAAATATCAAAATAAATCAATGCTTTAAAGTTGTTTAACTGCGATATCGAGAAAAACTTTAAACAACTATCAAACAACCCTTTATGACCGCCTTCTCCCTTAAAACCTATCAATCGCAAGCCTTAGACGCGCTGGGTGTGTTTTTGCGTCAAGCGCAAACATCGAGTTTAGAGATGGCATGGGCAGCGGCAATGAAGCGCGAGGGCATTGCTGGCGTGCCTTACCGCAGTGACGATTTAGCTGGCGTGCCTTGCGTGTGCTTGCGCATTCCAACGGGCGGCGGCAAGACGTTACTCGCCTCGCACGCCATTTCCAAAATTGCGACAGGGTGGGCAGAACGTGCTTTCCCAGTGGCACTATGGCTTGTGCCCAGCGAGACAATTCGCAGCCAAACGCTGTCGGCTTTGCAAACCCCAGGGCATGCCTACCGTGCTGCCCTAGAGCTGACCTATGGTGACGCGCTTGAGGTGTGCGAGCTGGATGCGCTGCATCAAATTCCAGCCAGTGACTTTGGGCGCAAAACAATTGTGGTGGTAGCAACGATTCAAAGTTTTCGTGTCGCCAACAAAGCAGGACGGCGTGTGTATGCCCATAGCGAGACTTGGGAAACGCACTTTGCCGCTTTGAATCTAAGCCCACAAGAGGCAGCGGCGCGTGATCTTGCTTGCATCACACAAGCCGATGTTGACTCAGACGAAGGTGATGTTTTGACGATCATAGACATCGGCAAAGTCAAACTATCGCTTGCAAACTGGCTTGCGTTTCACCATCCCATTGTTTTGATTGACGAAGCACACAACGCCAAAACGCCGCTATCGCTGGCGATGTTACAAGGCATTCGCCCAAGCTGCGTGCTTGACTTAACGGCAACCCCAGTCCCTAAAAAAACCAATGTGCTGTATAGCGTTTCGGCTCGCGAGTTAG
The DNA here is from genome assembly GCA_025352965.1 of Comamonadaceae bacterium. Taxonomy (GTDB): domain Bacteria; phylum Pseudomonadota; class Gammaproteobacteria; order Burkholderiales; family Burkholderiaceae_C; genus JASGCK01. Next base: position 1,812 of record JANXRP010000138.1, read on the forward strand.
AGGCCGAGGACATGATTAAGTTGCCCATCATGTTGGCGGAGCACGAAACGGGTTGGCAGGATGCTGTGCGGGATGCGTTGTTGCGGCGCACGCAGTTGGAGGGTGAAGCTGCGCATGAAACCGAATATGTGCGTCCGATTGTTCTATTCCAAGCACAGGATAAGGGGCAAGAGGTTACAGCGGACGTACTCAAAGCGCACTTAGTTGCAGCCCATCAAATACCAGAGCGAGAAATTGCGGTTGCAACAGGCAACCAGCGCGAGCTTGATGGTGTCAATCTATTTGACCGCAATTGCGCGGTGCGCTATGTCATAACCGTGGATGCCCTCAAGGAAGGCTGGGATTGTTCGTTTGCTTACGTGCTGTGCAGTTTGCAAAACTTGCGTAGCAATCAAGCTGTGGAGCAACTGCTAGGGCGCGTGCTGCGTATGCCCTACGCCAAGCGCCGCACCAGCCCTGCGCTCAATAAGGCATACGCCCACGTCATTGCCAAAAATTTCTCCGAAGCTGCCAGCAGCTTGGTCGATAGCTTGACGCAAGGTATGGGTTTTGATGCGCTAAGTGCGGCAAGCGTGCTACTGCCCGATGAGGGGGATTTATTCGGTACAGCCTCTACGGAGGTCAGCTCGTTTACCTCTCAAGTCGTCACGTTAGACATTGAACTCACAACCGTTGATCTGGCTGTAGCCCAAGTCCAGCTTGCCACACAGCCTGATGTGCTGGTAACGCAAGCGCTAGGTGGTGGCGTACGATTGCAAACATCGGGTGTCGTGAGCGAAAGTCTTCGTGCTACGCTGATTGCTCTAGCCCCCAAGCCCGAGCATGCAAGGGTGAATGCGCTCATTGAACAAAACAATGTCCGCGAAACGGCACGTCTTGCGCCTGCAAGCCGAGGCATTCTTTTTGCCCCTATCCCACAGTTATGCATTCGCTTTAATGGGCAAGCCGAGATTGAGTTATTGGAAAAAGAAACCTTAGAGGATTTGCTCCACTTTGATTTGCTTACCCAAGACCCACGCCCTGTTCTTGATGGATTTAATCTTGTGCAAGAGAGCGATTTATTTGAAATTTATGTTGAGGGCGAGCGTGTGCGCTACAAACAAGCTGATGCCGCGCAGCTCTCGTTGGACGGTGTGCCCAGCAACGCTAGCGAAGCAGATGTTGTGCGAACCATAGCGAATGAAATTAAGCTGCAAAGTCTGACGCAAAATCAAACACAGGCTTATGTAGCAAGGCTTGTGGCGCACCTCGTACATGAGCGAAATTTCAGCTTGACAGGTTTAATTCGTGCCAAATTTCAACTGAGCCTTGCAGTCATCAGGCGTATTGAGAGCTTGCAAAGGACAGCTCAAGCGAAAGGGTTTCAAGCGATGCTCTTTGGGGTTGGGCAAGAAAAATTAACACTCGCCTGCTCGCCAGTACACAACTTTCAGTTTGAACGCGGTCACTATCCAGTGCGCCAACCGTACAGCGGCAAGTATCAATTTACAAAACATTATTTCGATCAAATTGATGGCTTGAAATCCAGCGGTGAAGAATTTGATGCGGCGCAACTGCTAGACAAGCACCGCCTTGTTAAACATTGGGTTCGCAACATCAGTCAGCTACCAAAATTTGCATTTTGGTTGCCCACTTCAACAGATTATTTTTATCCTGACTTTGTGGCTGAACTGGATGACGACCGTTTATTTGTTGTCGAATACAAGGGTGACAACTTAGTCAGCAACGACGACTCACGCGAAAAACGCCTAGTGGGTGAGCGTTGGGCACAGACAACGGGACACGTTTTCTTAATGTTAGAGAAACAATTGAATGGACTCAATATGCAACAGCAATTAGACAAAGCAATTCAAACGAAAATTCCATCATGAGCACAACAGACACGCCAAACCCCGTCGTCCGCACCGCGCAGTCGGTTGAAACCTACAACCCACTCGCCAAACAAAAAGCCGCTGCCAAGCTGTCGCGCATCCCCATCAAAGTGGAGCAGGCCGAAGTGCTCAAAAAACCCGATTGGATTCGTGTGAAGGCAGGCTCTGCCTCGACACGGTTTAACGAAATCAAGCAAATCCTGCGCGAGAACAAACTCAACACCGTGTGCGAAGAAGCTTCTTGCCCCAATATTGGCGAATGCTTTGGCAAGGGCACGGCAACTTTCATGATCATGGGCGACAAGTGCACGCGGCGCTGCCCGTTTTGCGATGTGGGACATGGCAGACCTGATCCGCTGGACGTGAATGAGCCGCTCAATCTTGCCAAAACGATTGCGGCGTTGCATCTCAAATATGTCGTGATTACATCGGTAGACCGCGACGACTTGCGCGATGGCGGCTCCCAGCACTTTGTTGATTGCATTCGTGCCGTGCGCGAGCTCTCACCCACCACACAAATCGAAATTTTGGTACCCGACTTTAGAGGCCGTGACGACAGAGCCTTAGAGATTTTGAAGCTCGCGCCACCCGACGTGATGAACCACAACCTAGAGACCGCGCCAAGACTCTACAAAGAAGCGCGTCCAGGGTCGGACTATCAATTTAGCCTGAATTTGCTCAAAAAGTTTAAAGCGCTACACCCCAGCGTACCGACCAAGAGCGGCATCATGGTGGGACTTGGCGAGACCGACGAAGAAATTTTGCAAGTGATGCAAGATATGCGCGATCACCACATCGACATGCTGACGATTGGACAATATCTCGCGCCGTCCAGCAGCCACTTGCCCGTGCGCCGCTATGTGCATCCCAATACGTTCAAAATGTTTGAGGCAAAGGCGTATGAGATGGGCTTTAGCCACGCGGCTGTGGGAGCGATGGTGCGCTCTAGCTACCATGCGGATCAGCAAGCACATGGAGTTTTGGCATGAACGCAATCAAACGTCTTTTAGTTTTAGCGATCACCGTTTTGTCTGCGCATATGACGTTTGCGCAAACCGCACCAGAGCCCCTCAACTTGGTGCGCTTAGACGCCGTGGTCTCTGCACCCATCACACCCGACACTGCCGTCATCACAATGGCGGCAGAGCGTTCAGGCAGCGATGCCTCCGCCATCACGCAGCAGATCAATAAAATCATAGGAGACGCTGTGCGGGAAGCCAAAGCCGTCAGTGGCGTAGAAGCCATCACCGGCAACTTTGTCAC
>JANXRP010000022.1 GCA_025352965.1 Comamonadaceae bacterium
GTGCTTCGCCGCCCGAGAGCGTGGGCACGGGCTGCCCGAGCTTCACGTAATCGAGTCCCACATCGACAATGGGCTGTAAGACTCGCAGCACTTCGCGCTCGTTTGCAAAAATTTGGCAAGCCTCGGCAACGGTGAGACCCAGTACGTCGGCGACATTGAGCCCCAACTCAAGTGCCCCCCGAACGGGGGGCTGCCCCGATAGGGGCTGGGGGGTGAGCCTAATCTCCAAAATCTCAGGCCTGTAACGCGCACCTTGGCAATCTTGGCAGCGCAAATACACGTCCGATAAAAATTGCATTTCTACGTGCTCAAAGCCCGAGCCACCGCACAGCGGGCAGCGTCCATCGCCACCGTTAAACGAAAACTTGGCAGCGGTATAGCCACGCTGTTTGGCAAGTGGCACTTGCGCGAACAGCTCGCGGATCGCGTCCCACGCGCCCACATAGCTGGCGGGATTAGAGCGTGCGGTTTTGCCTATTGGGGATTGATCGACAAAAATGACTTCTTCAAGGTGGTCGGCGCCCATTAAGCGATCGTGAGTACCTGGCGAGTCGGTGGCTTTGCCAAAGTGCCGTAAGAGCGCAGGCGCAAGGATGTCCTGTACCAGCGTCGATTTACCGGAGCCGCTCACGCCTGTCATGGTGACCAAGCATTTAAGTGGAATATCGACGTTGATGTTCTTCAAGTTGTGCTGCCTAGCGCCTTCCAAAATTAAACGCGGGGTGGATTCTGTGACTAATTTTTTAAAACCGAGGCCAATCGTCTTGCGGCCTGCAAGATAAGCACCCGTCAGTGTGTCGGCGCTGCGTAGCAATTGGGGCGTTCCATCAAACACCATGTGTCCGCCAGCTGTGCCAGGGCCTGGCCCCATGTCGATTACGCGGTCTGCTGCCAGCATCACGGCAGGGTCGTGCTCCACCACGACGAGCGTATTACCCGCATCCCGCAGGCGCAACATGGCACGGGTAATGCGATCCATATCGCGTGGATGCAGGCCAATGCTGGGCTCATCCAAAACAAACAGGGTATTGACCAGCGATGTGCCCAATGCGGTGGTCAGGTTGATGCGTTGCACCTCGCCGCCAGATAAGGTGCGGCTTTGGCGGTCGAGGGTCAGATAGCCAATGCCTACGTCGCATAGATATTGCAAGCGGGTGTTGATTTCGTCAAGTATGAGTTTTTGGGCCTTAGCTTGGGCGCTATCACCATGTGTGTCCAGTGATTTAAAAAACACTTGCAGCTTACTAATCGGCAGCCGCATCACATCGTGTAGGCACAACCCCGCTAGACCATGCAGGGTATGGCTTTCAAACCCAATGCCCTTGGGAGCGAATCTGGATGTGGCCTGCAGCACAGCGTCCGATTGGGCTTTGCTACCCACACGCCACAGCAAGGACTCCAGCTTCAGTCGTGCGCCATCGCAAGTCGGGCAGGTCGTGTAGCTGCGGTATTTGGACAGCAGCACGCGGATGTGCATTTTGTAAGCTTTGCTCTCTAGGTACTCAAAGAATCGCTTGATACCAAACCAATGCTGATTCCATTTGCCATTCCAACTCGGCGAGCCGTTGATGACCCATTGCTGCTGCGCTTCGGTGAGCTTGTTCCACGGTGTATCGCGCGGAATGCCCGCTACCTCAGAATGGCGCATCAAATCGTCTTGCGCTTCCTTCCATGCAGGCGTTTGCATGACCTTGATCGCACCCATACGTAGCGTGAGTTTGTCGTTGGGGATGACGAGGCCATAGTCCACTCCGATGACGCGACCAAAGCCTCGGCACGTTTCACACGCGCCATGCGCCGAGTTAAACGAAAACAGCGAGGGTGTTGGCAAGCCATACTGGATGCCGCTTTCGGGGCAATGCAAGCCTGTGGAGAAACGCCATTCTTGTGACTCAGCATCCGTGTCTGCAAACACCGTGAGCCTGCCACTGCCGTGCTTGAGCGCGGTCTCGATGGCTTCAATGGCGCGTGCTTTTTCAACTGAGCTAGCGCGGAATCGATCAGCGACAACGTAGAGTTTTTTCTCAAACGTGTGGATGCGTGTAAAGCCACTAGCGGATAGCCACTGCTGGAGTTCTTCGGGCGTGGTGTTGGCGGGTAGCGTAACGGGAAAAGTGATTTGAAGACGAGGGTCGTCAGCCTTGGCACGGGTCAATATTTCGGCGTAAATCGATTCAGTGTCGTCGTGCCGAACCGCGAGTCCTGTTTGCTTATCAAACAACTGAGCGCTTCGTGCAAAGAGCAACTTCAGGTGGTCATTCAGTTCCGTCATCGTTCCCACAGTGGAGCGCGAGCTGCGCACGGGATTGCTTTGATCAATCGCAATCGCAGGCGGCACACCTTCAATTTTGTCCACCGCGGGCTTGTCCATGCGGTCTAGAAATTGCCGTGCGTAAGCGCTAAAGGTTTCGACATAGCGGCGCTGGCCTTCGGCGAAGAGCGTGTCAAACACCAGTGATGATTTGCCTGAGCCGCTGACACCCGTGACCACGGTTAGCTCGCCCGTTTTGATGTCTAAATCAAGGTTTTTGAGATTGTGTTGGCGAGCACCCCTAATCTTGATGAGCGGGTGGTTTGGGGCGTAGGGCATAGCAGGCACTTTCAAAGTTGAGCAAAAGATTCTACGTAGTTTCCCGATTCAAAAAAACGTAATTAATCTTTATATTGGAAGCTTAATATCAAGAGGGAAGTCCTGATGAAACACATATCAAAAATGTTGTTTGCGCTATGGTTTGTGCTAGCTGCGAACAACACATTTGCACAAATCAAAATTGGTCAAAACGTCAGGCTTTCTGGCTCCAATGCAGCAACTGTTGCCGAAATGGTAAAGGGTGCAAAGCTTTATTTCGACACAGTCAATGCAAGTGGTGGTATTCAGGGGCAACGGCTAGAGTTGATTAGTTTGGATGACAAGTTTGATGTAAAGCAGGCCGTTGAAAACGCTCGAATCTTTGTTGAGGATAAAAAAGTAGTTGCGCTTTTTTTAACACGTGGTACGCCTCAAACCGAGGCTATTTTGCCAGTTTTAGCGCAATATGGCGTACCGTTAGTTGCCCCTTCAACTGGGGCGATGTTGTTGCATACGCCAGTCAATCGCTATGTTTTTAATGTGCGCTCCAGTTACCAACGCGAAGTTGCCAAGGCGATAGATCATTTTCACGACGTGAAGCATGAGCGTATAGCGGTCGTTCATACTGATGATGCATTTGGTGTCGATGCAGCGCAGGGCGTTGAATTAGCATTTGCAAAAAACAAAACGAAGCCAATTGCTGTATTTAAAGTTGACCGTGCTAAGCCTGATTACGCGCGTGTTATTCCAGCATTATTAAAGGCTAATCCGCAATCGGTGCTGTGGGTGGCATCGGGCGATTCAGTTAGTGAAGGCGTTAAAGCGCTGCGTGAAGCAGGTTCAACTGCTGCGGTGGCAACCTTATCGAACAATGCGTCCGAGGGGTTTATCAAATCGTTGGGGGCACATAGCGAGGGAGTAATTGTGACGCAAGTCTTTCCTTCGGAACGTGCACTCAAGTTTGGCTTAGTGCGTCAGGCGCAAGACCTAGCTAAGAGTACAGGGCAAATACTTTCACCTGCGATGCTAGAAGGTTTTACAGGCGCAAAGGTACTGGTTGAAGGTTTGCGCCGATCTGGCAAACCTTTTACCAGTGAGCGTTTGATTGCAGCCCTTAACAGTCTGAATCAATTTGATTTGGGAGGAATTAAGATTGGTTACAGCGGTAATGACCATACTGGCATGGATTTTGTTGATATATCCATCATAGGACGAGATGGAGTATTTAGACGTTAATGCGTAAGCGCATCTAAAAAACACGTATGTAGTTACCTTCGTTCTTATACGGCGATTTGTCTCTATAGTGAACAGTAAAAATTCAAGGAGAAAGATATGAGATGTTTTTGGAAGTTATGCCTGAGTTTGGCATTTGCATTACCACTCAGTAGCGCGTGGGCACAGATCAAAATCGGCCAGACGGTGGGTCTCACAGGGCCTGTGTCTGGTACGGTTAAAGAGGCTGTGGCGGGTGCCAAGTTATATATCGATTCGATCAACGCTAAGGGTGGTGTGCTGGGCGAGCGTATTGATCTGATGACGTTGGACGATCAGTTTGATGTCAAACAGGCGGCTGAAAACGCGCGCATCCTGATTGAAGAAAAAAAGGTGATAGCGCTTTTCCTCAATCGTGGAACGCCGCACACGGAGGCCATCATGCCGTTGCTTGCCAAATACGGCGTGCCTTTGATTGCCCCATCTACGGGTGCAACCTTGCTGCACAAACCTATCAATCGCTACATCTTTAATGTGCGCACCAGCTATCAGCGTGAAGTAGAAAAGCTGATTGACCACTTGTATACCGTCAAGACGGATCGTATTGCTCTGGTGCATGTGGACGATACGTTTGGTGCGGATGCCTTAGCAGGCGCGGAAGCCGCTTTTGCTAAAAACAAAATTACACCTGTGGCGGTTGTAAAGGCTGATCGCAATAAGCCCGACTTTGCATCCATCGTGCCTGCGCTCATCAAAGCAAACCCTCAAACCATTTTGTGGGTCGCATCGGGTACAGCGGTGAGTGAAGGCATTAAAGCTTTGCGCACGGCGGGTTCGACCTCTGCCGTGGCAACGCTGTCTAACAATGCGTCCGAAGGTTTTATTAAATCGTTGGGTGCGCACGGCGAAGGCGTGATCGTGACGCAAGTGTTTCCTGCTGAGCGAGCACTTAATTACGCCATGGTGCGCGAAGCGCAAGGGCTGGCCAAAGCTGCCAAGCAAAACCTCTCACCTGCCATGCTGGAAGGCTTCGCAGGCGCGAAGGTTTTGGTTGAGGGATTGCGCCGTGCAGGGAAAAATCCAACCAGTGAGCGTTTGATAACGGCGCTCAACGGCATGAACCGATTTGATCTTGGCGGCTTGGTCGTGGGCTACAGCGCAGGCGATCACACGGGGCTTGATTTTGCAGACTTGTCCATCATTGGTCGCGACGGAAAATTTAGGCGTTAAATAGCTGTCTTTGAGCTAGGTGCTGCGACTGCGTGCGAGCGGCGGGTGCTTAGCAAAATACCGCTGCAGGCCGCGTAGCACAGCGCTCGTGAGTTGATCTTGATAGTCGGGATCGCGTAGTTTTTGCTCTTCTTCAGGGTGGCTAATAAAAGCCGTTTCGATCAAGATGCTGGGGATATCGGGCGCTTTCAGTACGGCGAAACTGGCTTGCTCGACCTTGCCTTTGTGCAGTTTGGCCATGCTGCCTATCTCGGTCATCACGCCATCGCCAAGATTGAGGCTGTCTTTGATTTGCGCTGTTGTACTCATGTCCAGCAGTGCGCGCTTCACCTCAATGTCTTTCACTTTGATATTGAGGCCGCCCACGCTGTCGGCTTTGTTTTCTTTGTCTGCTATCCAGCGTGCCGCGCTGCTGGAGGCGCCTTTGTCGCTCAGTGCAAACACGCTGGCGCCGCGTGCCGTGGGTGTGAAAAATGCATCGGCATGAATACTCAAAAACAAGTCGGCTTTGACGCGTTGCGCCTTTTGCACGCGTTGGTGTAGCGGTACAAAGTAGTCACCATCGCGCGTCAGGAAGGCTCGCATCGTATGGCCTGCAACGCTTTGGCTATTGATTTTGTTTTGTAACAACAGCGCCATTTGCAGCACCACATCTTTTTCTTTGGTTCCCGCAGGGCCAATCGCGCCAGGGTCTTCGCCGCCATGTCCAGCATCAATAGCGATGATGATGAGGCGATCTGCTGCGTTGGATGGTGGCTGTGAAGGCTTGCTGGCTGTGGCTTGTGGGGGAGTGGTTGGTTGAGATTTTGATTTGGATGCAATGAGGTCGCCTAGTGGATCGGTGCTGGCGGAAGACTGCTTCATGCCAGCAATCAACGCGTCCAGTGGGTCAATGGCAACGGCGGGGAATAAATCTACCACCAACCGATGGTGATACGTGGCTACGGGCGTGAGCAAAAAAACTTGCGGCTTCACAGCTTGCTTTAAATCGAAAACAAGCCGCACCACATTTGGCGCGTTTTGCCCTACGCGAACGCCTTGGATAAAGGGGTCGTCGGGCTTGACTTTGGCGACCAACTCTTTGAGCTCAGGGTTTAAATCAATGCCCACAATATCGAGCGCCAAACGCGGCGGATCGGTGACAAACACTTGCTTGGTTGTGAGCGGCACATCGGACTCAATGGTGACGCGGGTGTAATCTAAAGCAGGCCACACACGCACCGCCAAAATACCCGCAGATGATGGGCTTGCAGACCAAGACAGCTCTGGCCTGCCGAGCAGTAATGCCGTGTAAGGCAGATGGAATATGGCTTGGCGACGAGTGATCATGGCTGCACGGTCACTCGTCTCGATTCGTCCGCGAGCATTTCAATCGAAATCACAAAGTCCGCTGGCGGCAGCAAAGGATGCGCTTTGTTCGCCCATTCCACAATTTTTAGTCCTGATGCTGCAAAGATGTCGCGAAAACCTGCGTCTTCCCATTCCTGGGGGTCGTTAAAGCGGTAAAAATCAAAATGCGATATGGGGAATGAAGCTTCGTAAGTTTCAACGATGGCATAGGTTGGACTTTTGATGCGCCCCGTCACGCCAAGCGCCTGCAACAGATAACGTGCCAGTGTGGTTTTTCCAGCGCCTAAGTCACCGCGCAGTTCAACGATGGCGTTGCTAAGGTCGTGCTCTTGCACAAACGTTTTAGCGAACGCCTCGGTATCGGATTCGTTATGCCAGAAAATGGATGGATGGACGGACATGCGCTACTTAAAAAAATACAGACATGGGGACGAGAACTTGGATTCTCGCAAATTGCTGTGGCCGATTTGGCCAGCGTCGATTTAAGCGAGGCTGAGACCGAGCTGCAAGCATGGCTGGACAAAGGCTTTCACGGCGATATGCATTACATGGCGGCGCATGGACTGAAGCGCACGCGGCCTGCAGAGTTGGTCGCTGGCACGGTGAGCGTCATCACAGCGTGTATGGATTATTTGCCTGCAAGCGTGCAGGCCGATTGGCGTGAGACAGAAGAAGAGCGCCTCAAGAGACCCCATGAAGCGGTCATCTCTGTCTATGCCAGAGGGCGAGACTATCACAAGGTGATGCGTGCACGGCTACAAACTTTAAGTGAGAAGATTGCGCTTGAGTTGCAAGTCAGTGATGCGGATGAACCCCTCGCCAGTCGTGTGTTTGTTGACTCTGCGCCCGTGCAAGAAGTGGTACTAGCCAGCAAATCAGGTTTGGGCTGGCGCGGCAAACACACACTTTTGCTGAATGCGGACGCAGGCTCGATGTTTTTTTTGGGCGAAATTTTTGTGGATATTGCTTTGCCACAAACCCCTATCCAACAATCTCACTGCGGTAGTTGCACCGCCTGTATTGACGTGTGCCCGACTGCGGCTATCGTGGCGCCCTACGAGGTTGATGCGCGGCGCTGTATCTCCTATCTGACGATTGAAAACAAGGGGGCAATCCCGCGCGAGTTCCGCGCCGCTATGGGTAACCGCATCTACGGCTGCGACGATTGCCAAACGGTGTGTCCTTGGAATAAGTTCGCTAAGCGAGCGGTGATTCCTGACTTTGATGTGCGGGACGGAATGGAAGGCAGCACGCTGCTCACGCTCTTTGCTTGGGATGAAGGCGAGTTTTTAAAGCGGACGGAAGGCAGTGCGATTCGTCGAATTGGCTACGAGCGCTGGCAGCGTAATATCGCTGTAGCTCTAGGTAATGCTCTGAAGGCCACGTCGGATAAGGCTTCCCGAGCATCTATTGTTGCAGCACTGACTCAGAGAGGCTTGCAGGCGAGTCCGCTTGTGATCGAGCATATTGATTGGGCGCTGACTCAATCAAGCGCAGATTAAGTCGCCACCAAACGCCACAGTGATGTGACCTCTTTAGACCGCGCAGCGTAGAGCGGATCAGATGAATCCTCCGCCCTCGGATGCTCAGGCCTTACATCGGTGCGATTCAAAACTTTGAGTCCACCAGTTTTAATCATCTCAAGCAATTCGGCGCGGGTACGCAGTCCGAGATGTTCAGCAATGTCAGACAGCAAGAGCCAGCCTTCGCCGTTCGGTGCAAGGTGCGCAGCCAAGCCCGCTAAAAAGCCTTTGAGCATCAAGCCGCCTTCGTCGTACACAGCGCGTTCAATGGGTGAGCTAGGACGCGCAGGCAACCACGGCGGATTGCACACGATGAGCGAGGCTTTGCCCTCTGGGAAGAGATCGGCTTGCACCAGCTTGACGTGCTCGATAACGCCTAGTTTTGTTAGATTTTCGCGGGCGCAGGCGATGGCGCGTGCATCACTGTCGGTGGCCACCACATGCGTGACTTCGCGCCTGGCCAGTACGGCAGCAAGCACACCCGTGCCCGTGCCAATATCGAATGCCACAAACTTAACGCGTTCAAAAAACGTAGGCGGAAATTCAGCGCGGTTCACTAAGGTGATGTACTCGCCGCGCACGGGTGAGAAAACGCCGTAGTGCGGGTGGATGCGATTATTCGAGGTGCTGCCCACTTTGCCCAGCGCCCCAATCTCGATGCCTTTTTTACGCCACTCATGTGCGGAGGTAATACCCATCAGCTCACGCAGCGTGGCGATGGATTTGAGTGCTGCCGCATTCAATTCACCAAAGCTATCTGCCTCGCCCCAAGCCTCGGCGCAGGCTAGTTTGGCGTCTGGCGCACGGCGTAGCGGGATGCCGTAGTCGGCATCAAATGGAATCAAGACACAGCTCAAAACCCTTGCCCGCTGGGCTTGTGCTTGGCGGTGCAGATGAAAGCCCTTAGCAGCAGCTTCATTGGCATCCACAACTTCTTCTTTGGGTGCTTTGCGTTTTTTGCGATCCGGCGTTTTGTCAATGCGCCGCGCCATAGCCGCAAGCAAGAGCTTTGCATTTTGAAAATCGCCGCGCCACAGTAAGCCCGTGCCTGCGCAGGCCAAGCGATAGGCGGAGTCAGCCGACAAGGTGTCGTCGGCAATGACCACGCGCTTAGGCGGTGGTGCGCCGCGCTCGGAGCGCCAAATGGCGGAGCAGTCGTTATCTTTTTCTTGCCAGTGGATGAGCGATGTCGTGCGTGTAGTCATGCCCGATTTTACTTGGCAAGCCACGTATTAAGCTGCTTGGCAAAGAGCCGACTGACTTCAAGCGTACTTGTCTGCACGCCAAGGCTGACTATATCCACCGTTTGTAGCCCCGAATACCCACAAGGGTTGATGCGGCTAAAGGGCTCTAAATCCATCGCTACATTGAGCGCCACGCCGTGATAGGTGAAATGACGACTGACTTTGATGCCTAACGCGGCAACCTTGCCCAAATGTTCGCGAGCAAAAACAGCCTCGGCTGCATCGTTGACACCTGCTAAGGCAAGCGGAGTATGGCTTTGCGGGTCATTTACCCTCACGTAGATGCCCGGTGCTGTACGCACGCGATGGCCTGTGATGCCGAAATGCAGTAGCGTTCTGATGACGGATTCTTCTAATTTATAGACGTACTCTTTAACGAAGTAACCCGCGCGTTTGAGGTCAATCAGCGGATACGCCACGATTTGCCCAGGGCCGTGGTAGGTGACTTGTCCGCCGCGATTAGTTTGCATGACGGGGATATCGCCAGCCATCAAAACATGCTCAGATTTACCAGCCAAGCCTTGCGTAAAAATGGGCGAATGCTCGCAAAGCCACAGCTCATCTGGTGTTGCGAGCCCTCGCGCTGCTGTGAACGCTTGCATCGCCTCTACGGTTGACGGGTAGTCGGCAAGCCCGAGGTTTTTAAGAAGCATCGAATTAAGAGGCGTCAAACCCTGCTGCTGTTCGCATGGCCAAATTGGAAGCGCCGCACAGTTTGGCGATGGCGGCCTTTGCAGTCTCAGGTTCGGTACTACGCTTGGGTACGGCGACGCTATAGACGGTGGAGAGTTCAAACTCTTTGGGTAGCAAACCGACCAAGCGCACGCTAGGCGTGTAGATGATTTCGGTGACTTGCGTACAGCCAATCGAACTTGCGTCGTTACTGGAATCCATCATGCGCATGGCGGTCGCGCCGTTGGGGTGCTCAGAGATATGATTTTTAACGTCATCCCAAATACCAAGCTGTTTGAGCATGCCGAGCACATGCAGCCCCGCCGTTGATTGCTTCATGTCAGGGCAATAAATGCTGGAAGCCTTGAGTAACGTGGCTTTGAGCGATACGGCATCAGCAATATCAGGGTTGCCTTTGGTCTCTGCGCGAACGGCGATACCCGTCTTGACGTGCCCCACATCCGCAATGCTGCCAGCCACGATGCAGCCTGCCGCATCTAGCTCATCAATTTGAGCGCGAGTGAGCAAGAGCAGATCACAAGGAACGCCCGACACGTACAGGTCGTACATGGTGCGTACCGCGCCAAAGTTAAGTCCCACATTAATGCTGATTTGATCGCCCAGCAATTGACGGGTGAGTCCCATGGCTGCGCCTGCGCTGATGATGTGAAGGTGTGTAGTCATGATCTTATTTTATGAATAGTTTGGTAAATTATTTGCTTTAGTTGTCTGCTTTTGCACCTGAAATTTTGACAATCTGCGCCCATTTCGTCACATCATTTGCCGCGTATTTGGCAAACACCTCGGGCGACATCACAAGCGGTGCTGCACCTTGCTTGCCCCATGCGGCACGAACTTCGGGGGACGCAGTGATTTTGCTGATCTCGCTATTCAATTTAGTCACGATGGCAGCTGGCGTACCCTTAGGTGCCATCAGTCCGAGCCAAATCGTGGACTCGTAATCCGCAAGTCCTGCGACACCAGACTCTGCAACTGTTGGCACGTCTGGCAACACGCTCGATCTGGTACGGCCTGATGTGGCAATCGCTTTAACTTTGCCTGCTTTGATTTGCTCTGTCATCGTGGTGACGGCATCAAACATCATGTCTACTTGCCCGCCAATCAAGTCGGTGCGTGCGCCCGTGCTACCTCGGTACGGCACATGAACGATAAACGTGCCGCTCAGCGCTTTGAACAGCTCGCCCGCCATGTGGTACGGCGTGCCAGGTCCAGACGATGCGTAATTCAGCTTGCCAGGTTTCGATTTAGCAAGCGCTACAAGCTCGCGGATGTTGGATGCCGCCAACGAAGGGTGCGCGACCAGCACGAGGTCTGAGGAGTTGATCGGCGCAACAGGCACAAAGTCGCGCAGCAAGTTGTAGGGCTTATTTGGGATCAGCGACTCGTTCACCGTTTGCGCGTTGGACATTAAGAGCAGCGTGTAACCATCCGCTGGCGCTTTGGCGGCAAGGTCTGTGCCAATAACAGAACCAGCGCCAGGCTTGTTATCCACCACAAACGATTGCCCTGTCGCTTCGGTCAGCTTTTGCGCAATGAATCGCCCGTAAATATCGGCAGGCCCGCCCGTCGCAAATGGCACGATCAGTTTGACGGGTTTAGTAGGGTAAGTTTGAGCGCCAGCATGAAGCGAGCCAAAGAGATAAACAATGAGGGTCAGACCCCAATTAAAAATTTTCATATCAATTCACCTTCCCAATCAGCTTCACAATCTGAGTCATCTTGGCTGCATCCGCATCCCAATATTTTTGAAACTCAGGCGCATCCAAATATTGAATCGGACTACCTGAGCCACCAATCACTTGACGCACACGAGGATCGTTTGCGGCTGTTTTTGCGGCTTCCCTAAGTTTGGCAATCACGGCAGGCGGCGTGCCTGCTGGCACAAACAATCCCGCCCACTGCGCAAATTCCACGGGTTGCCCCAGCTCTTTCAGGCTAGGCACATCGGGCAGCGCCGCCAGACGGCCTTCGCCCCAGTGTGCCAGCGCTTTGAGCTTGCCGGCTTTAATTTGCTGCACCACCGACGCAGGCCCTGTCGAGAGCGCATCAATCTGACCGCCAAGAAGCGCCACTACTGCAGGCCCCGCACCCGTATAGGGCACGTGCAGCATGTGGAACTTGGCTTCAGATTTGAGCATCTCCATCGGCACATGCATCGTGCCGTAATTGCCCGACGAACCAAAGCTGTAGGCCGCAGGTTTTGTGCGAATGTCAGCTAGAAACTCAGCAAAGTTTTTCCAAGGCGCATCGGCTCTTACTACCAGCACGGTGGGGTCGGCCGTAAAGCGGGCAATGGGTTTGAATTGATCGAGCGTAAAGCTGGGTGTGCGGCCAAACAATTTGTCCGCTTCGGGAATGATGGAGAGACTAGACAAGCTCATCAGCACGGTGTAGCCATCGGCATTTGATTTAGCAACCTGCGCCATGCCAATGCCGCCGCCCGCACCCGCTTTGTTTTCCACAATCACACTTTGATTGAGCGCACGCCCTAGCGCTTCTGCTACGGGGCGACCCACCGTGTCCGCTACGCCGCCTGGCGGAAATGGCACGATCATGGTGATGGGTTTGCTAGGCCAATCCGTCTGTGCAAACGTCACTTGTGACAACAAACACAACAACGTTAAAAAAGAATAAACAGTTTTCATACAGCACATTGTCATGATTGCGACCTCGGGGCACGCTCGCACTGTCACGAGTCATACACTAGCCGCATGAAAATTGCTGCCTACACCTACCAAAACCAAAACTTCGTTGGACTCATCTCTGCGGACGACGCATCGGTCGAAGCCTATGCCTTCGCACCCGAACAAGCACAGCGCGGATTACTTGCCGTGATTGACTGCCAGCAGGCTGGGAAGCCGCTTCCAGCAAGGCTTGCAGCAGTGCCGATGTCCGAGGTCAAGCTCCGTGCCCCAGTTCCAATACCACGCCGCAATATTTTTTGCGTGGGTAAAAACTATTTTGAACACGCCCTAGAGTTTGGTACCAGCGGCTTTGACTCCAGCACAGGCAAAGCGGGAGACGAAATTCCCAAAGACCCCATCATTTTTACCAAAGTGCCCGAAAGCGTGATTGCGACAGGTGAGGCGATTCAAATCCCGTATGGCGTGTCTGAGGCGATTGACTACGAAGCCGAACTCACCGTCATCATCGGTAAGGGCGGCAAGGGGATTAGCGAAACGGACGCCATGCAGCACGTGTGGGGCTACACGATCGTCAACGACGTCACGGCACGCGACTGGCAGCAGCGTCACAAACAGTGGCACTTAGGCAAGAGCTTCGATACGTTTTGCCCCATGGGCCCGATAGCCGTCTCTGGCGGCACTGGGCTGGACGAATGCAATGGCGAAGATACGCAAATGAAGCTGTGGGTGAATGGCGAACTACGTCAAAACGTCGGCACCAAAAGTCTCATCTTCAATATCCCGAAGTTGATTAGTGTGATTAGCCAAGGCATCACGCTCTACCCTGGCGACCTCATTGCCACGGGCACGCCCGTGGGCGTTGGCCTTGGTTTCAAGCCACCTAAATATCTCAAAGCGGGTGATGTGGTGCGGATTCAGATTGGCGGAATTGGAATGCTGGAAAATACACTGATCTAAGCGAATTCATCCAGCACATGCCAACATTCCTAAAAACACTCCAAACAAAACCACAATCTAGCTTCACCCTCGTCGCACTCGCCTGCGCTGCCATGCTCGCTTTCGGGCTTTATTTGCAGCATGTGGTCGGGTTAGAGCCTTGCCCCATGTGCATTGTGCAGCGCTATGCCTTGATTGGCGTCGCGGTGATGTCGCTGATTGCGGCGCTTTGCAAGCCGCGCTGGGCTTTTTTCTCTTTTGGTTTTTTGACGACTGCGTTTGCCCTGTTTGGCGCTTTCGTCGCGGCGCGGCAAAGCTGGTTGCAGTGGTATCCGCCCGAGGTGTTCACGTGCGGG
>JANXRP010000047.1 GCA_025352965.1 Comamonadaceae bacterium
AGTCTCGCCACCTGTATCGCGCAGTCGCACGCTGCACAGGACGCCAGCACCCTATTGTCTTGCCCCGAGTTAAGGTACCCAACCCGAAGCCAGCCGATAAAATTATCTTTACAGCCTGGAACCTCTGACTTGCGCTAGAGACCCCTTGCCCAGCCTATCGGCCTGCTGTTGTAAAGCTCACAGGCAATTAAGCTGCGAGTGCGAAACGTTCGTCGTTTGCAGTTAGTTTTTTGAATCGATTTTTACGAGCGTGAATCAAGCTCGACATGCCCTGCTGCGCGTCCGTACCCACGTCGAAACCAGTGCAGCCCCAAGTCTCCTATTCTAAGCCGCTGCCAGCGCCGCATTAAACGTGGCGCTTGGGCGCATGATCGCGGCCATCTTGGCAGGATCGGGCATGTAGTAGCCGCCAATGTCCACGGCATGGCCTTGCACGGCGTTTAACTCATCCACAATTTTTTGCTCGTTGGTCGTCAGCGCTTTTGCTAACGGCGCAAAACGCGCTTGCAGGTCTTTGTCCTCGGTTTGCGCGGCCAATGCCTCAGCCCAGTACATCGCGAGGTAGAAGTGGCTGCCGCGGTTATCCAGCTGTCCTGTTTTGGTTCTGGGACCTTTGTTGTTGTCCAGTAACTTGCCCGTAGCTTCGTCCAACGTTTTAGCGAGCAGTTTGGCTTTGTTATTGTTGGTTTTGATGCCAAGATCTTCAAAGCTGACCGCCAGCGCCAAGAACTCGCCCAAGGAGTCCCAGCGAAGGTGATTTTCTTCGACCAATTGCTGCACGTGCTTAGGTGCCGAGCCGCCTGCGCCCGTTTCGTACATGCCGCCGCCTGCCATCAAGGGCACGATGGAGAGCATCTTGGCGGACGTTCCCAGTTCCATGATTGGGAAGAGGTCGGTCAGGTAGTCGCGCAAGATATTGCCCGTAGCGGAAATGGTGTCTAGGCCACGTGCGACGCGCTCTAGCGTAAAGCGCATGGCGCGCACTTGGCTCATGATTTGGATGTCGAGTCCAGCCGTATTGTGCTCGTGCAGGTACATCTTGACCTTGGTAATGAGCTGCGCTTCGTGCGGACGATATTGATCGAGCCAAAACACCACAGGCATGCCCGAGTTGCGTGCGCGCGTCACGGCAAGCTTCACCCAGTCGCGAATCGCGGCGTCTTTGACTTGGCACATTCGCCAGATGTCGCCCGCCTCGACTTCCTCACTGAGCAGTACTTCGCCTGTGGCGATGTCCACGATATTGGCTGTGCCGCCTTCCGTCAGCTCAAACGTCTTGTCGTGCGAGCCGTATTCTTCGGCTTGCTGTGCCATCAGACCGACATTGGGAACGGTACCCATGGTCTTTGGATCAAACGCGCCATGCCATTTGCAAAAGTTGATGATCTCTTGGTAAATGCGAGCAAAGGTTGATTCTGGCATCACAGCCTTGACGTCTTTCAAGCGACCATCCGCGCCCCACATCTTGCCGCCGTTACGAATCATGGCTGGCATGGATGCATCCACGATCACATCGTTGGGCGAGTGGAAGTTGGTGATGCCTTTGGCGGAGTCCACCATGGCGAGTTCTGGGCGGCCTTCGTGGCAGGCGTGCAGGTCGCGCTTGATTTCGTCTTGTTTGGACTGGGGCAACGTGGCAATCTTGTTATACAGATCAACCATGCCGTTATTGACGTTCACGCCCAGTTGGTCAAAGAGCTTGCCGTGCTTGTCAAAGGCATCTTTATAAAAAATCTTGACGCAGTGACCAAACACGATGGGGTGCGACACCTTCATCATGGTGGCTTTGACGTGTAGCGAGAACATCACGCCTGTGTCGTAAGCGTCCTCAATTTCTTTGGTGTAGAACTCGACGAGCGCTTTTTTGCTCATGTACATGCTGTCGATCACCTCACGGTCTAACAGCGATACCTTTTCTTTGAGCACAATGGTTTTGCCGCCTGCGGTAATCAGTTCCATGCGTACATCACGTGCGCGGTCTAGCGTCATCGATTTTTCGCCGTGATAGAAATCGCCCGCGTGCATGTGCGAGACGTGTGAGCGCGAGGCTTGACTCCAGTCGGCCATGCTGTGCGGATTTTTGCGGGCGTATTCTTTAACGGCCTTAGGTGCTCGGCGGTCGGAGTTACCCTCGCGCAGCACAGGGTTGACGGCACTGCCCACGCAGCGGTTGTATTTGGCGCGGATAGCTTTTTCTTCTTCTGTTTTAGGCGCTTCTGGGTAGTCGGGAATCGCGTAGCCTTTGCCTTGCAGCTCTTTAATGGCACTGACCAATTGCCCCACCGACGCACTGATGTTGGGTAGCTTGATGATGTTGGTGCTGGCCAGGTGCGTCAGTTTGCCAAGTTCCGCCAGGGTATCGGGTACTTTTTGCTCAGGCTTTAAGCACTCAGGAAACTGCGCCAACGCACGCGCTGCGACTGAAATATCGCTCTCGGCTACTTCAATACCGGCAGGCGCAGCAAAGGTGCGAATGATGGGCAGTAGCGAACTGGTGGCTAGCAAAGGCGCTTCGTCTGTAAGGGTGTAGATGATTTTTGATTTGCTGGCAGCCATGGCGATCCTAAGAGTGGTGAAATTGAGATGCCTTATTTTATCTGTTCCAGCGACTAGACTCCTATATATGACAAATGACTCAACTACTTTGCCTTCTTTGCGTGTAGCCGTGATCTTTGCGGCTGCTGTCGCTGTTGTGAATGGCTTTGGCCGCTTCGCCTACGCGCTCTTGCTCCCCGTGATGCGAGACGATTTGCACTGGGACTATGCGCTGTCAGGTTGGCTCAACACGGCTAACTCGGCGGGCTACGGCCTTGGCGCTTTGCTCGGGATGCTGCTTTTGGCTCGTACCAAACCAGCGCTTTTATTTGTCTGGGGGTTAGCGATTGCGGTGGCGACGCTGCTCTTGTGTGGGCTCACACGCGAGTTGTCCACCATGATGTTTTTACGTTTCATTTGCGGTATTGGTTCGGCATGGGTATTTGCTTGCGGCGGCGCATTGATTGCGGCCAAGTACAGCAGCGAGCCCGCTAGGTCCGCATCGGCTATTGCGATCTATTACGCGGGCGGTGGGCTTGGGATTGCAACCAGCGGCCTCTTGATCTACCCCGTGCTAAGCCAAGACTGGGCATGGCCTCTTGGCTGGTTGGCGCTTGGTGCGGCAGGGTTGATTTTGTCGCTGTGGCCAGCAAAATTGGCGCTGCAAATTGGCGGAGCGTCTAGCTCAAAAAATAACGAGTCCATGCCACGGGGACGCTTTCAAATCATCAGCTGGGCATACTTTCTCTTTGGCGTGGGCTACATCGTCTACCTGACGTTTGTGGTGGCATGGTTGCGTGAGATGCAGCTAGGTAACAGCGCTGCCACGATGGTTTGGTTGGTGCTAGGCGTGGCCTGCATGGGCTCGGGCTATGTGTGGAAGGGCGTGATGGCGCGTTGGCAGCCGACCACCACGTTTGCTGCGGCGACGCTGTGTACGGCAATGGGGACGGCACTGCCATTGGCTTCCCAGAGCATCCTTGTCTTACTCATCTCCGCTGTACTGGTTGGTGGCTCATTCTTTATGGCACCAGGCGCCATGATGGCACTGGCTCGAAAGACCCTACCGCAAAACCTGTGGGCAAAAGCCATGAACTTCTTCACCATGATTTTTGCTGTTGGCCAAGCGGCAGGCCCCGTGGCGGCTGGTTGGATCGCCGATACCTACGGCATGAATATCGCCATGGCGGCGGGGGCAGGTGTGCTGGTGCTTGCAGCGGGACTGGCGAAATTGCAGCGTAGCTAATTAGCCCAGCAGCGCTAGTAAATCCGCAGGCTGATGCAGCACATGATCTGCGTTCCAAGTCGTCAGTTCATGTTCGCCTTCGTACCCCCAAGTCACGGCGATGGTCGTTATGCCAGCGGCGTGACCTGCGTCAATGTCGCGTTTATCGTCACCCAAATACCAGCAGCGTGCGGGGTCAACGTTTGCGAGGCGGCAAGCCTCTAAAAGCGGTGCTGGATGGGGCTTGGCGTGAGGTGTGGTGTCGCCGCTCACCACGGCGCAGCAGCCTTGCAGTACGGGCATCAGCGCGACGAGCGGATCGGTAAAGCGCTTTGACTTGTTGGTCACGATACCCCATAAGATGCCACGTGCCTCAATGCCTCGCAGCATGTCGTTTACGCCAGTAAAGGCGAAAGTGCGAGCATTGGCAGCACCAATCGAGGCTTCGTAATTGGCAAAAAATTCTTCACGCATCGCTGCAAAATCGGCGTGATCGGGTGCCATATCAAATGCTATTTTGAGCATGCCGCGTGCGCCAGCACCAGCCATCGGACGATAGAGCGCATCTGGTAGCGAGGGCAGTCCACGCGCTAATCGCATTTTGTCGGCTGCGGCGCCTAAATCGGGTGCGCTGTCGATAAGTGTGCCGTCTAAATCAAAAAAAATCGCAGCAGGACGTGCGAGTTGTTTAGCGCCATTCATATTTTTTGCATCGCAATCATGTAATTCACGCTGGTGTTGTCATTCAAGGAATAGCGCTGGGTGATTGGGCTGTAGCCCAATCCCCGTGTGGCTTGCGGGGCAAGACCGCTACTTCGTGCCCAGCGCATGAGTTCGGCGGGCTGGATGAATTTGGCATATTCATGCGTGCCGCGCGGAATCAGTCCGAGTACATATTCCGCGCCCACAATCGCCTGTGTAAAAGATTGCAAATTGCGGTTGATGGTAGAAAAAAACACCCAGCCGTTTGGTTTTACTAAATCGGCACAAGCGCGGACGATGGCAGCGGGATCGGGCACATGCTCTAGCATCTCCATGCAGGTCACGATGTCAAACGATGCGGGCGACTCCTCTGCCAGCGCCTCCGCACTAATCTCACGATAACTCACGCTGGGCGTACCTGCTTCCAGCGCATGTAACTGCGCAATTTGTAGTGATTCACGGCCTAAATCAATCCCTAAAACTGAAGCACCAATCGCATCTTTGTTGGCGAGGTGTGCCATGCTGTCGGCAAGAATACCTCCGCCGCAGCCCACGTCCAGTATGCGTTTTCCCCTTAGAGAAGCCATAGAGTCAATCCAATCGAGGCGCAGTGGATTGATGGTGTGCAGTGCGCCAAATGAGCGACTGTTGGTATTCCACCAATCGTGAGCGACATCGGTAAACTTAGCTAGCTCGGCAGAGTCGAAGTTTGGAGGGGCGGGTGCGTTCATGCTGTAATTGTCTCTTATGAACCATAAACAAACGATGTGCGAGGTTGCTGTGGTCGGCAGCGGGATTGCGGGTCTTTCCGCCGCTTGGCATTTGGCGCAAGATGTGCGGTGCAAGGTCACGCTGTATGAGTCCGAGTTGCGCCCTGGCGGTCACGCGCATACGGTGGATGTCACGATTGGCAGAAAAACCTTTGGCGTGGATACGGGGTTTTTGGTCTTCAATCACAAAACCTATCCTGGGCTCACGCCATTTCTTGAGCACCTAGGTGTGGTGACAGCGCCATCCGATATGGGGTTTTCTGTGCAAGTTGGGAAGTCTCTTGAGTGGGCGGGCAATAGCCTATCGAGCGTTTTTACCCAGCGCAAAAACTTGGCTAACCTTCGTTTTTGGCGAATGCTGCAAGGCATGCTGCGCTTCAATAAAGCTGCCACAAGCTTTGCGCTAGCGCCACCCAACACCACGCAAACCTTGGGCGAATATCTGGTTGCCAATCGATACAGTGCCGAGTTGCGCGATTGGTATTTGATCCCGATGGCGGCGGCCATTTGGAGTTGCCCGACCGAGACCATGCTGGCGTATCCGATGGCGACGTTCTCGCGCTTTTGCCATAACCACGGACTCTTGCAAATCACGAATCGTCCCCAGTGGTACACAGTGCAGGGCGGCTCCCGACATTACGTGAATAAAGTGCTGGAGGCCTTATCCATTAAGGGTTGTGAGCTACACCTGGGACAAGCAGTGACGAAGATTGAGCGCAGGCTTAGCAAGGGTGATGCTGGCGTTACCGTGCATACAGCAACGGGCTCAGAGCGTTTTGATGCCGTCGTTGTGGCGACGCATTCGGATCAAGCGCTTCGCTTGCTGGACGCGCCAACCGAGGGCGAGCAGCGTATTTTGGGAGCGATTCGGTATCAACCCAACCTTGCCGTGCTACATACAGATCGTTCGGTGCTGCCTAGTCATTCGAGGGCTTGGGCGGCGTGGAATTACGAGACTCAATCTAGTGGCACTCATCCAAACAGTCAGCGCGTTTGCCTGCACTATTTGCTCAACAAACTACAGCCATTGCCTGTGGGGTTGGACACGCCCGTGCTGGTGAGTTTGAATCCGCTGGGCAAGATAGACCCTGCCAAAGTGATCCAAACGTTTGACTATGACCATCCCGTATTTGACAGTGCGGCTATTGCGGCGCAGCAAGCGCTGCCAAGCATTCAAGAGGATAAGGCGGGAGGCGGCATCTGGTTTGCTGGCGCGTGGGCGAATTACGGATTTCATGAAGATGGCTTCCAGTCGGGCAGGTCGGCTGCACAGGCGTTGTTGGCTGGGTTGGCATGAAGCCCTCTTTAACAGCAGATGTTGCGCTTGAGTTTGGCTTTGGCGTGACGCGTCACAAAAGGCTCTGGCCGAAAGAAAACAGCTTCGAGGTGGGCAGTGTGTTTGTGCGTCTTCCTATGCGGACTATTGCCTCGCAGCCCGCATCCCGATTGGCTTTTGGGCTATTTGGTCTGAACAAGCCCAGCCCGCTTGGCTTTGCGGACAGTGACCATTTTGAGCGTCACAAAACGCACGGTAGCGCGTTGGCGGCACTCGACAAACTGCTAGTTGAGCAGGGCATCACGTCTTGCACGGGTGAGCAGGCGGGCGAGGTGTGGCTACACACGTTTCCGCGTGTGCTGGGCTATGCGTTTAAACCCGTGAGCTTTTGGTTTTGTCACGACAGCAGTCATGTGCTGCGCGCTGTGGTGGTTGAAGTGCACAACACCTTTGGCGAGCAGCATAGCTATTTGCTGCATCACAAAGACGGCTCGCCGCTTTTGGATGGGCAAATGATGGTGGCACAAAAGGTGTTTCATGTCAGTCCGTTTTTCCCTGTGCGCGGTGAGTATCGCTTTAGATGGCATATCGGAGCGACCGATTTGAATCCAAACCGCTCGGTCGTGCGTATTGACTATATGGACGCGCACCACCATCCCGAGCAACCACATGACATCACGCTGTCGACCAGTATTGCTGGACGGCATGTGTCCGTGACGGTTTTGAGTAGCCTGCGCGTCTTGATCGGGTATCCCTTTAGCGCCTTGATGGTAGTCTTGCGGATACATTTTCAAGCGCTCAAGCTATGGTGCAAGGGTGCGCATTTTTATCGCTTGCCAAGCAAGCCTTCTACCGATGTCACGCACAGTCAATGAACGCATTATTTTTGGAATGTTGGAGAAACTCCAGCACGGGACATTAACACTCACAGCGCCTAGTGGCAAGGTGTATCCATTTGGCACGGCTCAAAGCCTTGATCCATATGGCTTGTCGGCCGATCTCCAGATTTTGGACAAGCAGGTCTACAGCGATATCTTGCGTGGTGGCGATATCGCTTTTGCTGAAATGTTTATGCACGGCAAAGTGACCACGACGGATTTGCCGTTACTACTCAAACTTTTTGTCAAAAACCGTCAAGCGATTGAGGCTGCGCTGCATGGTAGTTGGTGGGGCGTGCTATTAGATCGTTTGCTGCACGTCTTCAGGCGCAACACCAAGCGCCAAGCGCGAAAAAACATTGAGGCGCATTACGATTTAGGCAATGATTTTTATAAGCTGTGGTTAGACCCTAGCATGACCTATAGCAGTGCATTGTTTTTGGGTGCTGACGTTTCTTTGCCAGTGGCGCAAGAAGCCAAGTACCAACGCGTGCTGGGGCAGCTTGGGAACGCCAAAAATATTCTGGAAATTGGCTGCGGCTGGGGTGGTTTTGCAGATGTGGCAAGCGCAGCAGGACGACGCATCACGGGGTTGACGCTCTCGACCGAGCAGTTGAACTACGCCAATGAGCGAATCGCCAAATTGGGACGCGCGGAGGCAGCTGATTTGAAATTGCAAGACTACCGCGACGAATCTAATCAATATGACGGCATTGCCAGCATCGAAATGTTTGAAGCCGTCGGTGAGGCCTATTGGCCATCGTACTTTGCGTGCGTCGCGCGTAATTTGAAAGCGGGCGGTAGAGCCTGTATCCAAAGCATCACGATTCGCGACGAGCTGTTTGAGCGTTATCGCAAGGGAACAGATTTTATTCAGCGCTATATTTTTCCTGGCGGTATGTTGCCAAGCCCGAGCGTCTTTGCGCAGGTCGCATCCAGCCATGGCTTGCGCGTGATTGAGACGTTTGAGTTTGGCGCTGACTATGCGCGAACGTTGGCGGTATGGCGAAGTCATTTCTTAGCTAAATTGGACGAGGTGCGCGCGCTGGGATATCCAGATAAATTTATCCGTATGTGGGATTTTTATTTGGCGTATTGCGAAGCAGGCTTTGAGTCGGGTGATACCAGTGTGATGCATTTCACGCTAGAAAAAGCGTGATGATGTAGCCATGAGCTTCAACCCCAAAATCAAAGCCACCGATTGGCAAGGCAAAAGCATCTGGTTGATTGGCGCGTCCACGGGCATTGGGGAGGCGTTGGCGCGACGACTCTCTAGCCTTGGTGCGCAGGTCATCTTGAGCGCGAGACATGCGGAGCGTTTGGCGGCTCTCTCAAACGAGCTACCACGCTCTAGCCCATTAGCAATGGACTTTACCGATAGTAAGGCTGTAGAAGCCATATGGCATAAGGCTTGCGAGGCATCTGCGCCAAGCGCTTTGCCTGATATGGTGATTGTGAATGCGGGTAGCTACGAGCCGATGCTGGCGCAGGATTTTGATCTTCAGCGTGCCAAACAGCAGTTTGAGGTTAACGTAGGGGGCCCTCTCAATGTGCTGGCTGAGGTGCTGCCTGCGTACACGGCGGCCAAGCGTGGGCATGTGGTGCTGGTCTCCAGCGTGGCGGGTTATCGTGCACTGCCCAAAGCCTTGGTGTACGGCGCTAGCAAGTCGGCGCTGAGTTATATGGCGGAGACGCTCTATTTGGAGCTAGCAAACAAGGGTGTTGCCGTGACGCTGGTGTGCCCAGGGTTTGTCAAAACGCCGCTCACCGCCGACAATGATTTCGACATGCCAGCACTCATTTCGGCCGCGGAGGCAGCAGAGCAGATTGTGCGTGGACTTGCCAAAGGTGAGTTTGAAATTCATTTCCCCAAACGGTTTACGCGCTTCTTAAAAGTGCTGGGTTGGCTGCCGCGCAGTATTTATTTCAAACTGGTGAGAAAACTTTTATGAACTCAATTTTGAATATCGACACTGCTGCAGACCATATCCGACAAGGCTTTGAAGGCCTCACGCTGGCTGGCGTCGATGCGCTTGTCGAGCTGTATGCGGGCGATGCAAGGTTCAAAGACCCGTTTAACGATGTGCAAGGGCGCGGCGCGATTGCGCACATCTTTAGTCACATGTTTAGTCAAGTGGATGAGCCCAAGTTTGTAGTCACGGCATTGATTGCCCAAAACGATGCGCTGGGTACTTTCCCGCAAATTTTTATGCGCTGGGACTTTTCGTTTCTAGCTCGCGGTAGGTTACAGACGATTCGCGGTGCGACGCATTTTGAATTGAATGCGCAGGGTCTTATTAGCTTGCACCGCGATTATTGGGATGCTGCTGAAGAGCTATACGAAAAGATTCCCGTGTTGGGCAGTTTGATGAGGTGGTTGAAATCTAAATTGAAGGCATAAAGTTCAGACGTAAAAAAACCTGCCGAGGCAGGTTTTTTGTGGATTCAAACAGGATTAATTGTTTGAACGTGTACCCACAACTTCGATCTCAACGCGGCGGTTTTTAGCCTTGCCTTCGTTGGTCTTGTTGTCAGCAACTGGCCGCTTCTCGCCTTTGCCTTCGGTGTAAACGCGGTTTTTCTCAATGCCTTTAGACACCAAGTAAGCCTTGACGGCTTCAGCGCGACGAACGGATAGCGATTGGTTAGATGCGTCGCTACCATCAGAGTCAGTGTGACCCACGGCAATGATGACTTCTAAGTTGATCGCTTTAACTTTGCTGGTCAAATCGTCAAGCTTGGCTTTGCCGTCAGCTTTAACAACTGATTTGCCAGAGTCAAAGAAAGCGTCAGCAGCGTAAGTTACTTTAACGGCAGCAGGAGGAGCGACTGGAGCTGGAGCCGAAGGTGCAGCGGCAGGTGCGCCTGCAGCTGCAGGTGCTGCGGCAGGTGCTGCATCTCTAGGAGCAACGGCACCAGGTGCTGCTGCGATTGCGCCGTCGCAACCTGCAGTCGCAGTTGCTGGTGTCCAAGTACCGCTTCTCCAGCAAAGACTTTCAGCTCCGCTTTTCCAAGTTGGGCCAGTGCTGCTGCCCCAGTTTTGTGCGCTAGCACTTGCTGCGATGGCAACAGTTGCGAAAAGCATTGCTACTTTATTGAGTTTCATTGTGAGTCCTCGAGTTTAAAAATGAATGCAGCAACGCTGCGGAAAAAATAACCAACGGCGGTTTTTAACCACACGAGGCGTATGTTACATCAAAATCATCACTATTTCGCCATTCGATGTCCTCTAAAATCTAACGGTTTACATAAATACAACAATACCGAGCCAACATTCCCATGCAATTCGCCAAAGAAACACTCCCTATTAGTTTAGAGGAGGAAATGCGCCGTAGCTACCTTGATTACGCGATGAGCGTGATTGTGGGACGGGCGCTTCCCGATGCGCGTGATGGTCTTAAACCTGTGCATCGCCGGGCACTTTTTGCGATGCACGAACAAAACAACGATTGGAATCGTCCGTTTAAAAAATCGGCTCGTATCGTGGGTGATGTGATGGGTAAATACCATCCGCATGGCGATAGCGCCATTTACGACACCATTGTTCGGATGGCGCAGCCGTTTTCGCTGCGGCATATGTTGGTGGATGGACAAGGCAATTTTGGTTCAGTGGACGGTGATAACCCCGCCGCCATGCGTTACACCGAAATCAGGCTCACTAAAATCGCGCATGAAATGTTGGCTGACATCGACAAAGAAACCGTCGATTTTGGCCCTAACTACGACGGCTCTGAAAAAGAACCGCTGGTATTGCCCAGTCGCATTCCTAATTTGCTTATCAACGGCTCGTCGGGCATTGCCGTGGGTATGGCGACTAACATCCCGCCGCATAATTTGAATGAAGTGGTTGACGCGTGTTTACACATGCTTAAGAACCCAGATGCTTCCATTGACGATTTGATGGAGATCATCCCTGCACCAGACTTTCCGACTGCCGGCATTATTTATGGCATGAACGGTGTAAAAGATGGTTACCGAACAGGGCGCGGACGCGTCATCATGCGCGCCAAAGTGCATTTTGAAGACATTGATAAAGGCCAACGCCAATCCATCATCGTAGACGAGTTGCCCTATCAGGTGAATAAGAAGACGTTGCAAGAGCGTATTGCGGAACTGGTCAACGAGAAAAAAATCGAAGGCATTTCGCACATTCAAGATGAGTCCGATAAAAGCGGTATGCGCTTAGTCATTGAGCTCAAGCGCGGTGAAGTACCCGAGGTGGTGCTGAATAATTTGTATAAACAAACGCAGTTGCAAGATTCGTTTGGTATGAACATGGTGGCTTTGATTGATGGTCAGCCCAAGCTGTGTAATCTCAAGGACTTAATTAGCGTGTTCTTGCTGCATCGCCGCGAAGTGGTGACGCGCCGTACTGTCTTTACGCTCAAAAAAGCACGTGATCGCGGCCATGTGCTTGAGGGCTTGGCTGTCGCGCTCGCCAATATCGATGATTTCATTGCGCTCATTCGTAGCGCTCCGACACCACCTGTGGCTAAAGCGGCACTCATGGAAAAAACATGGGACAGCGCCATCGTGCGTCAAATGCTGACACGTGCACGGGATGATGGCTCCGTGGTCAACGCTGATGACTATCGCCCGAGCGGGCTAGACGCGCTGTTCGGGTTGCAAAGCGACGGGCAATATCGCTTATCTGAAACGCAGGCGCAAGAGATTTTGCAAATGCGTCTGCAGCGTCTGACGGGACTTGAGCAAGACAAAATCGTCTCCGAATACAAAGAAGTGATGAGCGAGATTGAAGACTTGCTCGACATTTTGGCGAAACCTGAGCGCGTGTCCATCATCATCAGCGACGAGCTCACAGCTGTGCGTACCGAGTTTGGTCAGACCAAGCTGGGCCTGCGCCGCAGCGTGATTGAGCATTCAGCGTTTGACCTCTCGACCGAAGACTTGATTACGCCGACTGATATGGTCGTGACGATGAGCCACAGTGGCTACATCAAGAGTCAGCCGCTCTCCGAATATCGTGCGCAAAAGCGCGGCGGTCGCGGTAAGCAGGCTACCGCGACCAAAGAAGACGACTGGATTGAACAGCTGTTTATTGCGAATACGCACGATTACATTCTGTGCTTTAGCAACCGTGGTCGTATGTACTGGCTCAAAGTGTGGGAAGTGCCAGCGGGTTCTCGCGGTTCTCGCGGCCGCCCGATTGTCAACATGTTTCCGCTTGCCGAGGGCGAAAAAATTACTGTCGTGCTGCCAGTCACGGGCGACAACCGTACCTTCCCAGCCGATCACTACATCTTTATGGCGACCAGCATGGGCACGGTTAAAAAGACGCCGCTCGACGACTTCTCCAATCCACGCAAGGCAGGCATCATTGCCGTCGATTTGGATGATGGTGACTTTTTGATTGGCGCAGCGCTGACGGATGGCAAGCATGACGTGATGTTGTTTTCGGACGGCGGAAAAGCTGTGCGTTTCGATGAAAACGATGTGCGCCCTACAGGCCGCAATTCACGCGGTGTGCGTGGCATGATGTTGGATGAAACCGTGTCTGTGATTGCGATGTTGGTAGCCGAAGATGAGCAGCAATCGGTGCTGACGGCAACCGAAAACGGTTTTGGCAAACGCACGCTCATCACTGAGTACACGCGTCATGGTCGCGGCACCAAGGGCATGATCGCCATCCAACAATCCGAGCGCAACGGTAAAGTCGTGGCGGCAACGCTGGCGCACTCTGAGGACGAAGTGATGCTGATTACGGATAAAGGTGTTTTGGTGAGAACGCGGGTGTCCGAAATCCGCGAAATGGGCCGAGCGACGCAAGGCGTGACCTTGATGTCGCTAGACGATGGCAGCAAACTGAGTGGTTTGCAGCGCATTGTTGAGAATGATGCGGCAGTCGATGCTGAGAGCGAGGCGGATACAGATGGAGCGCTTGAGTGAAAACGCTCCCTCAGCTGCGTATTGACATTGACGCGGTTGACCAGCAGTTGCTGGCACTGCTCAACCAACGCGCGGGTCTGGCGCATGAGGTGGGCGAGGTTAAAAAATTAGACGGCTCGCCCGTGTTTCGTCCTGATCGCGAAGCGCAGGTGATTGCCAAGATGCAGGG
The DNA here is from genome assembly GCA_025352965.1 of Comamonadaceae bacterium. Classification (GTDB taxonomy): domain Bacteria; phylum Pseudomonadota; class Gammaproteobacteria; order Burkholderiales; family Burkholderiaceae_C; genus JASGCK01. The sequence continues at coordinate 13,463 of JANXRP010000047.1, forward strand.
GGCTGGTTCGGCTTTGAAGCCAGAGGGCGTGAGCGCGATTTGGCGTGAAATCATGTCAGCTTGCCGAGCGCTCGAAGAGCCTCAGCAAGTTGCATTTTTAGGCCCCAAAGGCACGTATAGCGAAGAGGCTGCGATTGAGTTTTTTGGCTCCTCCATGGGGTCGCTACCTTGCCAGTCCATTGACGAAGTGTTTCGGGCAACCTCGGCAGGTGCTGCCGAATTTGGTGTCGTGCCGATTGAAAATTCGACTGAAGGCGTGATTGCCCGCACCATGGATTTACTGCTTGCGTCCAACGTTCACATTGTGGGTAACGTGAGCTTGATGGTTCGGCACAACTTGCTACGCCAGTCGGAATCGATGGATGGTATCAAGGTTGTGTATGGTCATCCGCAGGCTTTGGCGCAGTGTCAGGCTTGGCTGTCTAAGCATCTGCCAAATGCTGAACGAAAAGTAGCCTCTAGTAATGCAGAAGGTGCTCGCCAAGCCACACTGGATAAGGCTTCTGCGGCCATTGCCAGCCACCGAGCAGGCGTTGAATTTGGCTTGCAAACGGTCGCCCGCGCGATTCAAGATGAGGTGCATAACCGCACGCGCTTTGCTGTGATTTGCCGCCCTGAAGTATTACCACTACCGGCCAAAACAGGGCGCGATGCAGTCAGCCTTGTGGTTTCGGTCAAAAATCAGCCAGGCGCCTTGCATGATTTGCTCGTGCCAATGAAAACGCACGGCGTGTCGATGACGCGTTTTGAGTCACGCCCCGCGCGTTCGGCCCAGTGGGAGTACAACTTTTATATTGATCTGGTGGGGCATGTGAGTGATGCACCTGTGGCGGCAGCGCTTGCCGAGTTGCAAGCGCTATGCGCCTTCTATAAGGTGCTGGGCTGTTATCCAGCAGCGGACTGATGAAAAAATTCAAACAGCTCGGGCTGATTGGCTGCGGCATGATGGGCGGCTCGTTCGCATTGGCGCTTAAGCGGGCTGGGTTGGTTGAGCGCGTGGTGGGTTACAACAAATCACCTAGCAAAACTGAGACTGCCAAGCGAATGGGAATTATTGATGACGCTGCCGCTTCCATTTTGCAGGCCGTCATGGGGTCGGATTTGGTTTTGATTGCAGTCCCTGTATCAGCCACTTTTGACGTTTTGAAATCCGTGCAGTTTGGTTTGAATAAGGAAGCGCTCATCTTAGATGTGGGATCAACGAAGCAAAGTGTGATTCAAGCGGCCGAAAGCGTTTTTGGCGCACTGCCATCTCATTTCGTACCATCTCACCCGATTGCAGGCAAAGAGCAAGCAGGAATAGAAGCAGCAGACGCTGATTTATATGTGGGTAAACGTGTCATTTTGACGCCAACAGAACTTACCGATAGTGGTGCTATTGCGAATGCAATTGCCGTATGGAAATCACTCGGGATGAGTGTTTCGCAAATGACGTCCACTGAGCACGATGCGGTCTTTGCCGCCGTGAGTCATTTCCCGCATTTGCTAGCGTTCGCCTACATGAATGGGCTTGCGGGTCAAACCGAGGCTCGGCAATTTTTGCAAATGGCGGGCCCTGGGTTTAAAGATTTCACACGCATTGCGGCGGGCGATCCAGAGCTATGGAGCGATATATTTTTGGCAAATAGCCAAGAAATCCTGAACCAATCGGCTGCCATGTCGTTGAGCTTAAAGAAATTAGAAGATGCAATGCGCTTGGGCAGTCCGCAGACTTTGAAAGAACTCATTGCCACGGCCAGTGCGCTTCGTGGCGGTTGGACACTCAGTAACAAAAGTGCTGTTGATGATGTTTGACACTGCATTTTTAGATGTTCCGCCGCTGCAAGCCGTGACTGGAACTGTTCGTTTGCCGGGCTCCAAAAGCATTTCTAACCGCGTACTGCTACTCGCAGCGCTGTGCGAAATGGCGGGTGATGAGCCAACGCAGATTCACGATTTGCTCGATTCTGACGATACGCGCGTGATGATTGCGGCATTGGCACAGCTCAAAGAAAACTCAAACGCGACAAAAAAACTGTTTTTAGGAAATGCTGGCACAGCGATGCGACCGTTGACGGCAGCGCTAGCCTTGCGTGGCGGTCAAGTGGGGGGCTATGAGTTGTCTGGTGTGCCGCGCATGCACGAGCGCCCGATTGGCGATTTGGTCGATGCGCTGCGTTTGCTGGGTTGCGACATTCAATACCTAGGAAACGAAGGCTTTCCGCCGCTCAAAATTGGCGAGCCAAAACTGAAGCTGGATGCGCCGATTCAAGTGCGTGGTGATGTTTCCAGCCAGTTTTTGACGGCCTTGTTGTTGGCGTTGCCCTTGGTAGCGATGCAGGATATTCATGTCGATGTGGTGGGTGAGCTGATCTCTAAGCCCTACATCGACATCACGATCAAGCTTTTGGCACGTTTTGGCGTGACAGTGCAGCAGCAAGGCTGGAGCCGATTCACCATTCCTGCGGGTTCAAAGTACACGTCGCCTAAAGAAATTTACGTTGAAGCGGATGCTTCGTCTGCTAGCTATTTTGTGGCGCTTGGTGGGCTGGCGGCTATGGCTGATAAGCCGCTACAGATATTGGGTGTGGGTGCAGATTCGATTCAAGGCGATATCAAATTCATAGAGGCTGCGGCGCAAATGGGCGTGCAGGTGAAGTCCGAGGCTAATAGCCTGACCGTTTGGCGAGCCGAATGGTCAAAAGCGACGGGTTTCTTGAAGGCTATTGACCTCGATTGCAATCACATTCCTGATGCTGCCATGACGCTGGCTGTGATGGCGCTGTATGCCGACGGCACAACGACGCTTCGCAATATCGCCAGCTGGCGCGTTAAAGAAACCGACCGCATTGCGGCCATGGCGATCGAGCTACGCAAGCTAGGTGCAACGATTGAAGAGGGCGCGGATTTCATTCGCATCACCCCTCCTGCAAGCCATACTGGATGGCGCTTTGCGAGCATCCATACGTATGACGATCACCGCATGGCGATGTGCGCATCGCTTGCTGCATTCAACCCAGCTGGCGTGCCCGTGCGCATCGAAGATCCTAAATGCGTGGCAAAAACTTTCCCCGATTACTTTGAAGCGCTGTTTTCGGTTGCGCAAACCGATGCTAAAAATATCCCCGTGATTTGCATTGATGGCCCCACGGCCTCGGGCAAGGGCACGCTGGCATCTTTAGTTGCCAAGCAACTGGGCTATCACTATCTCGATTCGGGTGCGCTGTATCGTTTAGTTGGCTTTGCGGCTAAGCAAGCGGGTGCGAGCTTGGATGATGAGGCTGCCGTTGCCACCATCGCTTCGCAGATCTTGGTGGATTTCGATGGTGATCGCGTCAGTCTTGATGGTATTGACGTATCGGACGATATTCGCTCGGAAGCCTCTGGAATGTTGGCCTCCAAGGTGTCAGCCTACCCATCTGTGCGCGAGGCGTTGTTTAATTTGCAATTAGACTTTAGGCGACTGCCGGGTCTTGTGGCTGATGGTCGTGATATGGGGACGGTAATTTTCCCCGAAGCCCCGCTCAAAGTCTTTTTGACGGCAAGCGCGGCAACCAGAGCCGATCGCAGGTACAAGCAGTTGATTTCTAAAGGAATTTCTGCTAATATCGAGGGTCTTCGCGCAGACCTTGAGGCACGCGACGCTAGGGATCAATCTCGTAGCGCCGCTCCCCTAGTGGCTGCCAAAGACGCGTTGCAGCTGGATAACTCCAATCTTACGATTGAAGGCTCCGTTACTCAAGTTCTTGAGTGGTGGAACAAGTTATCTGGTGGCGATGCACCCAGCCAGCTTTAGTCGCCTTTGTAAATGCACTCATTCCGAGTGCATAAAGTACCGACTTTCAACAAGCTTGGCTAAGAAAGAAAAACTAAATGTCTGAATCTTTTGCCGCCCTATTTGAAGAATCCCTACAACGCAGTGAAATGCGCACGGGCGAAGTGATCACTGCTGAAGTTGTCCGCGTTGACCACAACCACGTTGTTGTGAATGCTGGCCTCAAGTCTGAGTCGTTTATCGACATCAACGAATTTAAAAACGACCAAGGCGTTCTCGAAGTCCAAGTTGGCGACTTCGTGTCTGTCGCGATTGACTCCATCGAAAACGGCTTTGGCGACACGATGCTGTCGCGCGATAAAGCTAAGCGTCTCGCAAGCTGGATGAGTCTTGAGAAGGCGCTTGAGTCTGGCGAATTTGTCACGGGTCAAACCAGCGGCAAAGTTAAAGGCGGCCTCATGGTTCTGGTTAACGGCATCCGCGCGTTCCTGCCAGGCTCACTCATCGAAGCACGTCCAATCAAAGATTTGTCTCCTTATGAGAACAAAACGCTTGAGTTCAAAGTGATCAAGCTTGATCGTAAGCGTAACAACGTCGTGCTGTCGCACCGTGCTGTTCGTGATGTCACGATGGGCGAAGAGCGCGCTAAGGCGATGGAGAACCTCAAAGAAGGTTCTATCGTTACCGGTATCGTTAAAAACATTACCGAGTACGGTGCGTTTGTTGACCTCGGCGGTATCGACGGCTTACTCCACATCACCGACATGGCATGGCGCCGCGTGCGTCACCCATCCGAGGTGGTGCAGCCTGGTCAAGAAATCAGCGCCAAGATTCTTAAGTTTGACACCGAGAAAAACCGCGTGTCCTTGGGCATCAAACAAATGGGCGACGACCCATGGATGGGTGTGAATCGCCGTTACCCACAAGGTACGCGTATGCACGGCAAGATCACCAACATCGCCGACTACGGCGCGTTTGTGGAAATCGAACCAGGTATCGAAGGCCTTGTGCACGTCTCCGAAATGGATTGGACGAACAAGAACGTGGCACCAAGCAAATTGGTTGCGCTGGGTGACGAAGTCGAAGTGATGGTCCTTGAGATCGACGAAGACAAGCGCCGTATCAGCCTTGGCATGAAGCAGTGCAAGGTTAATCCTTGGAACGAATTTGCTGCTAACAACAAGCGCGGTGACAAGGTCAAAGGCCCTATCAAGTCCATCACTGACTTTGGTGTGTTTGTTGGTTTGGCCACTGGCATTGACGGCTTGGTTCACTTGTCCGATCTGTCATGGACAGAAACAGGCGAAGCAGCGGTTAAGAGCTTCAAAAAGGGTCAAGAAGTTGAAGCTATTATTTTGGCCATCGACATCGAGCGCGAGCGTATCAGCCTGGGCATCAAGCAATTGGATGCTGATAGCTTCACGACCTTCACGTCGGTCAATGACAAAGGCTCTACCGTCACAGGTAAAGTCAAGACCGTTGACGCTAAAGGCGCCGAAATTGATCTAGGTGATGACGTGACGGGCTATTTGCGCGTGTCAGAGATTAGCCAAGACCGTGTGGAAGACGCACGCTCGGTGCTGAAAGAAGGCGATGAAGTGACCGCTGTGATCGTGAACATTGATCGCAAGTCACGCGGTATCCAACTGTCAATCAAAGCGAAAGACAACGCGGACCAGCAAGAAGCCATGGCGACTTTGAGCAGTCAATCTTCTAAAGAAAACGCGGGCACGACAAGCTTGGGCGCACTGCTGCGCGCAAAGCTCGACGCTTAAGTACAGCACGACGAAGTTCAACTAGTTTAGAGATTGAAATCAAGATGACAAGATCTGAGTTAGTTGAACGCTTGGCTGCACGCATGGGGCAACTTACGCTGCGCGATGCCGAGCAAGCCGTCAAGACCATCTTCGATGCTATGGCTACAAGCCTTAGCAAAGGTCATCGCATCGAAATCCGTGGTTTTGGCAGCTTTTCTGTGAATCACCGTCGCCCGCGTGTGGGTCGTAACCCTCGCTCGGGCGAGTCGGTTTTAGTGCCAGAAAAACGCGTGGCACATTTCAAACCTGGCAAGATTTTGCGTGCAGCGGTTGAGGCTATCCCGCCTAACCAAACTGTGCTAGATCAGGTTTTGCCAGCATGACCTTCGTCATCGATTGGATCTGGTTATTGCTTGCGCTACCAGTGGCTTTTGGTTTGGGTTGGTTTTTTTCTCGTCTCGATGTCTGGCAGTGGAAGCTGGAATCAAGGCATCAACCGCGTGCTTATTTCAAAGGTCTTAATCATTTGCTGAATGGTCAACAAGATCACGCCGTCGATAGTTTCATCGAGGCGGTGCAAAACGATCCTGATACCTCAGAGTTGCACTTTACATTGGGCAATCTCTTTCGTCGTCGCGGTGAGTACGACCGCGCCGTGCGCGTGCACGAGCATTTACTGGCGCGTGCCGATCTCACAAGTCTAGACCGCGAGCGTGCCCAGTTTGCGCTAGCGCAAGATTATGCTAAGGCGGGACTGCTTGATCGCGCGGAAGCAGCAATTACAGGTACCAGCCTTGGCCTTAGCAAGTTAAAAACTCGCGAAGCACAGCAACTCTTACTCTCTATTTATGAGCGAGGCCGTGACTGGGCGGGCGCTGGTCAAATGGCTGAGCAACTGGAGATGTCGGGCGCTGGCAGTTACACCAAGCGCCGCGCACACTACCTGTGCGAGCAGCAGTTGTTTGAAGCTGCCATGACCTTGTCGCCCACGTCACCTCGCGCTTACATTGAGTTAGCCCGTCAACACATGGACGCAGGCGACTTTTCGGCAAGCCACGTTCTGCTTGCCTCCGCAGCCAGTCATGCTCCGCAAGCCTTGCCGCTTTTGGCTTTCCAGCTTTGGGCAACGGCAAAAACAGATGATCACAAACAAAGGAGCATTCAAACGCTGGCAGCAGCGTATGCCGAGTCGCACAGCCTAGCTGTGCTGGAAGCCTTGGTAGGCGCGGGCTGGCAGGATGCTCGCATTGCTTATGCGGCGCATTTGCTCAAAGAGCCATCGTTAGTCGCCGCCAGCTATTTGATTGAGTCACCCGAGACACAAGCAGCGCTCCAAAAAGCATGTGAGCCACTCAAGCGCTACCGCTGCGCGGCTTGCGGTTTCGAGGCCAAGCAATACTTCTGGCAATGCCCAGGCTGCCAAGCTTGGGATAGCTATCCATTCAAGCGTGTTGAAGAGCTCTAACAACGTACGTGCGGTTTTGATGTTTGCGGCGTTTGCCGCCGCCTACTTTATTTCTGCGGCTCTGCGCACGGTGACGGCGACACTTGCCCCGACGCTGACGCAAGAGTTCGCGCTGCAAGCCAGAGATTTAGGCCTCTTGTCAGGCGGGTACTTTTTGGGTTTTGCCGCCTTGCAAATTCCGTTAGGCGTCTGGCTGGATCGCTATGGTCCGAGGCGAGTGATTTTATGTATGCTTTCGATTGCTGTGCTGGGCTGCGCTGTGTTTGCTGTGGCTACCAATTTTTACAGTTTGTTAATCGCGCGCGTGCTTTGTGGCCTTGGCGTTAGCGTGTGCTTGATGGCGCCACTGACGGCATATCGCCGCTGGTTCAATCCCGAGACGCAGTTACGTGCGAATTCGTGGATGCTGATGACGGGTTCGCTCGGCATGCTGTGTGCGACACTGCCTGTACAAGCAGCCATGCCCGTGTTGGGTTGGCGCGGCATCTTTTGGGCGCTAGCGCTGTTTGTGGCCATTGCCATGATTTTGATTGCTTTGTGCGTGCCTGTTTGGCGTGAGGCTCTGGTAGATAAAGATAAGCCAGTTCAGCCATCGGTGGTTGGTGAGGGGCAGATCATATCGATTTGGCGACACCCTGCTTTTGTGCGCATGGTGCCGATTGGATTTTTTACATATGGCGGCATGATTGCGATTCAGACATTGTGGGTCGGACCTTGGATGACACGCATAGCTGGCTACACCGCAGTAGAAGCGGCAGGTGGCTTGTTCGCGATCAATTTCGCTATGCTGATCAACTATTGGGCATGGGGATGGGTCAACCCAAAATTGGCGAGTCATGGCTGGGATGCCGTGCGATTGATGCGCATAGGGTTGCCGTTTAGTTTGCTCGCATTGCCACTCGCCGTGCTGGTGGCAACGGACACACCGCTTGCTGCGGGTTGGGTTCTGCCAATCTGGATCGTGTGGATTTTTTATTTTGTAAGTAGCGCCTTCGTGTCCCTTGCGCAGCCTGCAGTTGGGATGGCGTTCGAGAGTCACATGGCTGGTCGAGCGCTGACGGCTTATAACTTGGTGATCTTCATGGGCGTATTCATAGTGCAGTGGGGCATTGGATTGGGTATCGATCTGTTTCGCTGGTTTGGGATGAGCGAAGTGCAGGCGTACACCGCAGCATTTGGCGCATTTTGGTTATGTTGCTTGGCTTCATACGCGCATTTTTATCGTCATGCTCGGGGATAATCGCAAGATGCAAGCAAACATCAAACCTCATTTAGCGAACGCCAAAGTACTCGTGGTGGGAGATGCCATGTTAGACCGCTATTGGTATGGCGCGGTGGATCGTATTAGCCCCGAAGCACCTGTGCCTGTTGTCAAAATTAATAAACGCGAAGACCGTGTTGGCGGTGCGGCGAACGTGGCCTACAACGCCGTGACCCTAGGGGCTCAAACGTCTTTTTTAAGTGTGGTGGGTGATGATGATGCGGGTCGCGAATTAGAGGATCTGATGCGCAGCACGGGTATTTCTACGCATCTCACGCGCGACGCTAAGCTGGAAACCACCGTTAAGCTGCGCGTGATTGGACGAGCCCAGCAGCTCATTCGCCTCGATTTTGAAAATACGCCTGAGCAAGACGTACTGGCGGCACAAACTGAGTCTTTCAAGCGATTGGTTGGCGCGCATGATGCCATTTTGTTTTCCGATTACGCCAAGGGTGGACTGGCGCACGTGGCAGAGATGATTGCGATTGCTCGCGCGGCCAAGAAGCCCGTGCTGGTTGATCCCAAAGGTTCTAACTATACGCACTACCAAGGCGCTACCGTGATAACGCCTAATCGCAGCGAGCTGCAACAGGTGATTGGCTCGTGGGCGGACGAAGATGATTTGCGAATCAAGGCTCAAAACCTGCGTGAATCACTAAAACTAGAGACGCTTCTTTTTACGCGCAGCGAAGATGGCATGAGCTTGTACGATGCCAAAGGCGACTTGCACGTGAAGGCCGCCGCGCATGAAGTGTTTGATGTGACGGGTGCAGGTGATACGGTGATTGCAACCTTGGCATCGCTGGTGGCATCGGGAATGAGTTTGCGTGAAGCCATGCCGCATGCCAACCGTGCGGGTGGTATCGTGGTGGGCAAGTTTGGTACGGCAACCGTGAGCTATGAGGAATTATTTCAATGAGCACAAACAAGCGCATCGTTGTGACAGGCGCAGCAGGTTTTATTGGCAGCAATATCGTGCAAGGCTTGAATGCACGCGGCATCACAGACATTATTGCTGTTGATGATTTAAAACAGGGTGACAAATTTCGCAACCTTGCAGATTTGAAAATTAGTGACTACGTTGATGCCAATGATTTTTACGTTGACTTCAGCACGGATCGTTATGGCAAGGTTGATGCAATCTTTCACGAAGGTGCTTGCAGTGACACGATGGAGAGCGACGGCGCGTACATGATGCGCAACAACTTTAGTCTCTCGTGTCAGCTGTTTGATGCTTGTCAGGCACAAGGGACGCGCCTGCTCTATGCCTCCTCAGCAGCCGTGTATGGCGGTTCGGATACGTTTAAAGAACTGCCAGAGTATGAAAAACCACTTAACGTCTATGGCTACAGCAAGCTCCTATTCGACCAGTGGGTGCGCCGCAAAACGTCGATGTTTACGACTCAAAAGGCTCAAGTCACGGGTTTTCGTTATTTCAATGTTTATGGGGCGCGTGAGCAGCACAAAGGTCGCATGGCCAGTGTGGCGTTTCATCAATTTCATCAATTTCAAGCAGAAGGTGCTGTCAAGCTGTTTGGGGGCTACGATGGCTACGCGGCGGGCGAGCAAAAGCGCGACTTTGTCTATGTAGATGACGTGGTTGCTGTGAACTTATGGTTTTTTGATCATCCAGAAAAATCAGGTGTTTTTAACTTGGGCACAGGACGTTCGCAGCCTTTTAATGACGTGGCACTGGCGGTGGTGCAAGGCCTCACAGGGCAGACATCCAGCTTAGAACAGATAGTTGAAAACGAAGCGATTGCTTACATTGATTTTCCAGATGCTTTGAAGGGTAAGTATCAAAGCTATACCCAAGCGGATCTTTCGGCTTTGCGTCATACAGGTTGCGATCATGTTTTTGTCGATGTTGCGCAAGGTGTCTCGAGCTATTTGAAGCGCCTGTCAACCTAGTACACTAGCATCCGTTTATTAAATACGTGCTCAGTCGTTTACTGAGTTTGTTTTCATCCTCACTCACTTAAGGAGTTTCCATGGTTAAGAAATTTATTGCTGCAATCGCTATGTTTGCAGCCATGCTCTACGCAGCAGCAAGCTTTGCCGCTGTTGACGTTAACAAAGCGACAGCTGCCGAACTTGACGGTGTCAAAGGCATTGGCCCTGCTATTTCCGCAAAAATTGTGGACGAGCGTAAAAAAGGTAATTTTAAAGATTGGAATGATTTCGTGACTCGCGTCAACGGCATTGGCGAGAAAAGTGCAGCCAATCTGTCAACCAATGGTTTAACCGTTGGCGGCGCAGCATACAAAGGCGCACCAGCTAAAGCAGAAGAAAAACCTGCAGCTGCGGCTAAAAAGGATGACAAGCCAGCGGCTAAAGCTGATGCAAAAGCGGCTCCAGCCGCTGCCGCAGCGCCTGCAGCAAAGGCCGATCCAAAAGCTGACGCAAAAGCAAAAGCTGCTGCTGACAAGCAAGCCAAGGCCGATGCTAAAGCCAAAGAGAAAGCTGACAAGAAAGCTGCAGCTGATGCCAAAGCCAAAGAAAAAGCTGACGCTAAAGCTGCTAAAGCCGACAAAAAGGCCGATGCCAAACCATCTGCTGACGCGAAGAAGTAATCTTTTTGAACTTCACACAAAACCCGCTTCGGCGGGTTTTTTTATTGATAATTGGACTATGATTTTTTTACTCTCTCCCGCCAAATCACTCGATTACGAAACGCCAGTTCCAGCGGACTTACCCAGTACCAAGCCAATTTTTATGGGCTCTGCGGGGGAGTTGATCGGTATTTTGCGCGGCAAATCCCCCGCGCAAATTGCTAACCTCATGGATATAAGTGACAAGCTCGCTACGCTCAACGTGGCGCGTTACCAGGCTTGGAAGCCTCGTGCCACGATCAAGAATGCCAAGCAAGCCGTGCTGGCTTTTAATGGTGATGTGTACGATGGACTGGATGCTGCATCGCTTTCGAATGCCCAGCTACTATGGGCGCAGGCGCATGTGGTGTCGCTGAGTGGTCTCTATGGCGTGCTGCGTCCGCTCGACTTGCTGCAGCCCTACCGCCTTGAGATGAGCACGTCACTTGCTAATAATCACGGAAAAAATTTGTATCAATTCTGGGGATCCACAATCGCCGAGTATTTGAACCAAGCACTCAAGACCGATAAAGTGCCTGTGGTTGTCAATCTTGCATCGCAAGAGTACTTTAAGGCTGTCGATAAAAAACATTTGAAGGCACGTGTTGTTGAGTGTGTTTTTGAAGAATATAAAAAAGGCAATTACAAAGTAATTAGTTTTATGGCCAAACGCGCACGCGGCTTGATGGCGCGGTATGCCATTGAAAAACGGATTGTTAAAGTCGATAAGCTGCAAGCCTTTAATAGCGATGGCTATGCGTATAGCGCTGAAGCTTCGAGTGAAGATCGCTGGATTTTCCGTAGGCGTATCACGTGAAATCACTACCTCAATCTCTCTCGCAAGCCCCGTTGGGTAAGGCTTCCAGCTATGCCGATCAATACGATGCATCTTTGCTTTTTCCTATTGCGCGGCATGACAAGCGAGTTGAAATAGGCGTGCGTGGCACACCACCGTTTTTTGGCGCTGATATGTGGACGGCGTATGAAGTCTCATGGCTGAACGCACGTGGTAAGCCACAGGTGGCATTGGCCCAAATCGTCGTGCCTTGCGAAAGTCCAAGCATCGTGGAGAGCAAATCGTTCAAGCTGTATTTGAATAGTTTGAATGGCAGCGAGTTTGCCGATTTTGATGTAGTAGCTCAAACCTTGAAGCGAGATGTAAGCGCTGCAGTTGGCGCTGGCGTCAGCGTGCGCTTGACGAGGCCTGAAGTATTTGATGCCCAGGCTATTCACGAGCTGGATGGTTTGAGCTTGGATAGGTTAGATATTGATTGCAGTCGTTATACGCCAGCCCCCGAGCTATTGAAATTGGAAGCCGAGGAAATCCCTGTGTCAGAAGTCTTGGTCAGTCATTTACTCAAAAGCAATTGTTTGGTCACGGGTCAGCCCGATTGGGCATCGGTGCAAATTAGCTATTCTGGGCGAGCCATTAACCAAGAAGGCTTGCTGCAATACATAGTCAGCTACCGCAACCACAATGAGTTTCATGAGCAGTGCATTGAGCGTATTTTTATGGATATTTGGACACGTTGTAAGCCAACTAAGCTCGCGGTCTATGCACGTTATACAAGGCGTGGTGGACTGGATATTAATCCCTATCGCACGAGCCATCCAGCAGCTTTGCCTGCCAATATTCGGACGGCTAGACAATAAATTTTTTTAAATGATGAGTTCGCTCACGCCATACAGTGTCGCTAATTGCGTGAGCCTAGCGGGCGCATGATGAATAGCCAGTTTGGCGTTTGCGGTCATTGCGCTGCGCCGTAAATCAAGTAAGAGTGCGAGTGCAGAGGAGTCAAAAGCTTTTAATTGAGAAGCATCAACTTGCCAATCAGCTGCACGCGCCTGTTCTACCCAACTACCTGCGTCGGAACGGCTGGAAGCCTTGCTGGACGAGGCCTGCGAGTGATCAAGCTTGGCGGGTAGAGTGAGCATGGTAGCCATGATGCAATTATTTTTTAATGCTTTTATTTTTTTCAGCTAGCGATTTAATCAAACCATCAATGCCATTAGCGTTGACTTCTTGCGCAAATTGACCGCGATACGTCTCGACTAACCATACGCTGAGCACATTAATGTCATATATCTTCCAAGTCGTGCTGCCGCTGGCATCCGTCACTTTACCGACACGATAGTCAAGTTGAATGGGGTCTCCCTTGCCGCGTACCTCAGAGCGCACGATGACAGTGGTGTCATCTGCCGCCAGGCGCAAGGGTTTGACAACCACGGCCTGATCTTTGATTTCTTTGACCGCACCAGCATAGGTTCGAATCAGGAGTGTTTTAAATTCTTCTTGCAAACGCTTTTGCTGCTCGGGTGTCGCGCTACGCCAGGCAGGGCCAACGCTCGAGGCGGTCATGCGCTGGAAGTTCACAAACGGAATAATTTTGGTGTCGATTAAATTGGCCACCTTGGCCGCATCGCCCGCTGCCAAACCTTTGTCTGCTTTGACGGCATCCGTAATTTCAGTTGCTAACCGTTTGACGAGCGCATCGGGCGCTTCTGCCGTAGCAGATGGGGTAGTGGTTTGCGCAAAGCTTGCAGTACAGCTAGCTGCTAGTAAAAGACTTAGGAAAAACCGTTTTGTGCTCATTAAAAACTCCTTGGTTCTTTATTAACGAAGAATCGTGAAATTGGTGGACGGTGCGACTATCTCAAAATACCAGACGGTATGGGAATCGTTGGTAATTTTGGTAACGCTTGATCTGGCGTGGATTTGGCAGGATCTTCCACAGAATAGTCGATGTCGTCATCATTGGCAGGTTTTTGCGGCTTGATCATATTTTGTCTGCGCTTCAAATAAACATCACGGATGAAGCTGTATTTGTCCAGAGCAATAGCGTCTACTGCATCGGTTGCGTTGAGTAGCTGTGTACGGATGTCCACAAGACGTGTGACGGTGAGCACATTACGCGTTGCGTTGTCGGAGACCCTATTGACGGGATCATAGTAAGTGGCTGTGACGGTGCCTGTACCATCACGCACACTGGAAGGACCCAAAATAGGAATGACAACATAGGGGCCACTTGGAACTCCCCATTTGCCAAGCGTCTGTCCAAGGTCGGCTTTGGGTGGTTGAATGCCTGCATCAGTTGCTATATCAAAAATACCGCCAATACCAAAAATCGTATTAATTCCTAAACGCACGGCTGTCTTGCCTGCGTTAACGATTTCAAATTGCAACGCGTGATTGATCATGGACCACACATCACCGATATTGCTAAAAAAGTTACTCACGCCTTGCCGTACCGGTGATGGCACGACAGCCTTGTAGCCATTCGCCATAGGTTTGAGAACTGTGCCATCGACGGCATCATTAAATTTGTAGATGCTACGATTCATCGGCTCTAAAGGATCCGATGGGTTCGCAGTAGGCCCCGTCGCGCAGCCTGCAAAGGCTAACAACAGCATTGCCGAAAAAAGAAGTCGCCATGCGCTTTGCATCATTTCGCCTTTGTACCCGTGCTATCAGTTTTGCTATCTGAGTTATCAGCTGCTTTGCTGTACAAAAATTTACTAATCAAATCTTCTAAAACGATGGCAGATTGAGTGCTGCTTAGGGCATCGCCGTTGACTAAATTTTTATCATCAGCACCAGCCGCAATACCAATGTACTGCTCTCCCAAGAGACCACTTGTCAAAATTTTGAGTGAACTGTCTTTGGGGAATGCAAACTTGTTCTGCATTAAGAGCACGGCTTTTGCCTGAAAAGTCTTATCGTCAAACGTGATCGACTCTACACGTCCCACCACCACACCAGCACTTTTGACGGCTGCTTTGGGTTTGAGACCACCAATATTGTCAAACTTGGCTGTTACTTTGTAGTTGGAGTCAAAGCTGAGGCTCAGTAAATTGGCCGATTGCAACGCCAAAAACAAAATCGCTGCAAAGCCAATAACGACAAAGAGTCCGACCCAAATATCATTTTTAGAACGTGTCATTTTTAAACTCCGAATTTCTACTTTTGAATTTCAAATTAAATACTAAACATCAGCGCGGTCAAGATGAAATCGAGGCCCAGCACTGCCAGCGACCCCATCACCACGGTACGTGTTGTGGCGCGAGATACGCCTTCTGGGGTGGGCTCAGCAAGATAGCCTTGTAAGAGTGCCACAAAAGTCACCGTCACGCCAAACACCAAGCTCTTCACTGCACCGTTGCCCACGTCATGCCACCAATCCACGCCGCCTTGCATTTGACTCCAAAACGAGCCACCATCAATACCAATCATCAGCACACCCACTGCCCAGCCGCCAATAATACCGACGGCACTAAACACAGCCGCCAGTACGGGCATAGCAATCACGCCACCCCAAAAGCGCGGCGCTAGTATGCGTTTGATGGGGTCAACCGCCATCATTTCCATCGCAGATAGCTGCTCGCCCGCTTTCATAAGGCCAATTTCGGCTGTGAGCGATGTGCCTGCACGTCCCGCAAACAAAAGCGCTGTAACGACGGGACCAAGCTCTCGCACCAAGCTGAGCGCTACTAATAAACCGAGCGCCTCGGCAGAGCCATAACGCTGCAGGGTGTAATAGCCTTGCAGCGCCAGCACAAAACCGACAAACAAGCCTGAAATCGAAATGATAGACAGCGAATAATTGCCCAAGAAGTGAACTTGATCGCGCACTAGGCCAAAGCGTTTGAGGCACGCACCGCCGTACGCAAATAATTTTGCGAACAGCGCTGCGCCATAGCCAATCTCTGCCAGCTTGCCACGAACGGCCGAGCCGATGTTTTCTAAAAATTGAGAGATGACATTCATGTGGCATCTCTCTGCGTAGCAAAATCTTCTGCTACTGTTTTGGCGGGGTAATGGAAGCGTACGGGGCCATCTGGCAGGGCGTGCACAAACTGATGTACGAGCGGATCGGTACTGCTGCGGACCATATCGGGTGTGCCCTCGGCGGCGATTTTGCCATTTGCCAGTACGATAACCTGATCGGCAATTTGGAAGGTTTCTTCTAAGTCGTGCGAGACGATGATGCTGGTGATGCCCAGTGAATCGTTCAATGTACGGATAAGCCTTGCTGCCGTGCCCAGCGAAATAGGATCGAGTCCCGCAAACGGCTCGTCGTACATGATGAGATCGGGGTCTAAAGCAATGGCTCTGGCGAGTGCCACGCGGCGTGCCATCCCTCCAGAAATTTCTGAAGGCATCAAATCCCGCGCACCGCGTAGACCCACAGCGTTGAGCTTCATCAGCACGATGTCGCGAATCATGGCTTCGGACAGCGCGGTGTGCTCGCGCAGCGGAAAAGCCACGTTGTCAAACACGGTGGAATCGGTAAACAGCGCACCGAATTGAAATAGCATGCCCATACGGCGGCGCATGGCGTAGAGCGCACTTTGCTTCATTTGCCCAACATCCGCG
Organism: Comamonadaceae bacterium; assembly: GCA_025352965.1. GTDB lineage: Bacteria > Pseudomonadota > Gammaproteobacteria > Burkholderiales > Burkholderiaceae_C > JASGCK01. The sequence continues at coordinate 29,665 of JANXRP010000047.1, forward strand.
CCATCAAACGCGACTTGCCCGCTATTGGCTTGGTATTGCCCCGCAATCAGCCGCAAAACCGTGGTCTTGCCACCGCCCGATGCGCCCATGATGGCCGTGACTTTGCCTCTAGGGATGGACAGTGTGATGTTGTCCAAAATCACCCGATCGCTGCGAGCAGCAGGATACGAAAAGGTGACGTTTTGGCAGGTGACTAAATTGTCTTGCATCGGGCTATTCTGCCATGCAAAAATTAACGCGGTAAATCACTGTAGCCCATCAAAAACTCATCTACCGCCCGAGCCGCTTGACGGCCTTCGCGGATCGCCCAAACGACCAGCGATTGACCACGACGCATATCGCCCGCAGCAAACACGCCTGCCACGTTGGTTTTGTAGCCACCCTCAAACTCAGTCGATGCTTTTGCATTGCCGCGTGCGTCTTTGTCCACACCAAAAGCTTCTAGCACGGTCGCGACTGGGTTCACAAAGCCCATGGCCAGCAGCACAAGGTCGGCTTTGTAGGTCTGCTCTGATCCTGCGACTTCGACCATCTTGCCGCCTTGCATTTCGATGCGAACGGTAGTGAGCTCCGTCACCTTGCCATCTTTGCCGCTAAAGGACTTTGTGGAGATGGCAAACTCGCGTCCCAGCATTCCATTTTCAGAGCCCTCGTCGTGGCTAGAGCTGGTGCGCAATTTCAGCGGCCAGTACGGCCACGTCATAGGGCGGTTCTCTTCCTCGGGCGGCTGCGGCATCACTTCAAATTGCGTGACGCTCACCGCGCCATGGCGAATGCTCGTACCTACGCAGTCGCTGCCCGTATCACCACCGCCAATCACGACGACGTGCTTGCCGTCTGCTCGCAGTTGGTCTTTGAGTTTGTCACCCGCATTGATCTTGTTTTGCAGCGGCAAAAACTCCATGGCGAAGTGAATGCCAGCGTTCTCGCGTCCTGGCACAGGCAAATCACGCGATTGCTCGGAGCCGCCTGTCAGCAGCACGGCATCAAAATCTTTTTTGAGCTGCTCGGCGGTGATCGTCTCTTTCGCCCAGTTGGTGACTTTGGAATCTTTAGGGAAGTTGCCAATCAAAACGCTGGTGCGAATGGTCACGCCCTCCGCTTTCATCTGCTCCACACGGCGGTCGATATGCGACTTTTCCATTTTGAAATCTGGAATACCGTAGCGCAATAAGCCGCCCACGCGGTCGTTCTTTTCAAAGAGAGTGACGTCATGACCCGCTCGCGCTAACTGCTGCGCTGCCGCCATGCCCGCTGGGCCAGAGCCGACGACGGCAATTTTTTTACCGGTCTTGTGCTTTGCCAAAACTGGTGTGACCCAGCCGTTCTCCCAAGCCTTGTCAATGATGGCGTGTTCAATCGATTTGATGCCAACTGCGTCGTCGTTCACGTTCAGCGTACAAGCTGCTTCGCACGGCGCAGGGCAAATGCGCCCTGTGAACTCAGGGAAGTTGTTGGTGCTGTGCAGCACGGTAATCGCGTTCTTCCAATCGCCTGAGTAAACAAGATCATTGAAATCGGGGATGATGTTGTTGACAGGGCAGCCGTTGTTGCAAAACGGCGTGCCGCAATCCATACAGCGCGCGGCTTGCAGCTTCGATCCTGCTTCGTCCAGCCCAATGACAAATTCTTTGTAATGTTTGAGGCGCTCAGGTACGGGCTTGTAGCCTTCTTCCAAGCGTTCGATTTCCATGAATCCTGTGACTTTTCCCATGATGTGTGCTCCGATTCTTGATGTCATTTAAGCAGCAACAGCAGCTTTAGATTTGTCTTTTGCCGGTGTGGCCAAGGCCTTTGCCTTCGCCGCCGCCATTTCGCCCAGCGCCCGCTTGTATTCGTTCGGAAACACTTTGACGAACTTGGTCCGCGCCGTATTCCAGTTATCCAAGAGTTCGCGTGCGCGCTTGCTACCTGTCCAACGATGATGATCCTCTAACAACGTTTTAAGCTGCACTTCGTCTGCCAAGCCCTTATGCCATATGGCTTTGTCGAGTGTCGTTTCTTGCTCTTTGGCTGTCAGAACTGCTCCCATGCTGACCATCGCCGTGTTGCAACGCTCGGCAAATGTGCCGTCTTCATCGTACACATAGGCCAAGCCACCACTCATGCCTGCGGCGAAGTTGCGTCCTGTTTTGCCAAGCACCGCGACCGTGCCGCCCGTCATGTACTCGCAGCCGTGGTCACCCGTGCCTTCTACAACGGCGGTTGCACCAGATAGACGTACTGCAAAGCGCTCGCCTGCTACGCCGCTAAAGAACGCTTCGCCGCTGGTAGCGCCGTACAGCGCGGTATTGCCCGTCGTAATGTTCTTGGTAGGGTCACCTCTAAAGTCGATGCTGGGGCGTACCACCACGCGTCCTCCCGAGAGGCCCTTGCCTGTGTAGTCATTGGCATCACCGATGAGGTACAGCGTGATGCCTTTTGCGAGGAATGCGCCAAACGATTGACCGCCTGTGCCCTCCAACTGGATGTGGATGGTGTCGTCGGGCAAACCTTCAGGACGTGCTTTGGTCAGAGCCCCAGATAGCATCGCACCGACCGAGCGGTTGACGTTACGCGTTTGCTCGATAAATTTGACTTTTTCGCCGCGCTCAATCGCTGGTTTCGATTTTTCAATCAAGATGTTGTCGAGAGCTTTGGTCAGACCGTGGTTTTGATTTTCAATGTGAAATTTCGCCACAGTTGCAGCAACGTTTGGCACGGCCAACAAGCGCGAGAAGTCCAGCCCTTGTGCCTTCCAGTGCGAAATACCTTTTTGCGTATCGAGTAAATCAGCACGACCAATCAAGTCATCAAACTTGCGGATACCCAGCTGCGCCATGATTTGGCGTGCCTCTTCGGCGATGAAGAAGAAGTAGTTCACCACGTGTTCTGGCTTGCCTGCAAACTTTTGACGCAGAGTAGGATCCTGCGTGCAACGCCCACAGGGCAGGTGTTCAGGTGGCATTTGCGCATCATGATGCAGCCCTCGACCACCAGCGGCGCGGTCGCAAAACCGAACTCGTCTGCGCCAAGAAGCGCACCAATCACCACGTCGCGCCCCGTCTTCATTTGACCATCGGCTTGCACGCGGATGCGGCTTCGTAGGCCATTCAGGACAAGGGTTTGCTGGGTCTCTGCCAGCCCAATTTCCCAAGGGCTTCCCGCGTGTTTGATGGATGACCAAGGCGATGCGCCTGTGCCGCCGTCGTGCCCTGCAATCACCACGTGATCGGCTTTGCACTTGGCAACGCCTGCGGCAATCGTGCCGACGCCAATTTCAGAGACGAGTTTGACGCTGACATCGGCATGCGGTGCAACGTTTTTCAAATCGTGAATCAGCTGCGCCAAATCTTCAATCGAATAAATGTCGTGATGCGGCGGAGGGGAGATGAGACCCACACCTGGCACGGAGTGGCGCAGCTTGCCGATGTACTCAGTCACTTTGCCGCCTGGCAATTGCCCGCCCTCGCCTGGCTTGGCACCTTGCGCCATCTTGATTTGGATTTGATCGGCGCTTACCAAATATTCCGCCGTCACGCCAAAACGACCCGATGCGACTTGCTTGATTTTGGAGCGCATAGAGTCACCCGCGTTCAAGGCGTAATCGACTTCAAAGACTTCTTTGCCCAAGAGGTCGGACATCATCTGACCTTGCTTGATGGGGATGCCTTTGAGTTCTTGGCGATAACGCGCGGGGTCTTCGCCGCCTTCCCCTGTATTGCTCTTGCCGCCAATGCGGTTCATGGCGACAGCCAGCGTAGCGTGGGCTTCGGTGGAGATGGAACCCAGCGACATCGCACCTGTGGCAAAGCGTTTGACGATGTCTTTGGCGGGTTCCACTTCATCGACCGAAATAGCTTTGGATGGATCGACTTTGAACTCGAACAAACCGCGCAGCGTCATGTGGCGCTTGCTTTGGTCGTTGATAATTTGCGCGTATTCTTTGTACGTGTTCCAGTTGTTGGCACGTGTGCTGTGCTGTAATTTTGCAATCGCGTCAGGCGTCCACATGTGCTCTTCGCCGCGCGCGCGCCAAGCATATTCGCCGCCTGCGTCTAACATCGAAGCTAGCACGGGGTCATCGCTGAACGCGGCTTTGTGTGTGCGAATGGACTCCAAGGCAATCTCAAAAATACCAATACCTTCGACGCGGGTGGGCGTGCCTGTGAAGTATTTGGCAACGGTCTCGGTGTTGATACCAATCGCTTCAAACAGCTGCGCGCCGCAGTAACTCATGTAGGTAGACACGCCCATTTTGGACATGATTTTGGAGAGCCCTTTGCCAATCGCTTTAACGTAGTTGTAAATCGCTTTGTCGGCTGACAAGTCACCCGATTGACCTTGGTGCATGTCAACTAAAGTCTCCATCGCTAAATACGGGTGAATCGCCTCTGCGCCGTAACCTGCCAGCACGCCAAAGTGATGCACTTCGCGTGCAGTGCCTGTCTCGACAACGAGGCCTGCCGTGGTGCGCAGGCCTTCGCGGATCAGGTGCTGGTGAATGGCGGAGAGTGCCAAAAGTGCTGGGATGGCAATCTGCGTGGGCGTGATCGCACGGTCGCTGATGATGAGAATGTTGCTGCCCGATTTGATTGCGTCCACGGCTTCGGCGCAAAGCGATGCCAGCTTGGCTTCTACGCCTTCGTGTCCCCAAGCCAATGGATACGTGATGTCCAGCGTGCTGCTCTTGAATTTGCCTTGCGTGTGCGCGGCAATGTCGCGTAATTTCGCCATGTCGGCAAAATCCAAAATTGGTTGCGACACCTCTAAACGCATGGGCGGGTTGACTTGGTTGATGTCCAGCAAGTTGGGCTTAGGACCAATGAAGCTGACCAGCGACATCACAATCGCTTCGCGAATGGGGTCAATCGGTGGATTGGTCACCTGCGCAAACAGCTGTTTAAAGTAGCTATAGAGCGGTTTGTTTTTGCTCGATAACACAGCTAGTGGGCTGTCATTGCCCATCGAGCCAATGCCTTCTTCGCCATTGGCAGCCATAGGCGCCATGAGGAACTTGATGTCTTCTTGGGTAAAGCCAAAAGCTTGTTGACGGTCAAGCAGCGCGGCTGCTGCGGAAGCAGGCGCAGCTGGCGTAGAAGTTGCACGGGCATCGGACACGTCGTCTAACTTGATACGCAGATTTTCAATCCACTGTTTGTACGGCTTGCTGTTGGCGAGATTGGCTTTGAGCTCCTCGTCATCAATCATGCGACCTTGTTCAAGGTCAATCAAAAACATCTTGCCAGGCTGCAAACGCCATTTGCGAACGATCTTGCTCTCGGGCACGGGTAGCACGCCTGACTCGGAGCCCATGATGACGAGATCGTCATCGGTAATGCAATAGCGGCTGGGTCGCAGGCCATTCCTATCAAGGGTTGCACCAATTTGACGACCATCGGTAAACACGATAGAGGCAGGGCCATCCCACGGCTCCATCATGGCGGCGTGGTATTCGTAAAACGCTTTGCGGCGCTCGTCCATCGTGGTGTGTTGCTCCCACGGCTCGGGGATCATCATCATCACGGCTTGCGAGAGCGGATAGCCAGCCATGGTGAGCAGCTCTAAGCAGTTGTCGAAGGTGGCGGTGTCGGATTGGTCTGCAAAGCTAATCGGGTAGAGCTTTTGCAGGTCGGCTGCTAGGACGGGGGACGACATCACGCCTTCACGCGCTTTCATCCAGTTGTAATTGCCTTTGACGGTGTTGATCTCGCCGTTGTGCGCGACATAGCGATACGGGTGAGCTAGTGGCCACTCGGGGAAAGTATTGGTGGAGAAGCGTTGATGCACAAGGCCTAGCGCCGAGACGCAGCGCGGGTCTTTCAAATCAAGGTAATAAGTGCCAACCTGATCGGCCAGCAGCAATCCTTTGTAAATCACGGTGCGGCTGGACATGCTGGGTACGTAGTACTCGTGGCTGTGCTTGAGCTGCAAGTTTTGAATCGCTGCGCTGGCCGTTTTGCGGATGACGTACAGCTTGCGTTCTAACGCATCTTGCACGATGACATCGTTGCCGCGACCAATAAACACTTGGCGCAAGATAGGCTCTTTCTCGCGCACGGTTGGCGACATCGGCATCTCGCGATCCACAGGCACATCGCGCCAACCTAAAAACACTTGTCCTTCAGCCTTGATAGCGCGTTCCATCTCTTGCTCGCAGGCCATACGGCTGGCGTGCTCTTTGGGCAAGAAAATCATGCCGACACCGTATTCACCCGACGGGGGCAGGGCGACACCTTGCTTTGCCATGTCTTCGCGGTAGAGTGCATCAGGTAGCTGAATCAAAATGCCAGCGCCGTCGCCCATGAGCTTATCTGCGCCCACTGCACCCCGATGGTCAAGATTCTCCAAAATCTTAAGCGCGTTGCTCACAATCGCGTGCGACTTTTGCCCCTTGATGTGTGCCACAAAGCCCACGCCGCAAGCGTCGTGCTCGTTGGCGGGATCATAAAGACTGGGTTGGTTAAAGGTTATTTCAGACATAGCAGCACCTCGCAAAAATGAGTAGTTGCCCAAGGATAAACCGTTTTAATGGAGTTAAATTAGGATCTGACCCTAATTAATTAGGGTCAGATCCTAATTAAATTTAACTAGGGACAGGTTTGTTTGGTCCTCGACCGACTTTCATTTTTGTGGTGCGGCGTGAGGTGCGTGCTTGCAATGTGGTGATAAATGCTGCATCACCTAATGCCCAGCCTTTGAATGCGGATTCGGTGAGCTCTGCTTGATGTTGCGTAGCCAGCCCACTTGCCACTAATTTTGAGTACGCCGTTTCGCGGGCAAACGGCGTATTACCTAACGTCCACAGCAGTGGATGGGGCGTGATGAATGGAATGGTTTGTTGCCCAATATAGCATTTGTGGCTGGACCACTGAAAATCTACAGGTGAGTTGACCATGCCTGCTCGGACTGGATTCAGGTCGATATAGGTCATGCAAGTGAGTAAGTACTTATCGTCTTGAATGAGCGTGGACTTGTAACGTCCTTCCCATAGCGTGCCCGTTCGTTTGTGAAAATGATTGAAACTTTGCGCATAACGCTTGCCCAGCGCTTGCATGAGATTCGGCACGCCCGAGTCATCTTGCGGTGTGAGCAGCAAATGTGTGTGGTTGTCCATTAGCACAAAGGCATGAACGGCCACGTCAAACTTGTCTGCATACTCGGAAAGCCATGCCAGATAAGCCTTGCGGTCGTCATCTGAGTAAAAAATAGCTTGTCGATTATTCCCACGCTGAATCACGTGATGTGGGTAACCAGCCAAAGAGAGTCGGGGTTGTCGTGCCATGATTGAATTTTAAATTAGGATCTGACCCCAATTAACTAGGGTCAGATCCTAATTTAGTGACGCAATCACCAAATGATCAGGTGCCGCTCGTATCGTCGCGTGACCTGGTCTTTCAATCACAACAAATTTGATTTGCCCAGCATCAGCTTTTTTATCCACGCTCATGTGATGTATGTATTCATCGGCAGAGATCGAGTCTGGCCCTACCACGGGCAAACCTGCACGAACGATGAGTTGGGTGACGCGCTCTACAAACGCGCTATCGACATAGCCTAGGCTTTGGGACAACTTTGATGCCATCACCATGCCGCAAGCCACCGCTTCGCCGTGCAACCACACGCCAAAGCCAAGCCCTGCTTCAATGGCGTGACCAAAGGTGTGCCCAAAGTTAAGCGTAGCGCGAATGCCACTTGAACCTTCGCGTTCATCCAAGCTCACCACGCGTGCCTTGATTTCGCAGCTAACCCTTACTGCATAAGCCATGGCAACCATATCACCCTGCAAGAGCTTATCCATATTGGCTTCCAACCATTCGAAGTAAGCCCAATCTGCCATCACACCGTGTTTGATGACCTCGGCAAGACCTGCCGAGAGCTCACGCTTGGGCAATGTCATTAACGTTGAAATATCGGACACCACAAGTGCGGGCTGATAAAAAGCACCAATCATGTTTTTACCCAGCGGATGGTTGATGGCCGTTTTGCCGCCGACCGACGAATCGAC
>JANXRP010000067.1 GCA_025352965.1 Comamonadaceae bacterium
CACGCTCACGGGCGTAATGACCCCTGTGAGCGTGGATGCAGACGCGATTCGCAAAGTGATTTACGAGCGCTTTGATTGCTCACTGGGCACTGGGCTTGGTAAAGTGAAGGGACGCATGTTCCGCATGGGGCATTTAGGCGATAGCAACGATTTGACTTTGATCGCCATGATTGCTGCTGTCGAGATGGGATTGAAACTATCCAACGTCAAGTTGGCGGGTTCTGGCGTGCAGGCCGCGATGGATTATTTTTCAGCTTAAATTTAACGTGCGGCAAACCCTTGAGATCAAGGTCTTGCGTGTAAAGCGTTGCGCCGTGTATCTCGGCCGTTTGCCAAATGATGGCATCAGCCATGGCGAGTTTGTAGCGAATGGCCGATGCGGAAGCTTCTAGCAATTGCATGGGCGTTAGGTCAACAACTTTACTTTTAGTCATCAAGGCAACCGCCTCTTCGACAGGTGGACCAGCTCGTAGGGTCAGCATTCGTTTACTGACCTCATAAATAGTAATGCTAGGTACAAGGAGTTGAGCTGTGTCTAACAAGGACGGAGCAAAAAAATCGGAATTGCTTTGATTAAAAAAATACTCAAGCCAGCCGCAAGAGTCAACGATATTCACGTGAAATCCGCCGTCGTCCAATCTTCGGGGTCGTTGGGCACGGAGGTGTCAATCCCAGGCCACATACCGCGAGCGGACGCCATCGTGATCTCAGGCACGACTTCAATCCACTTGCCTCTGGCTTGAACACGCATTTGCTGGCCTGGCACTAAATTGAACATGCGGCGAATGTCTTTAGGGATCACGAGTTGATATTTGGGGGACAAAGAAACAGATGTCATACGAATCCTATTTTGTTGTACGAAAATTAAATTGTACAACGTTTTTGCTAAGGCTTCTATTTCTACTTCGGTTTTAGCTTAGGGGGCTTTAAATTTGGCCTAGGCGTTGGATTCGGAAATGGATTTAGCGGCAACTCCGACCACGATGGTAAGCGCCAAGCCTTACGGCGTATGGGCTTGACAGTCATTACGCGTTTTCTGGCGACTAAAAAATAAAGCCCACCATGCCCTGGTGATTGGCTGCTTTCAACCGAGTCCACCACTAATCCCAGCTCGGCTAGCGAATCTAGCAAGCGCGTCTTACCGTAGATTTGGATGCCCTCTGGCAAGCGCTTCGCTCCCAGCATGTGCGAGATGCCCCAAAAGCTCAGCTTATGAAAGCCCACAAACACGGCGCGGCCTTCGGGTACGAGCACGCGTGCCACTTCGTCTAGCACCGCGTCAGGGTCAGAGTGCGCATCTAAAGTGAATGGCAACGTGACGAGATCGAGCGTGGACTCAAAAAACGGCAGTGCGCTGGCGTTAGCAAAGAAGGTGGCGTTGGCGTCAAATGTTGAATCAGCCGCCACCCATCGGTGTGCGATACGGCTATTGGCAAGGGTCTCTAGGCTGGAAGCGCCTAGTTGCAAGGCGTGGTAGCCAAAAATGTCTTGCACGGCATGGTAGTAGCGGCCTAGCGTCCAATCGCGCACAGCCAAGCCCACAGCGCTTGTGCCTGTTTGCTCTAGCCAAGGGTTTAACGCGGGCGCAAGGCCAGGCGCTAAACCTATAATTTGTCCGCTCATGAACACCTTATCTTTACTAACAATCCCTGCCTTTGACGACAACTACCTGTGGCTCTTGCATAACGGCACCAGTGCCATTGTGGTGGATCCAGGTGATGCATCCCCGATACAAGCCAAACTTGCAGAGTTGAATCTCAAGTTAGAGGCGATTCTAGTCACCCACCATCATGCTGACCATGTAGGCGGTGTGGATGCTCTGCGCGATACCACCGGTGCACAGGTTTACGGACCCGCGTTCGAAGTCATCCCTGAGCCCGTGCAGCGCGTGAGCGCTGGCGAGACGGTCTCGGTACTGGGTATTGAGTTTGAGGTGCTTGAAGTGCCTGGTCATACCTCAGGACACATTGCCTATTTCCACAAGGGGTCTGCCCTGCACCCTAGCCCGCTGCTGTTTTGCGGTGATACGCTGTTCTCGGGCGGTTGCGGACGTTTGTTTGAAGGCACGCCAGCACAGATGCTGACGTCACTGACGTCGCTTAGCAAGCTGCCAGAAGAAACCATTGTTTGCTGCGCGCACGAATACACGCTGTCCAACCTCAAATTCGCTATGGCCGTGGACGGTGCCAACGCCGACCTCATCGCCTACGAGGCGCATTGCCAATCGCTGCGTCAAGCGGGCACCCCCACCATTCCTAGCCGCATCGGCATTGAAAAAAAGATTAACCCCTTTTTGCGCAGCCATACCGCTGGCGTGACGGCTTCTGTTCAGCAATTTAACCCTAGCGCTCATTCAGCGACTGACATTTTTGCCGCATTGCGCGAGTGGAAGAATAACTTTTGATGAAGTTTCCTTTTTTTGTTTTTCTGACTTGCCTCAGCTTGAGTGCGCTTGCGCAAAACGACCCCGCATCCGCACTAGCTCCTGTGCGCGACGCTTTGCCTATCCTGACCCCCAAAGGTCTAGCTGAACAAAGCCAGAGCGCAGGCAGTGCAACAAGCGCAATGAGTCCGATGGCTGAAACGGCCAAGGGTGACTTGTGGGATCGCATTCGCCGCGGTTTTGCCATCCCCGATTTGCAAGACGAGTTTGTTACCAACCGCGAGCAGTGGTATGTGACGCGTCCCGACTACATCGCCCGCATGACCGAGCGCTCCAAAAAGTATCTCTACCACGTGGTCGAAGAGCTAGAAGCGCGCAAGATGCCGACTGAGCTGGCACTGCTTCCGTTTATCGAGAGCGCCTTTAACCCCCAAGCGGTCTCGACCGCCAAGGCCGCCGGCATGTGGCAGTTCATTCCCAGCACAGGCAAGTATTACGACCTGAAGCAAAACACGTTTCGTGACGATAGACGTGATGTGCAGGCTTCCACCCGCGCCGCACTGGACTATCTTCAAAAACTGTATGGCATGTTTGGCGATTGGCAACTCGCGCTAGCTGCCTACAACTGGGGCGAAGGCAGCGTGGGCCGTGCGATTGCCAAAAACCAAAAATTGGGACTGCCCACCACGTATTCGGATTTAAAAATGCCCAATGAGACGCGCTATTACGTGCCCAAACTGCAAGCCGTGAAGAACATTGTCTCCAACCCAGCGCAATTCAATACACAGCTTGACTCGATTGATAACCATCCTTACTTCCGCTCCGTTCCCATTACGCGTGATATGGACGTGGCTTTAGCTGCTGATTTAGCTGAAGTACCTCTTGCGGACTTCAAAGCTTTAAACCCATCGCTGTCGCGCCCAGTCATCTTGGCGGCAGGCACCCCCCAAGTGCTCATGCCTTGGGCGAATGCAGATAGCTTTAATGCCAATCTTGATCGCTACAAAGGGCAATTAGCCAGCTGGACAGCGTGGGTTGTACCCATGACACTTAAGCCTCAAGATGCAGCCAAACGCGTCGGCATGAGTGAGTCTATGCTGCGTGAGGTCAATGGCATTTCGCTCAAAGCAGGAACAATCAAAGTAGGTTCGACGCTGCTTGTTCCGCGCTCCGCCCAAAAAATGGACGACGTGACCGCACATGTGGCCGACAATGGTCAACTGACCATGTTGACACCTAAACCCAAAGCTAAGCCCAAAGGCAAAGCACGCGGCAAAATTATTCACAAAAAAGGCTCGCAGGCCAATACCCGTAAGACTTCCCCAAAAATCACATCACCAACACAAAGGAAAGTAAATGCTCAAAAATAAAACAGCCCTCGTCACAGGCTCTACCAGCGGCATCGGCCTTGGTATTGCCAAACAACTTGCTAAGCAGGGGGCAAACATCATCATGAATGGCTTTGGCGACTACGCTGCGGCGAAAGCCGAGATTGAAGCAATGGGAGTCAAAGTGGGCTACCACGGTGCAGACATGAGCAAGCCTGCCGAAATTGAAGCCATGATGACGTATGCCGCCGCAGAGTTTGGCGGCGTGGATATTTTGGTGAACAACGCAGGCATTCAGCATGTCTCGCCTGTCGAGACCTTTCCGACTGAAAAATGGGATGCGGTGATTGCCATCAATCTGAGCTCGGCCTTTCACACCACGCGCCTCGCTATTCCAACCATGCGTGCCAAAAACTGGGGGCGCATTATCAATATCGCCTCGGCGCATGGCTTGGTGGCCTCCGCTAACAAAACTGCTTATGTCGCGGCTAAGCACGGTCTGGTGGGCTTGACCAAATCGGTGGCGTTAGAGGTAGCTACCACAGGCATTACTGTCAATGCGATTTGCCCTGGTTGGGTGCTCACCCCACTGGTACAAAAACAAATTGATGATCGAGCGATCAACGAAAAAATCAGTGTTGAGCAAGCAACCAAAGAGTTGCTGGGCGAAAAAGAGCCTTCGCTGCAATTTACGACGACCGAGCAACTAGGCGAACTCGCCGTTTTTATGTCCTCGCCTGCCGCCGACAATATTCGCGGCGTGGCGTGGGCTGCTGATGGTGGCTGGACAGCCCAGTAATTACATCCATTAAGTCGATAAATTCAAGCTTATGAATACCTCACAAGTACGTGAACAAGCGTTCGCCATGCCATTAACGAACCCCTCGTTTCCGCGACCACCCTATCGTTTTTATAACCGTGAATACATCATCATTAGTTATCGTACCGATATGGATGCGCTGCGTGCGGTTGTACCTGAGCCACTGGAGGTGACGGAGCCAATCGTTAAATATGAATTCATCCGAATGCCTGATTCCACGGGCTTTGGCGATTACACCGAATCTGGGCAAGTCATTCCCGTAAGCTACAAAGGTGTATCAGGCAGCTATGTGCATTCCATGTACTTAGACGACGATGCCCCCATCAACGGAGGCCGTGAGATATGGGGCTTCCCCAAAAAACTCGCCACTCCCAAAATTACGCATGAAGGCGATGTGATTGTGGGAACCTTGCATTACGGCAGCCAACTGTGCGCATCCGCAAGCATGGGCTATAAGCATCGTATCCTTGATACAGCGGCAACAGCTCAACTGGCAAAGGCTATGGCGGCACCTAGCTTCTTGCTCAAAATTATTCCACATGTGGATGGCACACCGCGGATCTTGGAGCTAGTTCAATACCAGCTAGAAGACATTCAGATCAAGGGCGCATGGGCGTCTCCAGCAGCTTTGCAGCTATATCAACATGTGATTGCTGATGTCGCGCGTCTGCCTGTTATCGAAGTTGTTTCTGCTATGCACTTTGTTACCGATCTCACGCTTGGTATGGGCAAAGTAGTGCATGACTACCTCAAGGACTCTGCATGAGTGCTTTACCGCGTACAGAGTTTGCAAAACAAATCGCCCAATACGACCGAGTTGCCCTCATGCTGCAAGGCGGCGGCGCACTGGGCTCGTACCAAGTTGGGGCGTACCAAGCGCTGGTTGAGGCGAACTGTCACCCCACATGGATTTGCGGCG
>JANXRP010000125.1 GCA_025352965.1 Comamonadaceae bacterium
TTTTGTAACTGCGCGAGTAGTGTTTGCGAAAACGTGATTTCTAATTTTTTAAGGGCTTTAGGCGGTAGCTCTTCAACTAACAGTTCAACAAATAAGCTTTGATTCATGGTGTTCATTTTTTGGCTCCAGCAGCTTGCGTTGCAGCAATTTGCGCGAGAACTTGCTCAGCGTGTTCGCGGTTTGCCATTGGGAAGCCAAGACGCGCTCTGGAGTCGTAATAGCTTTGCGCGACGGCACGGGAGATATTGCGGATGCGGCCAATGTAGGCGGCGCGTTCAGTGACGCTGATGGCTCCGCGTGCGTCTAGCAAATTGAAGGTGTGACCGCACTTTAAAACTTGCTCATACGCTGGTAGCGCAAGTTGTTGCTCGATCAAGTGCTTGGCCTGCTTTTCGTGTGCAGTGAACGCAGTGAATAAGAAATCTGCGTCGCTGTGCTCGAAGTTGTAAGCGGATTGTTCTTGCTCGTTTTGCAAGTACACATCGCCATAGCTCAAACCTTCCGTCCATTTGAGTTTGTAGACGTTATCAACTTCTTGCAGATACATCGCTAGGCGCTCTAAGCCATAAGTAATCTCGCCTGTGATGGGTTTGCAGTCAATGCCGCCGACTTGTTGGAAGTAGGTGAATTGCGTGACTTCCATACCGTTTAGCCACACCTCCCAGCCCAGTCCCCAAGCGCCTAGCGTAGGGTTTTCCCAGTCGTCTTCCACAAAGCGAATGTCATTTTTTTTAAGATCAAATCCGAGGGCTTCAAGAGATCCGAGATACAGATCGAGAATGTTGGCGGGTGCAGGCTTGAGCACCACTTGATATTGGTAGTAATGCTGCAAACGGTTGGGGTTTTCGCCGTAGCGTCCGTCTTTGGGGCGGCGGCTAGGCTGCACGTAGGCGGCCTTCCAAGGCTCAGGGCCTAGGGCGCGTAAAAAGGTGGCGGTGTGGCTGGTGCCTGCGCCCACTTCCATGTCGATGGGTTGGAGCATGGCACATCCTTTGTCAGCCCAGTAGGACTGAAGTGTGAGGATGATTTGCTGGAAAGTAAGAGGAGATTTTGAAGACATAGCCCTCGATTTTATCGAGTGCTAGAGCGGCTGGTTAAACCAAACCATTTGCGCGACCAAATGCCAACGCTTGCGTGCGACTATTGACGCCCATTTTGCGGAACAAACGCCATAAATGAACCTTGACCGTGTGCTCGCTGATATCCATTTGACCCGCGATATCGCGATTACTGAGGCCTTGATTCAGCATCAGCATCAACTCTTTTTGGCGGCGAGATAATTTTTTTGTATGGTCACCCGACTGCGTAATCACGGTCGTATCCGCCGCGACTAAGGCACGCAGTGCGGAACTGATGTCGCTAATGGGGGCAGTTTTTTGGATAAAAATGTCTGCGCCAGCTTGAATGGCCGCATCTTCTAGCAAAGCGGCTGAACCCTGTGTAAAAATAATCAAAGGGCAATGTGGGTGAAGTGCTTTGAGGTGAGAAATGCTGCTAAGACCGGAAGAGTCGGGAAGTGCTAATTCGGTAATGATCAAATCAGGTGCGCCGTGCGTAGCGCTTTGACCAGCAAAATCCCCTAAATTTGTTGCCTCATGAATCGTTGCGATAGGCGCCAAACGACGAATCTGGATAGCCAGAGCCTCCAGAATAAGTGGATGTGCATCGATAAGGTAGATGTTCATAGCATGCCCATGTTAGCATAAGATGACCGTACTATTTTGAACTATTTAGTTCAACTGCTCAACCACGGTTGTTTGGCTAAGCGCTCGACTTCAAAGAGTTTAATTATGTCAGCATGACGCAGGGTGAGTCCAATGTCGTCGAGACCGCCTAGTAGGCAGTACTTGCGAAAAGCCTGCACTTCAAAGGGTAATTCAGTGCCATCGGGTTTCAAAATGATTTGGCGTTCTAAATCAATCGTGAGCTGATAACCGACAAAGGCATGCACCTCATCAAACAAACGTGCGATGTCAGTCGCAGGTAAAACAATCGGCAGAAGACCATTTTTAAAACAGTTGTTAAAAAAGATGTCCGCGTAGCTGGGAGCAATGATGGCGCGAAAGCCGTATTGATCGAGTGCCCAAGGCGCATGCTCGCGGCTGGAACCACAGCCAAAATTCTTGCGTGCAAGCAAAATAGATGCGTTTTGGTAGCGTGGTTGATTAAGCACAAAATTTGGATTTGGCTTACGCGCGTTCAAATCCATGCCTGGATAACCTGTATCGAGATAGCGGTCGGCATCAAACAGATGGGGGCCAAAGCCTGTCTTGCGAATGGACTTTAAAAACTGCTTAGGAATGATTGCATCCGTATCGACGTTCTCGCGATCTATGGGCGCAACAAGCCCCTTAAGCAGATTAAATTTTTGCATTATTTTTTCACCGCATTTTCAATGGCGGTGCCTGCTTTTTGAACATCTTGCCCAACGCCGCGTACCGTGTTGCAGGCTGTCAGCATGAGGGCAAGGGTAATGAGTAAATATGAGGTGAAGTTTTTCATGATGAGCATCCTTAACGTTGAATTAAATGAATTTGCGTATGTCAACAAAATGTCCATGAATCGCGGCTGCCGCAGCCATGGCAGGGCTGACCAAATGCGTGCGTCCTCCCGCACCTTGGCGTCCTTCAAAGTTGCGGTTGCTGGTCGATGCGCAGCGCTCTTCGGGTTCTAGTTTGTCGGCATTCATGGCTAAGCACATCGAGCAGCCTGGTTCGCGCCACTCAAAACCAGCTGCTTTAAAAATATCGTGCAAGCCTTCACGCTCGGCTTGTGCTTTGACTAAGCCTGAGCCTGGAACGACCAAGGCTAGGCGAACATTCTTCGCTACTTTTTGCCCGAGCTTTTTCACAACACTTGCAGCTTCGCGCATATCCTCGATACGGCTGTTGGTACAGCTGCCAATAAATACCTTGTCAATGCTGATGTCGTTCATGGCCTTACCAGGCTGCAAACCCATATAGGACAAGGCTCGCTCGATCGCGGCGCGCTTAGAGTCGTCGCGCTCTTTGTCGGGATCTGGCACATTGCCATCAATGCCTAAAACCATTTCGGGCGAGTTACCCCAAGTGACTTGCGGCACAATTTTTGTAGCATCCAAATCAACGGTCGCATCAAATTTGGCGCCAGCATCTGAATGCAAGGTGCGCCAGTAAGCCGCAGCTTGATCGAACACCACACCAGTTGGTGCCATAGGGCGGCCTCGCACATAGTCAATCGTTTTGTCATCAACGGCGACAAGGCCAGCGCGTGCGCCCGCTTCAATCGCCATATTGCATACCGTCATGCGACCTTCCATTGATAACCCACGAATCGCGCTTCCTGCAAACTCAATCGTATAGCCTGTGCCGCCAGCTGTGCCAATCTTTCCAATGATGGCCAGAACGATGTCTTTGGCCGTCACGCCACGCTGGACTTGACCTTCCACGCGAATGAGCATGTTTTTTTGCTTCTTTTGCAACAGCGTTTGGGTTGCCATGACGTGCTCGACTTCGCTAGTGCCAATGCCGTGGGCGAGTGCGCCAAACGCGCCGTGTGTGCTGGTGTGTGAGTCGCCACAAACCACGGTCATGCCAGGCAAGGTCGCGCCTTGCTCAGGCCCCATGACGTGCACGATGCCTTGTTGCTTGTTCAAATACGGAAAGTAAGCCGCTGCGCCAAACTCTTTGATATTGGCATCTAACGTGGTGATTTGCTCTTTGCTGACTAAGTCGGTAATACCGTCGTAGCCTTGCTCCCAGTTCGTAGTGGGTGTGTTGTGATCAGCCGTGGCAACGATGGAGTTCACTCGCCAAACTTTACGTCCTGCCTCGCGCAGACCTTCAAAGGCTTGTGGGCTGGTGACCTCGTGCACTAAGTGACGATCAATATATAAAACGGCTGTGCCGTCATCTTCGGTATGGACGACGTGCTCGGCCCAAATTTTGTCGTAAAGCGTGCGATGCATAAAAATTTAAATACGAACAGCTTTCAATTTGTGTGAAAAACCGCTGAGAGCCGCAATACCGCTGGCTTCGGCGCGTTGGCACCACAGTTGCAAGTCACGAGCCAACTGTTCGCGGCTTTGGTTGGTGGAGACCCACACATGGCGGAGTTCTTCTCGCATTGTGACCATTTTGTCGAGTACGGGATGGGCACTTCTTGCCGCTTGCAAATCTGCTTGCGCTGTAGCTGGTACTTGCTCTGCATCACGGTGCAGCCAGCGTTTAGCTGTTTTGAGCACGGACAGATCAGAGCCTCTGGCTTTGAGTGTTGCCATCTCAAGTTTGCATGCGGCTTTGATATCTTGCGCGTAGTGCGCCATCACTTGATAGCGGTGCGCGATGATGGCTTCTAAGGTTTTTTCGTCCGCCACAGGTTGAACTTCGCCCATCGTCATCACCGGTACGGTTTTTTTAGCCTTGGCAAGACCAAAAGTTTCCAAGATGCGGATGTACATCCAGCCGATGTCGAATTCGTAAGACTTGACCGAGAACTTAGCCGACGTGGGGTAAGTGTGGTGGTTGTTGTGTAGCTCTTCGCCACCAATCAAAATGCCCCAAGGCGTGAGGTTGCGGCTGGCATCAGGCGCTTCAAAATTGCGGTAACCCCAAAAATGAGCCAAACCGTTAATCACGCCAGCGGCTGTAAAGGGAATCCAAGCCGTCTGAATCGCCCAGACAGCAAGGCCTGCCGAACCAAATAACAGCAAATCAATCACCATTAAAAGTGCCACGCCCTTGGCGCTGTGTTTGGCATAAACGTTGCGCTCAATCCAATCGTCTGGCGTGCCTTGCCCGTATTTAGCAAGCGTCTCTGCATTTCGACTTTCGATGCGGTACAGCTCAGAGCCGCGCCAGAGCACTTCATCAATACCGCGGGTTTGTGGGCTATGCGGATCGTCATGCGTTTCGCACTTGGCGTGGTGCTTGCGGTGAATGGATGTCCATTCCTTAGTCACCATGCCCGTATTGAGCCAAAGCCAAAAACGGAAGAAATGAGAAACAACGGGGCTGAGCTCCAGCGCTCGGTGCGCTTGCACGCGGTGCAGATACAGCGTGACCGCCGCAATCGTGATGTGCGTGGTAACTAGCGTGAACAGAATCATCTGCCACCAAGTGAAGTTGAGTAATCCGTTAGCTGCCCACGAGAGCAAAAATTCCAGCGAAGACATAAATGTCATATTGAACCTAAAAAACGAAGATGAAGCATTTTAAAGGTTATTTGCGTTGCCAAACGGCGGCAAAAAATCCATCGGTTTGGTGCAGGTGTGGCCACAAGCGCAAGAAATCGTTGCGGCAAAGGGTGTCCGCACCAGCAATCCCCAAATCCGCCAGTATGGTTTGTGCGGGCAAGAGTATGAACTCTGGGTTCGCCGCTGCGAAGGCTTCGGCAATACGCTCGTTTTCCTCGGGTAGCACGCTGCAGGTGGCGTAGACCAAGCGCCCCCCCGATTTAACAAGCCTTGACGCACTTTGCAAGATATTGGTTTGTTTGGCGGTGAGCTCGGTAATCGCCGTTTGCTTTTGTCGCCACTTTAAATCTGGGTTACGGCGCAGCGTGCCAAGACCCGAGCAGGGCGCATCGACCAGCACGCGATCCATCTTTCCAGCGAGGCGCTTAATGCGCTCGTCGCGCTCGTGCGCAATCGCCACGGGGTGAATGTTGGACAAACCACTTCTAGCCAAGCGTGGTTTGAGCGCCGCCAAGCGATGCGCCGACACGTCAAACGCATAGAGCCGTCCTGTGCTGCGCATGGCAGCGCCCAAGCCTAGTGTTTTGCCACCTGCGCCAGCGCAAAAATCCGCCACCATCTCCCCGCGCTTGGCATCGACTAAGAGCGTCAGCAGCTGCGAGCCTTCGTCTTGCACTTCAATTGCGCCTGCCGTAAAGACGGCCAACTGCGACAGCGCTGTACGTGCGTTCATGCGCAGCCCCATCGGGCTAAAGGGCGTGGGTTCGGCTTTGACGCCTGCTTTTTGCAGCACAGTTTGGATTTGATCGCGCTTGCTGTTCAGCATGTTCACACGTACATCTAGCGGCGCGGTGGTTTCACAGGATGCGCAAAACGCCCAAAACTGCTCTTCGCCTAGTTCTGTTCGCAAACTTGTCGCCAACCAAGCGGGCAGATTGTGTTTGTGGGCATCCAGTAACTCTTCGCCATCGATTTTTTTGCAATCTAGCAACCAGTTTTTTTCGTGCGGTAACAGTGCGCCTTGCAAAAAGTCTGCGTCACTGGGATTGCTGGTCGGGTACGCCAGAATCGAGAGGCGGCGGGACAGTGCCCCAGAGCCCGCACGGGCTAAGGCTTCCAGGCGGGTCTTGCTGCGCAGCACCGTGTACGCCGTCTCCGCGAGCACCGCACGTTCGCGCTGTCCGATATTTTTGAGCTTGCGGTTGTCTTTGAAATAGTGCGACAGCACAGCGTCGGCAGGGTGCTCGAATTTGAGGACAAGAGCGACCAGCTCGGTACAAGCGTCTAAGAGTTGTTGGGGATGCATAGTGTTTTGATGATTTTTCTGATAGCGGCGGGATAGATAAGGTGCTCTTGGGTGAGCACACGTGCGGCTAAGGTGTCCTCATTGTCGTCGTTTAAAACGGGAACGACGGCTTGCGCCAAAATTTCGCCTTCGTCCAGTACTGGAGTCACGCGGTGCACCGTTGCGCCAGCGAAGCGACAACCCGCTTCAATGGCACGTTGGTGGGTATGCAAACCCGTAAAAGCAGGAAGGAGCGATGGATGGATGTTGAGCATTCGACCTTCAAAATGCTGAACAAAACCGCTGCCCAAGATACGCATAAAGCCTGCAAGCACCACCAGCTGTGGCTTGTGGGCATCGATGGCGGTTTGTAATGCGGCATCAAATAACGCCCGCGTTGCGTAGGCTTTGTGATCGACGACTTCTGTTTGAATCTCTTGCGCGCTTGCCCAAGCAAGGCCTTTGGCGTCTGATCGATTACTGATAACGGCGCAGATGTTGGCGTTGTATCGCTCGCTCCATTGTTCGGCCTTAGCCGCCCGGACGATGGCTTGCATGTTCGAGCCTGAGCCCGAGATAAGGATGACAATAGATAGCATGTGTGTGATTATCCTTTGCTGAGGTCTAGCTTCGCGCTATAGTTCGACCATGACATCTCCTCACATTACCGTTGCGCTCGTCGAAGATGAGCCCGAAACCCACGCCCGCTTGCTGGCAGCCTTGGCCAGCGATGTGACCATTGAAGTTGTGTTTGCTACTAACGCGGCCAAACCCATGCTGCAATGGATGGTGGGGCGTATGGGTGAACTTCCGCCTAGCGTGCTCCTAGTTGATTTGGGTTTGCCTGACCAATCTGGCTTGGAGGTGATTCGTCTTTGTAAAGCGATGCATCCCAAGACCGAAATTATGGTCATTACGATGTTTGGTGATGAGGCCAATATGATTCGCGCCTTTGAGGCTGGCGCTAGCGGCTATTTGCTTAAAGATGGTAATGAGTCTGAGCTCGCTGAGCACGTGCGTACTTTGCATGCAGGGGGCTCACCCATGTCCCCCATCATCGCGAGGCAACTCTTATCTCGCATGGGTGGCGTCAGTAGATCTGCTCCGAAAGCCATACGGCATATGACTTTCCAGCCCTCTAAGCCAGTTAAGTTAGAGACCGAGCGGCTACTAACGGAGCGCGAAGAGCAGGTGCTACAGCTCTTATCACGTGGATATAGCTATGGAGAGTTAGCAACAGAGATGGGGGTCACTATCAATACGATCCAAACGCACATTCGTGGCCTGTACGCCAAGTTGGAAGTGCACTCGAAGTCGCAAGCTATTTTTCAGGCTAGGCAGCGGGGTATTCTTGAAAAGTAAGCGCATTGTTGCCTCAGCTTTATTGTGGCTAGGTTGCTTATGTTTATCCGCACAGGCGGAGATTTTGATTATTAGTCAAGTTAGCATGCAAGTGTCGACTACGACGAAAGATATTCAAATTGAGAGTCGAGCGCTGCCTTTTCGTTGGGATTTTAATTTTCCTGGGGAAAATGGTAAGGCTAGGTATGAGATGACTTTGCCTGCCTTTACGGTAGCTGGGGATGCCAAGCCTTACGCAGTCTTTATCCCACGTATCGGCAACCAAGTGCAAGCATTTTTGAATGGGCACATGGTTGATACCTCTAGTGATTTAGACAACCCTTCGAAAGATACCAGTAAAGAGCCTTATTGGATCACTGTGCCGACTGCGCTTTTGTTCAAAGATCGACCTAACATATTGGTGCTGAGTACGGCGGTGCAGGCACTTCGTTGGGGTGGCTTATCGGAGGTGTACTACGGGCCAGAGCAAGAGCTGCGCAATAAGTATGTGCGTGCCTTTTGGTGGCAGCAGTCGTCCTACATCGTTATTTTTGTTGCCTTATTTTTGATGGGGATGATTTCTTGGGCGCTGTGGTTGAGCCAACGTGAAGGGCTTTATGGTTTATTTGCTTTAAGTGCCACATGGGGTGGTTTGAGCGCCATCAATCAGATCTCAACAACCTCTTGGCTACCTTGGCCAGTGCAAGGCATTATGGCTTCGGTGGCATTAGCTTGGCATATTGTTTTTATGACACGCTTTACGTTGGGTCTTGTTGGACGTACGGCCTCTTGGGTTCGTTTGACTTTGCTCGCAACCGCACTGTCTATCGGTATTGCTTTTGTGCTTGCAGAGCCCGTTTATTGGACGCTAGTTGTGAGCTTTTTGTTTCTTCCAATGATGGCGGCACTTGTCTATACGGCTAAGGCTGCTGATGTGGAGCAGTCTAGGCAGGCAAGACTTTTGTTTGGCGTGAGTTTAGTGGTTGCGTTGACGGCGCTACGCGATTTATTTGTGGTTCACATAGCCGAATCTGGCATTAGTCATTTTGCGCTTTTGCCGCACGCTTTGTTTTTGTACGTGATCATGATGGGTTGGATTTTGGTTCAGCGCTATACGGAACAGCACACGCTGTATCACGAACTAAATGTGACACTAGAGCATCGTGTGCAAGAGCGTGAGCAGCAGCTATCGCGTAGTTTTGAGCAAATTCAAGAGCAAGGTGAGGAGCGCGCGAGGTTAGTTGAACGCCAACGCATCATGTCTGACATTCACGATGGTGTTGGTGGGCAATTAGTGGGATTGGTCAATATGATTAAGCGGGGTGAGCGTAACCACGCATTGTTCGATCAAAAGCAATTATCCGAGCATGCACAAATGGCACTTGATGAGCTGCGTGTGGCGGTAGACGCGATGCAGCCTGTTGAGGGCGATTTGGCAACGGTACTGGCAACCTTACGCTATCGCCTAGAGCCTAGGCTGAAAGCCTCTGATTTGGAACTCATTTGGCAGATTGATGAGTTGCCCATCATGTCCGAACTGAACCCGCAAAAAGTGTTACAAATTCAAAGAATTTTGCTTGAGGCTTTCACTAACATCATTCAACATGCGAAGGCAACAACTGTGACGGTGCGTGCCAAACACATCGTGGACCTGGACTCTGTGCAAATAACGATTGACGATGATGGCGTGGGTTTTGAGCCGCAAGAGTTGAAAGCGACAGGGCACGGCGTGCGCAACATGTGCTTCCGTGCTGAGGCGATTGGCGCTTTAATCACGTTTCAGCGACTAAAAGCGAAGGGCGTGACATTGACTCTCACGATGCCTGTGATTTAACGACATAATAGGGAAATAGCACGTTCGTTTTATTTTGTTTTAAAGAGGTCACTATGGATTTAGCTTTTACACCTGAAGAACAGGCTTTTCGTACTGAGATTCGCGATTGGGTTCATGCCAATTTGCCCGCCGATATTGCGCATAAAGTGCATAACGCCTATCGCTTAACCCGTGACGACATGCAGCGCTGGGCAAAAATTCTTGGTAAGAAGGGTTGGCTAGGCCACGCTTGGCCCAAAGAATTCGGTGGCCCTGGTTGGAATGCTGTGCAAAAACATTTGTTTGAAGAAGAGTGCGCCTTGGCTGGCGCGCCGCGTGTGGTGCCGTTTGGCCCCGTGATGGTCGCGCCTGTCATCATGGCGTTTGGGTCGCCTGAGCAGCAGCGTCAGCACTTGCCAGGCATTGGCTCTGGCGAGGTGTGGTGGAGCCAAGGTTATAGCGAGCCAGGTTCGGGCTCCGATCTTGCATCTTTGAAATGCAAAGCCGAGCGCGTGGTGACATCGGATGGTGAGAAGTACATCGTCAATGGTCAAAAAACATGGACGACGCTGGGTCAATATGGCGAATGGATTTTTTGCTTAGTGCGGACCAGCAACGAAGGTAAGCCACAAACAGGTATCAGCTTCTTGTTGATTGATATGAAGAGCAAGGGTGTCAGCGTGCGCCCCATCAAACTGCTAGACGGTGAATGCGAAGTCAACGAAGTGTGGTTTGACAACGTCGAAGTGCCAGCAGCCAATTTGATTGGTGAAGAAAACAAAGGCTGGAACTATGCCAAGCACCTGCTAGCGCATGAGCGTACCAACATTGCCGACGTGAACCGTGCCAAGCGCGAGCTAGAGCGTTTGAAGCGCATTGCCAAGGCTGAGGGCATCTATGACGACACACGCTTCCGCGACGAAATCGCCAAAATGGAAGTGGAAATTGTGGCGCTGGAGATGCTGGTACTGCGTGTTTTATCTGCTGAAAAATCAGGCAAGCAGTCACTCGACATTGCAGGTCTGCTCAAAATCCGTGGCAGCGAAATCCAGCAGCGCTACACCGAGCTCATGATGCTGGCGGCAGGCCCGCGTAGCTTGCCGCTGATCGAAGAAGCCAAGAGCGCAGGTTGGCAAGGCGACATGATCCCTGACTATTGCGCACCACTTGCTAGCGTGTATTTCAATATGCGCAAAACGACGATTTACGGCGGCAGCAATGAAGTGCAGCGCAATATCGTGTCTCAAACCGTTTTAGGATAAATCATGGATTTCAATTTTTCAGAAGATCAAGAGCAGCTTCGCGACGCGGTTAAGCGTTGGGTGAGTAAAGACTATACGTTTGAGCGCCGTAACAAAATCATTGCCGCAGGCAAGGGCGCAGGCGGCTTTGATGCGGCTGTGTACCAAGAGCTAGCTGGACTCGGCCTTGCGGGGCTCAATGTGCCCGAAAGCTTTGACGGACTTGGCATGGGCGCAGTCGATGCGATGGTGGTGATGGAAGAGCTAGGGCGCGGCATGGTGATGGAGCCAATCGCGCAGACCTTGATCGCTAGTCGTGTGTTGGCTGCATTTGCGACTAGCGCCGTGCAAACCGCGTGGTTGCCCAAGCTGGCATCGGGCGAAGCAACGCTCTCACTAGCCTATCAAGAGTCCGCCGCACGGTACAAACTAGATGCCTGCCAAGCCACAGCCAGCAAGGCTTCCACAGGGTACGTTTTGAGCGGCAAGAAGGCGTTAGTCGTCGCAGGCGATCAAGTCACAGGTTACATTGCCAGCGCCAAATTAGACGACAAGCTCGCGCTATTTTTGGTTGAGCGTGCCGTTGCTGGCGTGAAGACGGTTGCCGTTGGTTTGCAAGATGGCTCTCGTGCAGCAGAGGTCACGTTTGATAACGCCGCCGCTACGCTCATTACTATGGACGGCCTTGCCGCGCTTGAGTTAGCGGTCGATGCAGGTATCGCGCTTCTGTGCGCCGAAGCCGTTGGTGTGATGGATACGACGCTTGCTATGACCGTGGAATACATGAACACTCGCAAACAGTTTGGGGTCGTGATTTCGACCTTTCAAGCACTCCGCCACCGCGTGGCCGATGTGAAGATGCAGCTAGAGTTGGCTCGATCCATGAGCTATTACGCCGCACTCAAAATGGACACACCAGGAGCAGAGCGCCGTGCTTGCATGGCCAGAGCCAAATATCAACTTGGACAGTCGATGCGTTTTGTGGGGCAAGCTGCAGTGCAACTGCATGGCGGTATTGGCGTGACAGACGAGTACATGGTCAGCCACTGCTTTAAAAAGCTTACGCAGCTAGAGATGACTTTCGGCGATAGCCTGCATCACTTAGGCGAGGTGTCTGATCGGATGCAAGATACGGCTGGGGTGTTTGCTTGACTATTGCGTTTCCCAGTTCCAATTGGTGATTCGAACGGTGTATGGCTTATCGCAATCGACAACATGACTATTCAGGAAGTGAGTTGTTTTTTGACCTGCGTAGGCAAAGATTCTGGGTATTCTATTTTGAAAGAATGAGCCATCTCTTCCTTTGTATTCATAATCAATAGTGACCATCGCATTTTGATTGGAATTGTTATAAATAGCTGCTTGATGGCAACCATTGTTGGCTTCTTCAACATCTA
>JANXRP010000142.1 GCA_025352965.1 Comamonadaceae bacterium
TATCACACGAGCTACGCGACAAAATTTTAGATACTTTCGCCCTGGTCATCATCAATGAATACGATCTTTTAAATAAAACCCAGTTTAATAAAGATACGTTCAAGCCGAACCGCTTCATATGTGACCGCAAGTATGGGGTACCACTGTGCCAGCGATAAAAGACGGGGGTGTGCAGATCTATTGAGCATGGCAATAGTTTATGATAAATTATCTAAATATGCAATTGAAATGCAAATTTAGACAAAATTAGTTGTATTCAAAGCACCTCAAAAATCCGAATCTTGACGCCATCAGGCGCACGCTCGCCAGAGCCCACAAAAATGCTTTCGGTTAGCCACTGGTGCTTCGTGCCTTCCACTTCAAACTGCGGTACGCATCTGAAATAAATTCTGGCTGGATCAACGCGCTCACCGCGCACCAGCGCCGCGATGTCTTCTTTAGAGCCGCGGCGCAGCGCTCGGTTCATGACAAAAATGTGCGAACCATCGTCTAGCTCTAGCATGTAACGCGCATCTAAGTCGGTGCAGGTATCCGACACCACAATTTGAAAATCTGCGCCTGCATTGACTACCTTGCCATTGGGCAATTGGGCTACGTGGCTGGTGACCACGCCGCCTGTAATCGGGATGATGCGACGGCGGCCGCGTGAGTTGAGTCCGATGACCGTGCCTGCCTCGATAGGCGGCGTGACGGATACATCAAAGGTAAAAATGTGACGCAAGGCTGGAGCAGCAATAGTGGATGCAATGTGGCTCATGACGATTTTTTCCAATAAGAAGCAAGTCCGTAATGATGCCGCAAAAAATCCACCCACAACTGCAAGCGCAGCGGCATGTGTTTGCGCTGGGCATACACCACGTAGATGCCATTAGGCGGCGCGGCGTAGTCGTCTAACAGCGTCACGAGTCTGCCTGCGGCAATATCGCCTTGCACTTCCCAGACGCTGCGCCACGCAATGCCATATCCCGCCAAGCACCACGCGTGCAGCACTTGCCCGTCTGAGCAATCGAGTGGGCCGCTAGGCCGCATGTAGATGACTTCAGCCCCTTTTCTTAATTCCGATTTGAATGCCCAGCCGCGTGTTTGCGAAGCGTCGCTGGACAACGTTAAACAGGCGTGACTGTGCAGATCTTGTGGCGTTTGGGGTGTGCCCCTGCGAGCTAGGTAGCGCGGCGTTGCCACGCATAAGCGGCGATTGTCGGCAAGGCGCGACGAGACAAGAGATGAGTCGGGCATATCGCCCACGCGCACGCTGCAATCAAAGCTCTCGCCCACCATGTCCACCACGCGGTCGGAGAGGTTGAGAGATACCGTGACATCGGGATGCGCGAGGTGGAACTCCGCCACCAGCGGCGCCACATGCTTGCGGCCAAAGCCTGCAGGCGCGGTCACGCGCAAGTGTCCGCTGGCCTTTACGCCGCCTGCGCTGACGCTGGCTTCGCTGTTGGCTAAATCGGTCAGTAATCGCTGGCAATCCTCTAAGTAGGCCGAGCCTTCATTCGTCAAACTCACCCGCCGCGTGGTTCGCAGCAAGAGCTTTACGCCAAGTCGCTCCTCTAGCGCGTCAAGCCTACGCCCGACCATGATGGGCGCGGCTTGCAATTGCGTTGCGGCTGCTGTGAGCCCGCCGCGTGTGGCAACGGCAACAAAGGCCTCGATCTGTTTGAGTTTGTCCATGCGGTTATCAATTTGAAATCAATTAAATACTTAAAAGTATTAAATGACATTCTAATTATGAAATTAATAAAACGCTTAGTTTGTAATACAGTTGGTCATCTATAAGATATTTCATTTAGGAATCACTCATGACCACATTACGCAATACCCCACGCACTCAGGCTCACGGTCTGCAAGTTGCAAGCGTGCTGCATCAATTTATCGAGTCCAAAGTCTTGCCTGGTACGGGCGTATCGCCCGCCAACTTTTGGCAAGGCTTTGATGCCATCGTGCGTGACCTTGCGCCAAAAAATGCAGCGTTACTCGCCGAGCGCGACCGTTTGCAAACCGTGCAAGATGCATGGCACAAAGCTAATCCAGGCGAGATTGAAGACATGGCGGCTTACCGTAAATTTTTGACGGAGTGCGGCTACCTTGTGCCCGTGCCCGCCAGCGTAGCAGCCACCACACAAAATGTGGACGCTGAGCTTGCTGTGCAAGCAGGCCCGCAGCTTGTGGTACCTGTGCTCAACGCCCGCTATGCACTTAATGCCGCCAACGCCCGCTGGGGTTCGCTCTACGACGCGCTGTATGGTACGGATGCATTGCCTGAAGACGACGGCGCCGACAAAGGCAAGGGCTACAACCCCGTGCGCGGCGCAAAAGTGATTGCGTTTGCACGCAGCTTTTTAGATCAATCCGCTGCGCTGGCTGGCGCACACCATTTAGACGCTGCACGCTATACCGTCTCTGGCGGCAAGCTGGTTGTGGCAATGCTTGGCGGTAAGTCCGCAGAGCTGGCCAATCCTGCGCAGTTTGTTGGCTACACAGGCGATGCGGCTGCGCCGACTTCGATTTTGCTGGTGAACAACGGCGTGCACATTGACATTCAAATTGACCGCACCACGACCATTGGCAAAACGGATGCAGCAGGCGTGTCGGATGTGATTTTGGAAGCGGCGCTGTCCACCATCATGGACTTGGAAGA
>JANXRP010000148.1 GCA_025352965.1 Comamonadaceae bacterium
CGTATTTGCAGCAGCTAGAGATGGAGAGCAATGGCAAGTCGGTGGACACAAACGGCAAGCCCCTTAGCGTATCGACTTCGCCTGTCATTTGGGGAGAAGCGGGTACCAACGGACAGCATGCTTTCTTCCAAATGCTGCATCAAGGCACGGATGTGATTCCTGTTGAGTTTGTCGCTGTCAAAACACCAACTTACGATGCAGGCCACACGGGACAAGGTTTTGCCATCGATGCTGCCTCGCAAGCCATGCACCATAACGCCTTGCTAGCCAACGCCATCGCGCAAGCGCAGGCACTCATGCAAGGCAAACCAGACGCAGGTGGGCATAAAAATTTCGCTGGCAATCGACCCAGCACGTTCATACTGCTCGATGCCCTCACCCCCGAAACGCTAGGCGCACTGATTGCGCTTTACGAGCACCGCGTGTTTGTAAGCGGCGTGCTGTGGGGTATCAACAGCTTCGATCAGTTTGGTGTGGAGCTGGGCAAGGTGCTGGCTAAAGACATTGAGCCGAGGCTTTCGAGTGGAGACGGGGCGGGGCTGGATGCTTCGACAAAGGGGCTGCTCAAAAAAATGCGCCTCTTTCCTCATTAAAGTGACTTAATCACGCTTTGTATTTTTGCTTGCGCTGTAGAGTTGGAAAAGTCTTGGATTAGTTGTCCTTGCAAACTCCCCTGTTTCAACTCAATCATTTGCGTTTGATAGTTATATGAAAAAGCATATCGGTTTGTAGCAAATGTGATCCAGCACGTACGCGCCAAATTTCCATTTCGTTCATAGACTTGAAATTTATCCGTTGGTAACTTTAAGCGTTCCAACACCTCGTTTTCAAGCAATGGAATCACATGCTGAACATTTGGCGCGTGATGGCTTGCAGCCACAGTTACTTTTGCCACGTACTGCTTGATTTCATTTATGGTGCTTATGTTTCGAGCCATTCCGTAGTCCCCAATTAAAGAAGCTCATTACATCACAGGGCTATACCAAGTCGCACGATTTTTACCATCCTGCGCAAGTTGTCCGCTTGCCAGCAAATGTGTTCGCCTCAAACATAACTGCAAAAG
The DNA here is from genome assembly GCA_025352965.1 of Comamonadaceae bacterium. Lineage (GTDB taxonomy): Bacteria > Pseudomonadota > Gammaproteobacteria > Burkholderiales > Burkholderiaceae_C > JASGCK01. The sequence continues at coordinate 1,064 of JANXRP010000148.1, forward strand.
TAACCACAAATAACCGATTCGCAGACTCTTAAATCTCCTTCAACCGCTCCACATGTGCCGTGAGCGAGCGCATCGCAATCGGCCACAGCTTGGGGCTGACATCGTCGTAGGCGAGTGCAACCAATTCATCCAAAGCCGCATTCGGTAAAGTTTCCATCGCCTTTTTCACTTTCGCCTCACGCCCTAATCGGTGGGCTTTAAGTTTGGCAATCGCGGTTTTAGCAAAGCCGAGCACATAGCCATGCGCGGGCAAGATGTACTGGATGTCGTAGCGGTCGCACGCCGCATCTAGCTTATCCAGCGACTCCAAATAATCGGTCATATTGCCATCGGGCGGGTCGATCACCGTGGTGCTGCCGTTCAAGATGTGATCGCCTGAAAATAGCAAGCCATCTTCCTCTAACGCCCAGCAGACATGGTTTGCGGCGTGGCCTGGCGTGTGGATGGCGCGTAGCGTGATGGTTAAACCGCCACCTTCCAAGACCAACACATCGCCGTCTTGGGTTTGTACGTCTGGCGTAAATTCTGAATGCGGCCTGCTAGTTGGCAGATTTTTCATGCCACAAATTTTTGGCGGAGCCGCATCGGCGTTATTCAAAGCCTTGCTGCATAAGGCTTGCAGCGGTACCGCTGCTGGCGAATGATCGGGGTGTGAGTGCGTGCAAATGATTGCGCGAATATCGCCACTACAGGCATCAAACAATCTTTGCACATGCGCCTTGTCAGCATCGGGTGTGCTGAGGTCATACGTGCCATACGGGCCTGGGTCGATAACGATGAAGCCCGTATCCACCGTGCCGATGATGTAGCTGTTCGTACCCGGCCCCGTCATCATGCTTGGGTTGCCGCAGGTGAGGCGACGCACGTGTTTGAGCAGAGGCACGGGCGCGTCGTGCTTCCAATCAAGCGCGTGGCGTTTGATGCCATCGGGGCACACCATTGCCAGCTCGCCGTAGGGCGCATCGCTCTCCATGTAGTAGTGCGGCTTGCCGCCCAGCAAAGCCGAACGTGGCGTGCTGTCCCAATGCGCTTGGTTGCCCCTGCACGCTTGCAGAGCTGCCGCCGTGTTTGCAAATTTCGCCAGCCACTCCAGCGTGCGGATGGTCGGAAAAATCATCGGAAATTGTTTGACCTGATACATCGCCAGCGCGGTAGATGGTTTGACCCACGTTGGCAAAAATTGTTCTTGCTCGTCGGCCACGGGTGTTTGCCCGTCAGGCATGGGCGCGACATAAAACTTAACGACGAAGCGTTTGGCCATATCGCGATCTGTCGTCCAAATGGCTTGCAAGCGCAGTTGGGTGATGTCGGGCGTAACGGCTAGCTCCTCGGTGCATTCGCGCACCGCCGCTTGCTCATAGCTCTCGCCCGCATCGACTGCACCGCCTGGGAACACGTACACGCCAGGCGCAAAGCTGGCGGCGTGCGACCGCTGGGTCATCAAGACTTCGAGTTCACCCTCAGAGTCTCTTAGTAATAAAACAGTGGATGCACTGCGCGGTGCAACGGGTTCTACGTAATCGTGGAGTTGTAGTTCGGGTCGAATCATGTGTTCATTCTCAAGGGCTTACTCAACCGCGACCTGCACTTTTTTGCCCGCCTCGACTAGCTCACCCCACGTCGTGCCGTCCACCACAATGCCATCCACGCGGCGCTTGGCGCGGTA
>JANXRP010000178.1 GCA_025352965.1 Comamonadaceae bacterium
GGGCTAAACTGATTTCATCTTAATTTATCTGGGAGTCATTCATGAAAGTCATATTCATATTTGCGCTGAGTGTTTTGATGAGTTGGTCGTCTTTTGCCGCTGACACAGGCCCCACTGCGCCAGCAGCGGTGGACAAAGAGATGCAGACGGCGAGGGCGCAAATTGCCAAGAAAGATTGGACGGCGGCGGTTGCCACGTTGGAACCCTATACCAAGGCGAACGCTAAGAGCGCGGACGGATTTAATTTGCTCGGCTACAGCTACCGCAATTTGAAGCGTTACGACGAGTCGCTAGTGGCGTACAAACAAGCGCTTACGCTAGACCCCAAGCACAAAGGCGCGCACGAGTACATTGGCATTGCGTACATTCAGATGGGACAACCTGCCAAGGCGCGTGAGCACTTGGCAGCGCTTGACAAAATCTGCACGTTTAGCTGCGAGGAATACCGCGATTTGAAGAAAGCGTTAGAGGCTGTGAAATAAACCCAAAAGGAGACTGTTATGCGTGTCTTGATTCATGTGTTAGCGGCCTTAGGCGCAGCTTTATCTTTCAATTTACAAGCGCAAGATTGGCCGAACAAGCCGATCCGCTACATCGTGCCGTTTGCACCTGGGGGTGCGACCGATATGCTGGGGCGCATGGTGGGCGTGGGTTTGAGCAGTCGCTTGGGGCAGCCGGTCGTGATTGATAACAAGGCGGGGCAGGGCGGCTCGGTTGGCTCTGCGGAACTTGCCAAAGCCAAGCCCGATGGCTATACGCTGGGGGGCGGAACGATTAGCTCGCATGCGCTGAACGTGACGTTGTATCCAAAGCTGTCCTACGATCCGACCAAAGATTTCGCACCGATCACGATGCTGGCAGCTCTGCCTAATGTGCTTGTTGTGCATCCCTCGCTAAACGTTAAAACGGTCGCGGAGTTAATCGCACTCTTGAAAGCCAATCCCAATAAGTATTCGTTTGGTTCGTCAGGCAACGGCACATCACAGCACATTTCTGGCGAGATGTTCAAGATCATGACGGGTACGCAAATCACGCATGTGCCGTATCGTGGTAGCGGCCCGATGATGATTGATTTGCTGGCGGGGACGACGCAGCTTAGTTTTGAAAATAGCAACACCGCGCTGCCGCAAGTGGCTGCTGGCAAGCTCAGGGCGCTGGCGGTGACCTCAGCCAAGCGCAGCAAGGCTGCGCCCGAAATTCCAACCATGCAAGAAGCGGGTTTGGCGGGCTACGACATTAGCTCGTGGCAAGCCATGTTTGCGCCTGCGGGCACGCCACCAGCGATCGTGCAGCGCCTGCATGCGGAAGTTGTAGAGATTTTGAAGCAGCCCGATAACGTCAAAAAACTAGCTGAGCTAGGACTAGAACCGGGCGGCGGTAAGCCAGAAGAATTAGCAGCGCTGATTGCCGCCGAGATCCCAAGGCTTGGCAATGTCGTGAGGCAATCAGGCGCTAAGGTAGATTAGCTCGAGTGAGTCGTTAGTCTTCGCTGGCGATGAATTGATACGCCTTGGAGCCAATGACCGCACCCACAATCGGTGCGACCCAAAACAGCCAGAGCTGCTCGATAGCCCAGCCGCCTACAAACAAAGCCACGCCTGTGCTACGCGCTGGGTTGACTGAGGTGTTGGTGACAGGGATGCTGATGAGGTGAATCAAGGTGAGCGCAAGGCCAATCGCAATCGGCGCAAAGCCCGCGGGCGCACGTTTGTCGGTCGCACCCATGATGACGAGTAGGAAGAATGCAGTCATCACCACTTCGGTCACAAGTGCAGCCACGAGGGTATAGCCACCAGGTGAGTGTGCGCCGTAGCCATTTGATGCAAAACCTTTGCTGACATCAAAGCCTGCTGCACCGCTGGCAATCACATAGAGGACCGCACCTGCGGCAATCGCGCCGAGTACTTGGCTCGCAATGTAGGGCAATAATTTGTTAGCAGGGAACCTTCCGCCAGCCCACAGCCCGATTGACACGGCGGGGTTTAAGTGGCAGCCAGAAATATGACCAATGGCAAATGCCATGGTGAGTACCGTGAGACCAAATGCGAGTGAGACGCCGTGCAGGCCAATGCCAACATTAGGAAACGCTGCGGCTAACACGGCGCTGCCACATCCACCTAGCACGAGCCAAAAAGTGCCTAAAAATTCTGCTGCGTTTTGTTTCATGTTTATCTCCTATGATGATGCGAAGGAGCAAATTATGAACCATCGTACGGAAACCGATTTTTTGGGTGCTAGAGATATTCCTAGCGATAAATACTATGGCGTACAGACACTGCGCGGCATTGAAAACTTTCATATTACGGGGATCCCCATCTCTGCTGAGCCGTATTTGATTGCGGCGTTTGGCTATGTCAAAAAAGCCGCAGCGATGGCCAATAGCGAGCTGGGCGTGTTACCTGCCGACAAAGCGGATGCGATTTCAAAAGCTTGTGATCGTTTGATTGCGGGGCAATACCTCGATCAGTTCCCCACCGACATGATTCAAGGCGGCGCGGGCACATCAACCAACATGAACGTGAACGAAGTGCTAGCCAATGTGGCTCTGGAGATCATGGGTGAGCCCAAAGGCATGTACAACATCATCAGCCCCAACGACCACGTGAACTGTTCGCAGTCCACCAACGACGCGTATCCGACGGCGTTTCGTGTGGCGCTCATTAACCGCATGATTAGCTACCGTAAAACGTTGATTCAGCTGGCGGATGCCTTCGAAAAAAAGGGACTCGAATTCGCTGCCGTTTTAAAAATGGGACGCACGCATTTGCAAGATGCAGTCCCCATGAGCATGGGCGACGAGTTCAAAGGCTTTGCGACCAATTTGCGCGAGGAGGTGGATCGCATTGATGCTGCCACACGCTTGCTGCTAGAGGTGAATATGGGCGCAACGGCGATTGGTACGTCGGTGAATGCACCAGGCGGTTACCCCGATTTGGTGGTGAAGCGCTTATCCGAAATCACAGGCCACGAGTTAAAGCTGGCACCTGATTTAGTGGAGGCAACCTCGGATACAGGCGCGTATGTGCAGCTCTCCGCAACCATTAAGCGGACGGCGGTGAAGCTCTCCAAAATCTGTAACGATTTGCGCCTCTTGGCATCTGGTCCGCGCTGTGGCTTTAACGAAATTAATTTGCCGCAGTTGCAGCCAGGCTCGTCCATCATGCCTGGCAAGGTCAACCCGGTGATTCCAGAGGTGGTGAATCAAGCGGCGTTTTATGTGATTGGTAACGACGTGACCATCACGCTGGCGGCATCGGCAGGGCAGTTGCAACTGAACGTGATGGAACCCGTGCTGGGTTTTGCGCTGTTTAGTTCGATCAAGTGCATGGAAAATGCCATGATTGCGCTTCGCGAAAAATGCGTGCTGGGCATTACGGCAAATGCCGAGCGAACCAAAGAGAACGTGCTGTCTAGCCTAGGGATCGTGACTTTGTTAAACCCTGTGCTTGGCTACAAAAAATGCGCCGAAATTGCACGTGAAGGATTTCAGCAAAACAAATCGATTCACCAAATGGTGGTGCAAGAGCAAAAGCTGATTACGCAAAAAAAATGGGATGAATTGTTTAGTTTTGAAAACCTGATTCATCCGCACTTCATGCGCTAAACCATACGCTTGGCAATCTCTTCCAGCATCACCTCGGTTGCGCCGCCGCCAATGGATTGCACGCGTGCGTCGCGATACATGCGTTCAATCGCCGTTTCGCGGATAAAGCTCATGCCGCCGTGGAACTGTCCGCAGTCGTACATCACTTCGTTCACCAGCGTGCCGCATAACGCCTTCATCATCGAGACTTCTTTAGTAACCACTTGGCCTTGCGAGTCACGCCACGCGGTGTTGTAGATCAAGGCTTTGGCGGCTTCTACTTGCGCAAGGCGCATCGCTAGCTTGTGGCGAATGGCCTGCTTAGTCCACAGCGTGTCGCCAAAGGCTTTGCGCTGCGTGACCCATTCGAGTGCCAGCTCGATGGCGCGGCTAGCTTCACCCATCATTTGTGCCGACAAGACGATGCGCTCGTTTTGTAAATTCTTCATGAGCGCATAAAAGCCTTTGTGCTCTTCGCCCAGCAGGTTTGTCGCGGGGATGCGGCAATTGTCAAAATGAAGCTCTGCTGTGTCGCTGCATAGCCAGCCCATTTTTTTTAAGGGACGAGCGACGGTGAATCCTGGCGTGCCCTTTTCAACGATAAACATCGAGATCTGGCGGTTGCGTCCCGGTTCACCTGTGCGAGCCGCTACAAAGAACACGTCACCATGCACGCCGTTGGTGATGAACATCTTGCTGCCATTAAGTACATAGTGATCGCCATCCTTGCGAGCTGTGGTGCGCATTCCTTGCAAGTCCGATCCCGCATCGGCTTCGGTCATGGCAACAGCTGCAATGCGGCGACCAGCAATCAGGTCAGGCATGTATTTGTCGATTTGCGCTTTCGTGCCTGCATGGAAGAGATGCGGCGA
>JANXRP010000197.1 GCA_025352965.1 Comamonadaceae bacterium
CAACTATCCGTCAAGGCCAGATCGCAAGGCAATTGACAACCTGAGCTTTCACATTCAACCAGGCGAAACAGTGGCGCTGGTAGGCCCTTCAGGTGCTGGCAAGACAACCGTGTTTCAACTCTTGCAGCGTTTTTACGATGCCCAAAGCGGCACGGTTGCTATCAACGGCGTAGCGGTGCAGGCTCTCTCGCTGACCGATTTACGTCGCCAGATGGCACTCGTGCCGCAAGAGAGCACACTCTTTTCTTGCAGTGTGGAAGATAACATTAAATATGGCGAACCTAGCGCTAGCCCAGGGTTAGTAAGGCTTGCAGCCGTAGCAGCGCAGGCGGATGGTTTCATCAACGACTTGCCAGAAGGTTATGCCAGCCAAACGGGTGAGCGCGGTGTGCGCCTTTCGGGCGGTCAAAAACAGCGCATCGCCATCGCTAGAGCCATGCTGCGCGATGCGCCGCTCTTGTTGCTAGACGAAGCGACCAGTGCGCTGGATGCGCAGTCTGAACAAGCTGTGCAGCAAGCGCTAGAGGCTGCGATGGCTGGGCGCACCACGCTAGTGATTGCACACCGCCTAGCCACCGTGCAAGCGGCAGACCGCATCTTGGTGTTAGACCAAGGGCGTTTGGTGGAAGAGGGCACGCATGCGGCGCTTGTTGCAAAGGGTGGTTTGTATGCCAAGCTGGCGGCGCTGCAGTTTGCACCTAAGTAAAAATCCAAGCGATTTGAGCGACATCGTCGATGAGTATCACGATTAAGAATTCATTGACTCGGTAGAGCCAAAATTTGGCTGTTTGGAAAAAAGCAGAAATGTTCATTGATTGAAGCTAGGGCGCAGTGCCAATCCTGCTCGCCAACGCAAGAGGTTCACGTGCTGTTCGCTGGGCTTAACTCTCACGACTCGGGCAAAGTCCACGGCGACTGCGGCGGTGATGTCGGCAATGCTGAATTGATCAGCGGCAATAAATTTACGGCCTGTTAGATGCGCATCCAGCACGTCCATGAAGTGCTGTACGCGCTGCAAACCTCGAGCTGCAAGTTCGGGAATTTGTGCGTAATTCACAGGACCAGGCAGTGCACGATTCATCATGGCAGGCGCACTGTTGCGCATCGCCTCGGCAATGGCCAGTAGGCCTTCAAATTCCATACGCCAGTTCATGCTGGCAATCTCAGCTTTGTCCAGCGCTGTTATTCCCAGCATAGGCGGATGAGGGTAGCTGGCTTCTAGATAAGCCGCAATCGCCGCGTTATCGGTCAGCACGAGTCCCTCGGTCGTGCGCAGGGCTGGTACCGTGCACTGCGGGTTGATAGCGCGATAAGCATCGCCCATTTGCTCGCCAGTGCGCAGGTCAATTTGAACGATCTCACATGGAATACCTTTTTCAGCCAGCAAGATGCGGGCACGGCGCGGGCTTGGCGCTGTAGCGCAATCGTAAAAAATCATGAGGTCGAACCTTGACTTGCTTTAGCTTGATCAGCTTTGGCAAGCACCGCATCAAAATCGCTAGCATCATGCCGTTCGTGTAATTGACTCTCAGGCTTACCCATCACACGGTTGACCATGCGACCACGCTGTACGGCGGGGCGGTTGGCTATCTCATCCGTCCAGCGCAGCACGTGGGTATAGTTTTGAACCGTCAAAAATTCACCTGCCCCATAGAGCAAGCCCTTGGCTAGTGCACCATACCAAGCCCACACGGCCATATCGGCAATGGTGTATTGATTACCCGAAAGGTACGAACTTTCAGCCAAGCGCCGATCCAGCACATCCATTTGGCGTTTGACCTCCATCGCAAAGCGGTCAATCGGGTACTGCATTTTGGTTGGGGCATAGGCGTAAAAATGACCGAAGCCGCCACCCAAGTAGGGCGCACTTCCCATTTGCCAAAACAGCCACGATAAGCACTCGGCTTTCTCGCTAGCATCTGTTGGCAAAAATGCGCCAAATTTATTCGCCAAATGCAGCAAGATCGCACCCGACTCGAAAACACGAACGGGTTTGTCTGGGTTGCTTCTGTCCATCAGCGCTGGAATTTTGGAATTGGGATTGACGGCGACAAAACCGCTGCCAAACTGATCGCCCTCGTTAATGCGGATGAGCCACGCGTCGTACTCTGCGCCGCTGTAACCCAGCGCTAAAAGTTCCTCTAGCATCACAGTCACTTTCACGCCATTGGGTGTGGCGAGCGAGTACAACTGAAATGGGTGCTTGCCCACTGGCAAGTCTTTGTCGTGCGTTGCGCCTGCAATGGGGCGATTGATATTGGCGAATTTTCCGCCGCTGGCGGTGTCCCATGTCCATACAGAGGGCGGTGTGTAATCGGCTGTCACGCTGTCTCCACTGTAAACTGAAGTCCTGCATGTGCTTGTAGCCGCGCCACCAAGGCGTGTCCCATTGCCGAGGCGGGCGTCCAGATCCCGCCTTTAGTCTCTTTTGCATCTAGCAGCAAGCACATGGCAGACTCGGCAATCATTTTTGAGGTGCTGCCATAACCTGGATCGCGGTCGCCTTTCACACCGACGGTCAGCGTGTGATCACCATTGCCGCTACCGATAAACATCACATCATAAAAACCTGCCTCGCGCTCGGCACGCGATGGCCCTTCGCCTGGTTTAGGGCCGCCCTCGCCACCTAGGCTTTTATCGGCAGCGACGGCCTCTGCAATGGCTTGGCCTTTGTCGCCCGTGCCCGTGATCAGCATTTCGTCATAGACCAAATCGGTGCCCCATGCGTGCCCTAGCAAAAAGTTGGAGCGGTGCACATTGCGCGTGTTGATGGCTGCCATCACAAACGGTGCAACCCACATCCCGAGCGCCTCTTCCAACATCGGTTTGTTCCCCGATGGCTGACGTGGGCCTTCAAAACCTGGCGTGAGTGAAAACGGATTGCGCAGTAAATCGAGCACGCCTGGTTGAGTGGCGGCAGCCGCCATCGTGGCTTTTAAGCTGGCTGCTGTGCCGCCTGAAAATGTGCCCTTCATCTTGCGTACGCGGCCACGCACACGCGGCGCTGGAGCGCCAAAGCGTTTGGTCATTTCGGTTTGCAGCACCAACATGCCCAGATCAAACGGAATCGAGTCAAAGCCGCAGGAAAAAACAATGCGTGCGCCGCTGGCCTTGGCTGCGGCTTCGTGTGCATCAATCATGTGGCGCATCCACGCGGGTTCGCCGCACAGATCCACATAATCCACACCTGATTCGGCACAGGCTTTGACCAGTTCGTTGCCATAGAGTTGATAGGGACCAACGGTGGTGAGCACCAAGCGGGTACGCGCCATCAGCGCGGCCAGACTTGCAGCGTCAGCGCTATCCGTAACGACCAAAGGCGTGTCAGCGGGAGCGCCCACTTCGTCGCGCACGGCTGCAAGTTTCTCTAAGCTACGACCACCCATCGCCCACCGCAAGCCAGTGTCCGTGCGGGTGAGTAAATACTCAATCACCAAGCGGCCTGTAAAGCCCGTTGCGCCGTGGACGACGATGTCAAATTCTTTAGCGAATTCTTTTTGAGCTGTCATGTGGGTCTCCTAAATGAAAAGACGAAAAAAGGACGATAACTGATGATGTTATCGTCCTTTTGTGTATGGTGGAGCTGGGGGGATTTGAACCCCCGTCCGCAAGACTTTTTCGCACAGTTCTACATGTTTAGTCGTCTGATTTAGATCTCACTTACCCAGTCGCGCAGCAACACGCTACAAGGTTCGCCAGCGTCCTATTGTCTCGACCACATCTAAGGCGCCCAGATGCGATCCAGCCGATGAGAATGACTCCACAGCCTGGACGATCTATTGCTAAATCACCCTTGCCCAGCCCATCGGCCTGCTGTTGTAGAGCTCACAAGCAATTAAGCTGCGAGTGCGAAACGTTCGTCGTTTGCAGTTAGTTTTTTGAATCGATTTTTACGAGCGGCTTTTTATGCTGGTAACTCGGCTTTTCCTGGTTCGGGTGTCGATTCTGCGCTTCTTATTTAC
>JANXRP010000013.1 GCA_025352965.1 Comamonadaceae bacterium
CGCCGTTGATGGTGGCAAAGCGGTAGTCCGCGTACATGGTCGGCGAGTGGTTGCCCCACACAACCAGTTTTTCGATATCGGCCACGGCTTTGCCCGTTTTGGCAGCAATTTGCGATGCTGCGCGGTTGTGGTCTAGGCGCAGCATGGCAGTGAAGTTTTTACGCGGCAGACCGGGCGCGCTCTTCATGGCGATGTAAGCGTTGGTGTTGGCGGGATTGCCAACCACTAACACCTTCACGTAGCGGGAAGCCACGGCGTTCAAGGCTTTGCCCTGTGCCGTAAAAATGGCGCCGTTTACGGCCAAGAGCTCGGCACGTTCCATACCTGGTCCGCGTGGACGCGACCCCACCAAGAGTGCATAGTCAGCATCTTTGAACGCGGTCATCGGGTCGCCGTGTGCTTCCATGCCCACCAGCAAGGGGAATGCGCAGTCTTGCAACTCCATCATCACGCCTTTGAGTGCTTTTTGTGGGCCTTCGACGGGCACTTCGAGCAATTGCAGGATCACAGGCTGATCTTTGCCCAACATTTCGCCAGAAGCGATGCGGAACAGCAAGGCATAACCAATTTGACCAGCAGCGCCAGTAACGGCAACACGAACGGGGGCTTTACTCATAAGGAACTCCAAAAAGAGAGGTTGAAACACAAAAATCTAACGTTATTTTATCCGCAAAAACCCTAGGTCGCCTAGTCCTATGTCTTACATAAGACTTTTTTATTGATGCGCAAATTAACGTAAACCCTAGGTCTTTCATCCCCTATCTTATATAAGATTAGGGGATGCAAACCCAAGTCACCCCATCGTTTAGCCCGCTCTATAGCCAAATCAAAGCTTTGATTCTGCAAAGCCTCCAAGCAGGCGAGTGGAAGCCTGGTGAAGCCATCCCCTCCGAAATCGATTTGGCGTCTAGATACGGCGTTAGCCAAGGCACGGTTAGGAAAGCAATTGACGAATTAGCAGCCGAAAATTTACTCATCCGTCGTCAAGGCAAAGGCACCTTCGTGGCAACCCACGCCACTCGGCAAGTGCAAACGCGGTTTTTGCGTTTAGTTCCCGACAGCGCCAGCGAGAACAATCCAGGCTCGGACACCTACGCCGAAAACGGGAAAAACATCTTGGTCGACCGCACCATCACCGCGTGTTCGCGGGAACGAGCGACCAAAGACATCGCCAAAGCCCTGCGACTCAAAACGGGTGATGCCGTTGTCTATATCCAGCGTGTGCTGGCATACAAAGATAAAGATGGCAAAGGCTCGGCTATCCCCACCATTTTGGAAGACATCTGGCTTGCAGGTAGCTCGTTCAAAGGCCTCAACCTAGAGCGACTTGCCCAGTCGAAAGCGCCCATGTACGCCATGTTTGAGTCCGAGTTCGGTGTCAACATGGTCAGAGCAAGCGAAAAAATCCGTGCAGTGAACCCCAGTAAAGAACAGGCCAACCTCTTGCAGGTCAAGATGGACGAGCCTTTGCTCAGAGTCGAGCGCATTGCCTACACGTACAACGATACTCCGATTGAAGTGCGTACGGGGCTATACCGCACGGCATCACGGCATTACAAAAACGACTTGCAATAATTCCCCAAAAGGATGATGTCCGATTAACAGACCTCATCCTCTAGGCAGTGCGTAACATAGCGGCATGAATGACGACACTTGTTACTCGGCCATGCAGTCGCGCGACGCACGCTTTGATGGCGCGTTTTTTGTCGGCGTCACCAGCACAGGCGTCTATTGCCGCCCCATCTGCAAAGTGCGCATTCCCAAGTTTGAGAACTGCCGATTCTTTACCCACGCGGCTGTCGCCGAAGGACTTGGGTTTAGAGCTTGCTTGCGCTGCCGCCCCAGCCTAGCACCCACAGATGCCATCATGCGCTGGACCAACGAGGATGCCTCTAAAACCCTTGCCCAGCAAGCCTTGCAGCTGATCGACCGATCGAGTGGTGAGCTGAGTGTGGTGCAAGTCGCTACCAAAATGGGCATCTCAGATCGCCACCTGCGGCGTATCTTTGCGGCAGAGTGGGGGCTGGCACCGCAGGCGTATTCCAAAACAAGGTTAGCCTGCGAGCCACATGGTGCTTGGCCTGTGAAGCCTTTGCTCTTGCAGCTCCCGCTGCATCTGCCTTACGACCATGCGCACATGCTGAAATTCTTTGCCACCCGTGCTATCGAAGGCGTGGAGCATATCGATGAAAAGAGTCGCTTGTGGCGCACGATTCGCTTGAGTCAAGGGCGCAAAGTGCACAAAGGCTGGATATGTGCAGATTTTGGCGCTATGGGCAGCACCCTGCCGATCACCATAGGCAGCTCACTCGTGCCCGTGCTGCAACAGCTCGTTCCCTTACTTCGCGCCACCTTCGATCTAGATGCACAACCAAAAGCTATTGATGCATTGCTGCTTGCTGATTTTCCAAATACAGCAGGACAGCGCGTCCCTGGCTGCTTCGATGGATTTGAGCTGACAGTTCGTGCGATTCTTGGGCAGCAAATCACTGTGCAAGCCGCACGCACCTTGGCTTTGCGCTTGGTGAATCGCTTTGGCGAGCCGCTTAAAAATTCTGAAGCTCCCGTGCATCGCTTATTCCCATCCGCAGCTGGGCTAGCCCGCGCCTCAACCAATGAACTGGGCGAGCTTGGGGTCAATCGAGCAAGGCAAACCGCCATCCTAGGTTTAGCTCTAGCCGTGCAAAATGGACTCGATTTATCAAACCGCACTCGCACATCAACCGAACTGCAAGTCACGCGGAACGGGCTTCTTGCTATTAAAGGCATTGGCGAATGGACTGCCGCCTACGTCGCGATGCGGGCATTGCGCGACCCTGACAGTTTCCCCGCTGGCGACGTGGCATTGCAAAACGCCTTGGGCACTCGACAAGCCAGCATCACTAAATCCGCCAAAGATGCCGAGGTGCAATCCGCGAAGTGGCAACCCTGGCGCAGCTACGCCGTGCTACGGGCATGGCAACGATTGGAAAAACCGAACTCAAAGGAGTCAACATGACTTTTCAAACCCACCTGCATCAGCATCTCAAAAAAATGATCGTCCCCACACCGCTGGGTGACATGCTGCTGGCTGCCAGCAATAACGGGCTTGCGGGCACCTGGTTTGTGCAAGGACAAAAGCACATGCCTGATAACGATCTCATGACATCGTGGCCAATAGCGCAAAAAGGCGATGCCGCGTATGCCATACTGGGTAAGGCTTCCCAGCAATTGGCGCAGTACTTCTCAGGCAAACTCAAAGTATTTGATTTGCCATTCGATCTATCCAGCGGCACCGAGTTTCAACAAAGCGTCTGGCGTGAAATCATCAAAATTGGCTGTGGCACAACCAACACCTACGGCGCGATTTGCAAAGCGATCAATAAGCCGCAAGCTGCACGCGCTGTAGGTGCAGCCACGGGACGCAATCCGATTGGCGTCATCATTCCATGTCACCGCGTGGTCGGATCAACGGGCGCTATGACGGGTTATGCGGGAGGGTTGGAGAGGAAGGTGGCGCTGCTGGCGTTAGAGCGTGAAAGCCTTTTTTAAAGACCAACCTCTAAATTTTTAAGCGCCGCACAATCTCCGTTGTAGCCACAGCTTGATTCATCGTATAAAAATGAATCCCAGGCACACCACCCGCAACCAATCGCTCGCAAAGCGCAGTCGTCACATCTAACCCAAAAGCCTTAATGGACGCGGTATCGTCACCAAACGCTTGCAACCTGAGACGTATCCAGCGCGGAATTTCTGCGCCGCACGCATCAGAAAATCGCATGAGCTGTGAGCTGCTGATGATAGGCATCACACCTGCTACTACGGGAATATTGCACCCCAGTTTTTGCGACTCTTCCACAAAGTGAAAGTAACTGTCGGCGTTGTAGAAGTATTGCGTAATCGCCGAGCTTGCGCCCGCTTTGACCTTGGTGGCGTAAGCACGCAAATCGTCCTCAGGCGACTTCGCTTGCGGATGCACTTCGGGGTAGCAGCCGACTTCGATGTGGAACTCGTTACCCGTCTCTGCGCGGATGAACTCAATCAATTCACTGGCGTATTTGAACTCGCCAAATGCGCCGTAGCCACTAGGCAAATCGCCGCGCAGCGCGACCATGCGCTTGATGCCAGCGGTGCGGAATTGCGCCAATTGCGCTCGCACCGAATCACGCGTCGCACCAATGCATGAGAAGTGCGGCGCAGCGGCAAAGCCATCTGCAATGATGGCCTGCACCGTTTGCAATGTGCCGTCCTGCGTAGAACCACCCGCGCCGTAAGTGACCGAAAAAAATTCGGGCTGCAACGCATACAGTTTTTGCCTGACGCCAACGAGTTTTTCCACGCCCTCGGGTGTCTTGGGCGGGAAGAATTCGAATGAAATGGGGGTTTTCATGATGATTTCCCCTTGCGCTTAATAGCGATACGTGTCAGCTTTGTAAGGGCCGCTTTGCTTGACGCCGATGTAGTCGGCCTGCTCTTTGGTGAGCACGGACAGCTGGGCACCCACCTTGGCAAGGTGCAAACGAGCGACTTTTTCATCCAAGTGTTTTGGCAACACATAAACCTTGCCCACCTTGTACTCTTTGCTCTTAGTAAAGAGTTCGATCTGTGCAATCGTTTGATTGGCAAACGACGAGCTCATCACAAAGCTAGGATGACCCGTGCCGCAGCCCAGGTTCACCAAACGGCCTTTAGCCAACAGAATGATGCGCTTGGCAGCTTTTTTGCCGTTCTTTGGGAAGATCACGTGATCGACTTGTGGCTTGATTTCTTCCCACTTGCATTTGTCTAAGGACGCGACATCAATCTCGTTGTCGAAGTGACCGATGTTGCAAACGATGGCGTTGTTTTTCATCGCGTCCATGTGCTTGTAGGTGATGACGTTTTTGTTGCCTGTTGCAGAGACAAAAATGTCGGCCTTGTCAGCGGCGTATTCCATGGTCACGACTTTGTAACCTTCCATCGCGGCTTGCAGCGCGTTGATCGGGTCGATCTCGGTCACCCACACTTGCGCCGACAAAGCACGCAGCGCTTGGGCTGAGCCCTTGCCCACATCGCCGTAACCCGCAACCAGTGCAACTTTGCCAGCCACCATCACGTCGGTGGCGCGTTTGATCGCATCCACCAAAGACTCGCGGCAGCCGTACAAGTTGTCGAACTTCGATTTAGTCACCGAGTCGTTCACGTTAATGGCGCGTAGCTTCAAAGTGCCTTTGGCGGACATTTCGTTCAAACGCAGCACGCCTGTGGTAGTTTCTTCGGTCACGCCCATGATGTTTTTTAAGCGGCGGCTATACCAAGTTGGATCGAGCTTGAGCTTGGCTTTGATAGCATTGAACAAGCAAATTTCTTCCTCAGATGAAGGCTTGGAGATGACTTTCAAATCCTTCTCAGCCAATGAACCTAGGTGCATCAGCAAAGTCGCGTCGCCGCCGTCATCCAAAATCATATTCGGGCCTTCACCAGCTGTGCCTTTTTTGCCCGTGAATTCAAAAATGCGATGCGTGTAGTCCCAGTACACATTTAAATCCATACCCTTGTAGGCAAACACTGGCGTGCCCGCAGCCACCAGCGCAGCGGCGGCGTGGTCTTGTGTTGAGAAGATATTGCACGATGCCCAGCGCACCTCGGCACCCAGCGCTTGCAATGTCTCGACCAGCACAGCGGTTTGAATCGTCATGTGCAGCGAACCCGTAATGCGTGCGCCCTTCAAAGGCTGTGACTTGGCAAACTCTTGGCGGATCGCCATCAAGCCGGGCATTTCTGTCTCGGCGATGTTGAGCTCTTTGCGACCCCAAGCGGCCAGCGATAAATCGGCAATTGCGTAATCGGCAAAGACGTTGGCAGCTGGCTTAGCGACAGCAGGTTTGGTGGTTTTAATTTTTGACATGAGAAGCTCCAGAAATTCTTTCGAGGTTAAATTAACCACAAGAAAAATTGGAAACTCTCTGCGAAGAGACTCACCGCACTTGACTTGTGGGTGAGCGCAGTTAGGAAAGCATCTAGTGATGTTTCCGAGCCTCATTTGGGGGTTGTGCCCCAAACTGCAGCGCTCCTCGGATGGGTTAATTATAGCGAGGCGGCATCTACAATCACTGCCTTTGATCTTCCTTGCCCTCTTTGCACGCCTGTTATGTCTCTGCCTCACGCTCCCGAAGTTAAACGCCGTCGCACCTTCGCCATCATCTCTCACCCTGACGCGGGCAAAACCACGCTAACTGAAAAGCTCTTGCTATTCTCTGGCGCGATTCATATCGCTGGCTCGGTGAAAGCCCGCAAAGCCACGCGCCATGCGACTTCTGACTGGATGGAGATTGAAAAGCAGCGTGGCATTTCGGTCGCCTCATCCGTGATGCAAATGCTGTATCGCGATTGCGTCATCAATCTACTAGACACACCTGGTCATAAAGATTTTTCTGAAGACACTTATCGCGTTTTGACGGCGGTTGACTCTGCGCTGATGGTGATTGACGCGGCCAATGGTGTGGAGCCGCAAACCAAGCGCCTCATTGAAGTGTGCCGCCAACGCAACACGCCCATCATCACGTTCATCAACAAGTTAGACCGCGAAGGGCGCGACCCGTTGGAATTGCTTGACGAAGTGGAGCAAGCACTCGGCATGCCCTGCGTGCCCATGACATGGCCCGTCGGGCAAGGCAAGCAATTTGGTGGCATCATGGATTTGCGTAAAAACCAGATGCGGCTCTTTAAAGCAGGCGAAGCCAAACGAGATGATGAAACAGACGAAGTGGTACCGCTGACAGAGCGCGACGCTTTGCATAAACGCTTTGGTCACGAATTTGAACTCGCCGAAGGCAACGTCGAACTGATGCAAGGCGCAGCGCCCGAATTTAATCAAACTGACTTTTTTGCAGCTAAGCAAACGCCTGTGTTCTTTGGTTCAGGCGTCAATAATTTTGGTGTGCAAGAAGTGCTGGACGCCTTGGTGGACTTGGCTCCCGAGCCACATGCCAGAATTAGTAACGACTTACCTACGCAAGGACAAGAAGCCTCGCAAACCACCATTGACCCCGCCGCAGAGGGCTTTTCGGGCGTGGTGTTTAAGGTGCAAGCCAATATGGATCCCTCACACCGCGACCGCATCGCCTTTGTGCGCGTGTGCTCAGGCAAATACATAAGCGGCATGCGGCTCAAAGTGCAGCGCTCGGCCAAAGAGCTGCGCCCCACTTCGGTTGTCACCTTTATGAGCCAACGCCGCGAAGCGGTGGAAGAAGCGTATGCAGGCGACATCATCGGCTTTACAACGCACGGCGGCGTTCAATTGGGCGACACGATTACTGAAGGCTTGGCAAGTCAAAACAAGTTGCAATTTACGGGGCTGCCCTTCTTTGCACCCGAGCTGTTTCAAACCGTTGAACTGGCTAATCCCATGAAGAGCAAGCAGCTCCAGCAAGGTTTGCAACAACTAGGCGAAGAAGGTGCGATTCAAGTCTTCAAACCGCTGCACGGGGGTAACATGCTGTTAGGTGCAATTGGTCAATTGCAGTTTGAAGTAGCTCAACATCGATTGAAGGGTGAGTACGGCGTAGAGGCAAGATTGGGCGGTTCAAACTATGTTGGCGCGAGGTGGATTAGCGCCGACACACCTGAGGAGCTACGCGAGTTCACAGACCGAAACGTGAACAAGCTAGCCGAAGACAGCGCAGGCGCACTCGCGTATTTGCTCACCTCGCCGTATGACTTGCGATTGACGCAAGAACGTCATCCAAAAATTCACTTTCATGCGCTCAGAGAGCATTCGGGTTTGCAATTACAAAGGTCATAATACTTTTGTTGTAGTATAGAGTTCTCATTATTCGGAGGACTCTATGTCGATTTACAAATGGGTTTTAGGCGCACTTTCAATCAGCTTATTGATCACTCCAGCTTTGGCACAAGACATTGGAAAAATCAAAACTCTCAGCGGCAATGCATGGATTGAACGAGGTAGCGCCAAAGTAACAGCCCAAGTTGGCACGGCCTTGCAAGCCAAAGATCGCGTGGTCACAGACGCCAATTCGACCGCTGGGCTGACATTACGTGACAACACTGTGCTAACCGTAGGGCCACGATCGACACTTGAGATGAATCGATATGCATTTGATTCAACCTCACATGCGGGTGAACTTGATGCCAGCGTCAAACGCGGCTCCATCTCAGCTATCTCAGGAAAAATCGCCAAAGCCAACCCCGAATCGGTCAAGTTCAATACTGCAACCGTAACGCTAGGTGTGCGGGGCACAGAGTTCATCTTGGATGCTGGTGACGATGCGAGGAGTGCAGGCGCGTGGACGGATGCGTCAGGAAATCTGATTCGCAGTGGCATTAGCAGTGTGGTTACTTCTGGCATACCACTCAAACCAGCCTCTGCGGTACTACTGCCAGGGCCTGATGGACGGGTTGGCGCAATTGCCTTGACATCTGTTGGCTCTTCGCAAACGCAGACACTGAGCAGCGCTTACGCCGCACTAGATGTACAAGCTGGCGGTGCCATCAGCACAAGGCAAGAGGATGCCGCATCCATTCAAACAAAATATGGAACACTGTTAGAAGCCACGCCCAAGCGTTCCACTAGCTTTGTCGTTTATTTCGAAGCCAATTCCAGCACGCAAGTCACACCCGAGTCGCTCGCTGTGATCGACACGCTAAAGAAAACTGTGCAAACCTGGCCTGCTGTTGATATCAATGTGATTGGGCACACCGATACGGTCGGTAGTCACGAGGTCAATGATCGGCTTAGCTTAGAGCGTGCTCGTACCGTAGCCGCACTGCTGCAAACTTCTGGCTTATCTGGCGTGCAAATAGAAGCCACAAGCCGCGGCAAACGTGAGCTCTTGGTTCCAACTGCGGACAATGTGGCTAACGAGCAAAACCGCCGCGTCGAAATTAATCTACGATGAAACAACGACTGGCTGACATCAAGCGTCTCTTTGCCGCATCACGTGGCAGGCCCATGGCGCTGGGCATTTTGCTCGTGCTGGGCTCGTTTAATTTATTGAGCAATCAATTAACGCCTGAAAAACCAACCTGGGTGGATACCGTGCAAGGCATGGCAACGGGAACGTATAAAACGGCGAGGCGTTTATTGTTTGACCAATACCAAATCACCTTCCCGCGCAAACCTTTATCGCAGCCCGTCACCATTGTTGCTATTGACGAGCCTAGCTTGGCCGCGGTAGGGCAATGGCCGTGGCCGCGTAACAAACTAGCCAACTTGATTGATGCCATCAACGCGCAAAAGCCTTTGGCGATTGGCCTTGATATTTATATGCCCGAGCGCGATCAAACCTCGCCCGATCAAGTCGCAAAAAATCTGCCGCCTAACGCCGCCTCACTTGCCGCAGCCTTAAAAAACTTGCCTACCCATGAAGCAATTTTGGCGAACAGCTTAAAGCGCTCACCCAGTATTTTGGGTGTCGCCGCTTTTGACCATGCGGCGCAAACCACAACGGATCGACTAATCACGAAGCCCATTGCGATCAAGCGTCTGGACGCAGCCAGCACAGGGGATGGTCTGCGTCACACCCAACGGTTTGAGCGCGTACTGGCAAGTCTGCCCGAGTTGCAGTCGGCTACCCATGGGCAAGCTCTACTCAGCGTACCGCTAGACAATGGTGTGGTGCGGCGT
>JANXRP010000026.1 GCA_025352965.1 Comamonadaceae bacterium
AGCCGATGGTAAGGGCGAGGAAGCCTTATCTGGCTTGGCTCGCGGTTTCTTTTATGCTGGTGCAAAATCGATTTTAGCCACTCACTGGGCAGTGGATAGCGACAGCGCTGCTGCTATCACAACCGCAACCTTTGGACACTACGCCGCCAACCCACAAGCCCTTAAAGCTGAGTCACTGCGCCAAGCCATGCTGGGCATCATGAACGACGCCAAAAACAAAACTTGGGCGCACCCCGCGTACTGGGCGCCTTTTGCACTTGTGGGGGATGGTGGGCGCTGAGGTTTACGCTTACAACTTAAACGGCACCACTACCTGGCGTTGCTCGCCTAGGCCTTCAATGCCAAGAGTCATCACGTCGCCAGCCTTTAAGAATTTCGGCGGCTTCATACCCAAGCCCACACCAGGTGGCGTACCCGTGGTGATGATGTCACCAGGCTCTAGCGTCATAAAGGTGCTTAAGTAGCTGACGATTTTTGGCACATTAAAAATCATCTTTTTAGTGGTGCCTGTTTGCATACGCACGCCGTTCACATCCAGCCACATCGCGCATTTATGGATGTCAGCCATGTCGTCTTTGGTCGCCAGCCATGGGCCAATCGGACCAAAGGTGTCGCAACCCTTGCCCTTATCCCACTGCGGACCGCGCTCAAGCTGATATTCGCGCTCGGATACATCGTTAATCAAGCAGTAACCCGCCACGTAGTCAGTGGCTGCTTTTTGAGTCACATAACGCGCGCGGGTGCCGATCACAATGCCTAGCTCCACTTCCCAATCGGTTTTTATTGAGCCTTTAGGCAGCATGACGTTGTCGTTAGGGCCTTGAATGCAATTGATGGTCTTCATAAACACGACGGGTTCTTTAGGAACCGCCATACCAGACTCTTCGGCGTGGTCATAAAAATTAAGACCAATCGCAATAAACTTGCCGACCTTCGCCACAGGGCAGCCCATGCGGGGCTTGCCTTTGACGAGGGGCAGACTATCTGTTTTGATCTTTGCGATTTTGGCCAAAGCGGCAGGACTCATGGCTGCGCCATCAAAATCTTTGACGTGCTTGGAGAGATCACGCAGTTTGCCAGCAGCATCAATCAAGCCGGGCTTTTCTTTGCCAACAGCGCCATAACGAACAAGTTTCATGGTTTTCCTTAGGATGAATTGAGAAAGGTTTGAGTATGATGATCTTACTATGCGCATTACACAATTTTTGACTCAAACTCACGGTAAGGGACGATTAGATTGGACGGACTACGTGTCCTACGTCTATTTGTTTGTTGGACTGTTCACTATGTTCGCCCCCATCGTGTGGCTGGTCATGTCGTCATTCAAAACCGAAAGTGCGGTCGCGCAGTTCCCGCCGACGTTTTTGCCGTACTCGCAGCAGTTGGTCAAAGTGGCTGGGCACGAGCAAGCGCTGCCGCTCTTCCTGACAAAAACACCTGACGGTGAACGCCCGATGGCGCAGGTGATGCGTCTTGGTATTGAAGCCACGATGGTCGATCCCGCCAAGCCAGACGCACCACCTATCAAGGTGAACATCAAAGAGCGTAAGCCGATCAACGAGCTTAAATTCGCGTTTGAAAATTACACCGAAGTGTTTGGCAAGTTTAGTTTTGGCAAGTATTTATTCAATAGTGTGTTCATCACCATCATTGCCACCTTGCTCACGCTCTTGGTGAATTCGATGGCTGCGTTTGCGCTGTCTAAATATCAATTTAAAGGACAAAAATTTGTTTTTGGACTCATCATCGCCACGCTCATGATTCCGCCTACCATTATTTTGGTGCCTGTGTTTTTGGTCATCAATTCGGTGGGGCTGCTCAATAGCTTGTGGGGCGTGATTCTCCCCGCCATTGCCACGCCGACGGGGGTGTTTTTATTGCGCCAATACATGCTGACCATTCCTGATGAATTGTTGGAGGCTGCCCGCATGGACTACGCCTCCGAGTGGCGCATTTACTGGAAGATCATCTTGCCGCTCGCAGCCCCAGCCCTTGCGGTGTTAGCTATTTTTTCGGTGATGTGGCGTTGGAACGATTTCTTGTTGCCGCTGATCGTGCTGTCTAAATCAGAATTTTTTACCCTGCAATTGGCGCTCAATTCCTTCCAAGGCGAACTTAATACGCAGTGGCACTATTTACTTGCGATGACCGTGATTA
This sequence comes from Comamonadaceae bacterium, assembly GCA_025352965.1. GTDB lineage: Bacteria > Pseudomonadota > Gammaproteobacteria > Burkholderiales > Burkholderiaceae_C > JASGCK01. The sequence continues at coordinate 2,158 of JANXRP010000026.1, forward strand.
CTTTGATTCCGATCACGCTGGTGTTTGCCTTTTTACAAAAATATATTACGACCGGCATTGCTGGTGCGGGAGTTAAATAAATGAGTACGTTGCAACTTCAATCGCTGACCAAATCGTTTGGTGATGTGCATGTCATCAAGGGTGTTGACCTTGATGTGGCGCACGGCCAGTTCGTCGTGTTTGTGGGGCCGTCGGGCTGCGGCAAATCGACACTGCTACGCATGATTGCGGGTTTAGAGACCGCTAGTTCAGGCGAGATAAAAATTGACGAGACGGTGGTGAACGAGACTTCAGCAGCAAGCCGAGGCTGCGCGATGGTGTTCCAAAGCTATGCGCTTTATCCACACATGAGCGTGTACGACAACATGGCGTTTGGATTAGAAAACGCAGGCATTGCAAAAGCTGTCGTTCGCGAAAAAGTTACGGGTGCGGCAAACCTGCTGCGTCTTACTGAATTGCTAGATCGCAAACCCACACAGCTATCGGGTGGTCAGCGACAACGTGTGGCGATTGGGCGTGCCATCGTGCGTGAGCCCAAGCTCTTTTTGTTTGACGAGCCGCTCTCCAACTTGGATGCCGAACTGCGCGTCTCTATGCGAGCCGAACTGCGCGACCTGCATGCACGCCTTGGCTCGACCATGATTTACGTGACGCACGACCAAGTGGAAGCCATGACGCTGGCCGACAAAATCGTGGTATTACGCGCAGGCAAGATTGAACAAATTGGCACCCCCAAAGAACTGTACGAACACCCCATCAACACCTTTGTGGCAGGATTTATTGGCTCGCCGCGCATGAACTTTATGCCAAGCGCGGATGGAGGGCAAACTGGCATTCGCCCCGAGCACATCCGCATCGCCAACAATCATATAAGTGGCAGCGAAGGCATTGCCATGACCGTGCAGCAGGCCGAGTACATGGGGGCCACCAGCTTGTTGCAAGGTACGTTGGCGGATGGTACGCGTATGGAGGTGATGCTCCAGCAAGGATTGGTTACTCGTCGCGGTGATGTCATCCATGTCACTTGGGACACGGCGCATCAGCATTCGTTTGATGCGAATGGGCAGCGACGATGAATGCTTTGCAAGCCTTGCCAAATGTGGCCTTGCGTGAATCCTCTGCTGTCATTGCCATCGCAGATGGAAGCGAATTCACTGTGCAATTTTTGGATGAATCGCTCGCTCGCGTCACCTTAAAACCTGCGTCAGGATTTAAAGAACCGCGCACATGGGCTATCTGCCCACAGACTACATCAGACGTGCCTTGGGAAGGCAGACCTCGGGAAAGCCTTGCTGGGTTTGACCTGCCAAAGGTTGTGGCAGCGGAGTCGTCACTCAGTACTTCGCGTCTTCGCGTCGATATCCAAACACATCCGCTGCGATTAAGTTGGACGGACGCAAGAGATGGAAAACACATTGCGGCTGACCGCGTGACGAGTAGTTACATGACTGAGGCACGCTCGGGACTTGTTCGTCACTATTTGCAGCGCGAGGTGGGCGCAGGTAACATCGCACTCGAGAAACACTACGGCCTTGGAGATAAGACTGGGCCGCTAGACCTGACGGGTCGTCGCTTGCGCACTGGCGGTATGGACTCGATTGGCTTTGACCCCGAGCATGGCGATCCGCTCTACAAACATTGGCCATTCACGCTCTCACGCACCGCCAGCGGCCAGTGGCTGGGGCTTTACTACGACACGCTGAGCGTCTGCACGTTTGACTTTGG
>JANXRP010000060.1 GCA_025352965.1 Comamonadaceae bacterium
TCAAAAGCTGGCTATAATGCTAGGTTTCCTGCGGGGCATGCAAATGTTTAGCAGGAAATCTTAGACCGCTAGTTAATTTGAACGATAAGTTCATTTGATTGAGCGAGGTGCGATTCTTTTGAATCGTTAAATTTATAAAGCAAGGAAGTGTGTCACATGGCACGTGTATGCGAAGTAACGGGCAAAGCCCCAATGGTTGGAAACAATGTTTCCCACGCCAATAACAAAACAAAACGCCGTTTTCTCCCGAATCTGCAATATCGCCGTTTCTGGATCGAGAGCGAAAACCGTTGGATTCGCCTGCGTATCAGCAGCGCCGCCCTGCGTTTGATCGACAAAAATGGTATTGATTCTGTGCTCGCAGACATGCGCGCTCGCGGTCAGCTGTAATTTTTTAAGGAATACGAATCATGGCAAAAGGCGCACGCGAAAAAATCAAACTCGAATCCACCGCTGGAACGGGTCATTTTTACACCACCACCAAGAACAAAAAAACAATGCCTGAGAAAATGCTCATCAGCAAATTCGATCCAAAGGCACGTAAACACGTGGAATACAAAGAGATCAAGCTGAAGTAATTTTGCTTGTTTCCAATAAAAAAACCGCTCTAAGGAGCGGTTTTTTTATGTCAATTCCAAATCCTTATTCTGGATCAATCTTCGCGTCTTTGACAACTTTCGTCCATTTAACGGTCTCTGCTTTAATTAAAGCTGCAAATTGCTCTGGCGTTCCCCCGCCCAGCTCATTGCCCTGCGACAAAAGCTTATCTTTCACTTCAGGCATTTGAAGCGCCTTGTTCGCAACAGCATTAAGTTGTTTGACCAACGCAGGCGACATCCCCTTGGGGCCAATCAGACCTTGCCAGTTGAGCACTTCAACTGCATAGCCTGATTCAGTCATGGTGGGTAACTTAGGCAATAGTGGCGAGCGTTTAGCACTGGTAATCGCAATTGCGCGCAGCTTGCCCGCTTCCATCATGGGCATAGCTTCATACATTTGAACAAACATCATGTGGACTTGGCCACCCAGCAAATCCGTTGCTCCAGCAGAGCCGCTTTTGTACGGTGCATGAATCATGTCAATTTTGGCAACACTCTCAAACAATGCACCACTTAAATGATGAGAACCACCGATGCCGCCTGATGCATAAGACAATTTGCCTGGTGCGGCTTGTGCAGCTGCTACAACATCTTTAACTGTCTTATACGGTGATCCTTCCTTCACCATCAAAATCAGCGGTCCTTTTTCAATCAACATGATTGGCGTTGCATCCGTTGGGTTGTAAGGCAATGTTTTAAAAAGTGATTGATTCACCGACAGAGGCGCAAAGTTGCCCATGCCAATGGTGTAACCATCGGGGTTGCCCTTGACGATCGCTGCGGTTCCAATATTGGCGCCTGCGCCAGGCTTGTTATCAATAATGATAGGCGTACCCATGATCTGCCCCATTGCTTTTGCCACTTGACGAGAACGCGAATCGGCATTGCCTCCCGCCCCATAACCCACAATCCAAGTGATGGGTTTGCCTGGGGTTGGATAAGCCGCTTGCGCAAACGACAGAGCAGACAGTGATGTCAAAGCTGGAGCAACCAATGCCCCACTAGCAGCTTGAATGAGTTGACGACGTTTCATAGTTTTTCCTTTAAATACTGTTAATCTAAGTTGACGATTTGACCTGATTTTGCACTACGCGCCAAAGCATCTAACACCTGTGCATTATCCAAACTGTATTGTTCCGCTACTTGCATTGCAGCAAAGTCACGATCCCTGATTTTTTGCGCAAAAGCCTCGGCACAAAACCTAAAACCGCTGCCAGTCGCAATCCCGCAAGGTGACTGCACATGCTCAAACGGTAAATTGAACCCAGTACCGCGCCTGATTCGCATCTGACTTGGCAGCGGCACACCTGCATGGTTGATGTATTCCGTCTCTAGCGTGCCCTTTGTTCCCATGATGACGGCGTGACGCTCGTTCGCCACATTCATGGCGCACGACATTTGCGCCATGCGTCCATCTGCATAAAACAGCGTTGCCATCATGGCAATATCCACACCTGATGCGGCATCCATGCTTGGGTGAGCCAATACCCGTATGGGTTTGCAGCCCATCGCCAAGCGAATCAAGCTTAGCGGATACGCGCCTGCATCGTTCAGCGATCCGCCGCCCAAATCAGGTTTGAGCCTGATATTTGTACCATTCGCAGACGACCCAATGCCTGGTGGCGGCAGCGTAAAACCAAAAGAAGCACTCACGCTACGCACCGCACCAATCGCGCCGCTAGCAATCAAATTCATCATGACGCCCGTTTGTGGCTGGAAGTAGTACGGGAAAGCCTCCAGCAACATCACGCTATTTTTGCGAGCCGCAGCAAACATCGCCTCCGCTTCAGCGAGATTGAGCGCCAATGGCTTCTCGCACAGCACATGTTTACCCGCGTTGGCCGCCTTCACGGCCCACGCAGCATGCATGGAGTTGGGCAGCGGTATGTAGATGCACTCTACATTTTGATCCGCTAGCAAGGCTTCATAGCTAGCGTGCGCAGTAGCCACCTTGTGCAAAGCCGCAAATTCATTGGCTTTGGCGGCATCGCGACTAGCGACAGCAACAACCGTTACGTGTTGTGAATCACCCACCGCATCGGTAAATTGCTTGGCGATATTGGCAGCGCCTAGGATTCCTATTTTGAGTGGTTTGATCATGATTTCAACTATAAACGAAGTATGACTTCACCATTCGCAGCACCTTGCACCATCACCGCCCTATCAGCGTCCAATCTCTCCAAAGCCATACACAGCAAGGCATACAGCTGCGTAGAGGTGATGCAGGCATATTTGAAACGCATCGCACTCGTCAACCCCGCCTACAACGCAATCATCAGTTTGCGAAGTGACTCTGAGCTTTTGGCTGAAGCCAAATTGCACGACGCTATGCTAGCGACGGGCAAAAGCAAAGGCTGGCTGCACGGTATCCCACAAGCGATTAAAGATTTATCAGCCACGGCTGGCATCCCCACGGTTTACGGCTCGCCGCTGATGATAAAAAACGTGCCCCTAGAGGACGGATTGATGGTGCAACGCATGAAAGCGGCTGGCGCCATCATCATCGGTAAAACCAACGTACCCGAATTTGGCCTTGGCTCACACAGTTTTAACACCGTATTTGGTGCCACTAAAAATGCGTTTGATGTGACAAAAACGGCTGGCGGCTCTAGTGGCGGCGCGGCAGTTGCACTTGCGCAGCATTTACTACCAGTCGCAGATGGTTCCGACTTTATGGGTAGCCTGCGCAACCCTGCGGGATGGAACAACATCTACGGCATGCGCCCAAGCCAAGGCCGCGTGCCCATGTGGCCTGCGACCGAGGTGTGGGTCTCGCCAATGAGTACCGAAGGCCCGATGGGGCGCACGGTCGAAGATATCGCTCGGCTCATGCACACGCAAGCGGGCTTTGATGTGCGTTGTCCTATTTCGATTCGCGAATCTTTTGATTTAACTCACGCACTCGCGCCAATGAGTCAAAGCGAGATGAAGAGCACGCGCATCTTGTGGCTGGGTGATTTGAATGGCTACTTGCCCATGGAGGAAGGTATCACCAGTATTTGCGAGACTGCCCTGCAAGGCTTATCTAGTAAGGGCTGCAAGGTAGAGGCTTTGGCAAACCAATCCCAGCTTGGCTTTCAGCCAGAACGCATCTGGAAAGCATGGCTGGTCTGGCGTCAAGCGTTAGTAGGGACACGACTTGCGCCCTTCATCGCGATGAAAGATGGTCGCAAACAAATGAAACCTGAAGCACTAGGGGAATACGACGCTAGCCTCATACTGACAGGCGAAGCATTCATGAACGCCAGTGCTCAGAGAACTAGCTTTTATCAATCTATGGTCAAACTCTTGGAAACCTACGACGCTATCGCCCTACCCTCGGCTCAAGTCTGGCCGTTTGACGTGAACCTACGCTATCCAACGGAAATCATGACGGCAAAAGGTACGGTTGCCATGGACACTTACCACCGCTGGATGGAAGCCACGATTTACGCCACTTTTGCTGGCTTGCCATGCATCAGCGTGCCAGCAGGATTTGGCGCAAACGGATTGTCGATGGGCGTACAGCTCATTGGCAAGCCGCAGGGCGATGCGGACTTGTTGCGGCTAGCGGCGCTGTGCCCCGTCATTCCCGCGAAGGGGAGAATCCAGCCTTAACGAATCACAATCTCTGAGCGCATGGCTTTTACAGCGCCCTCGCCCACAGCTGCACCAAAGCGTTTAGCTAATTTTTCCGCCACGTTTTCGCGCTGCGTGTAATCAACGATTTCCTCAGCCTTCACCACGTCACGCGCCACGCCATCTAGGCTTCGCAACTCATCTGCCAAGCCCATGTTCACGGCTTGCTGACCACTCCAAAAAAGACCACTAAAAGTTTCAGGTGTTTCTTTCAAGCGAGCACCTCGCCCATTTTTAACGGCTGTAATGAATTGTTGATGAATTTGATTGAGCATGGCCTGGGCGTAAGCCTTATGCGGCGCAGTCTGCGGGCTAAAAGGGTCTAAAAATCCCTTGTTCTCGCCTGCCGTCATGAGGCGGCGCTCCACGCCTAGTTTGTCCATGATGCCTGTAAAACCAAAGCCATCCATGAGCACACCAATCGAACCCACAATGCTGGCTTTGTCCACATAAATTTTGTCTGCCGCTACTGCTATGTAGTAAGCCGCCGAAGCGCAAGACTCTTCCACCACAGCGTAAACAGGTTTTTTGTGTTTTAGCTTGAGACGCGTAATTTCATCATTGATGATGCCTGCCTGTACAGGGCTACCGCCAGGGGAGTTGATGAGTAGCACCACGGCTTGTGCATTGGGCTCGGCAAAAGCAGTACGCATTGCGCCCACAATGTTATCGGCGCTGGCATCTGCGCCATCCGCAATCTCACCCTTAATCTCCACGACTGCCGTGTGCGCGGTGGTCGCGGTACCGCCTTTGCCACTACAGCCTTTGCCAAACATCGTCCAGACAAACAAAAGCACAATGACAAACCACAAACCGCGTCCGATATTGCGCGAACGACGTGCCGCCTTTTTTTCCTCTAACTGCGCCATCACCAGTTTTTCTAACAACGACTGCTCGGTCACTGGTTCAGTCGCCACAGGCTTGGAAGCCTCATCCATCTTGGCATTGGCATCCATGTCATAGGTCGGTTCTTTGGAGGATTCGTTCATAAATTCATTCAATAAAAGTAAAAAATCAAAATGCTAGCGGTTTAAGGTTGTAAGTGGTTTGCCAATGTGCCACGCCCTGCACCTCCATCATGGCGATTTTGACAAGCCCTCCTTTGCATGGTCCACCCAAGCATTCACCTGTAGCAGGTTGGTACTCGGCACCATGTGAGGCACAGATCAGCCATTGTCCTGTATTGTCAAAAACACGGTTCGGTTGCCAATCGAGTTCCATTGCCACGTGCGAGCAACGGTTCAAATAGGCATGAGGTTCCCCCTCAAAGCGCACAGCAAAGGCTCGGCAGGTTTGCCCAGCGTAATGGACATCAAACGGCACAGCCAAAC
>JANXRP010000069.1 GCA_025352965.1 Comamonadaceae bacterium
CACCGTTCATAGAGACGGTGGCCTGTGGCTCCACGGCATCCAGCACTTTGCTTCGGCGCGTCATTGAACCCGTGTGCCAGTGCTCTAGTTGACGACCAGTAATCAGCACCATCGGGTACTCGGTATCTGGCCTTTCGTTGGCAGGAATGATGTCTGCTGGCACGAGTTTGACGCGGCCGTCCGCTGTGGGAAAACCTTCGATAAAAATCGTCGGACTACCTGGATCGTCTGCCGAGAGGCATGGATAAGTCACACTGGAGTCTCGCTGCAATCGCTCCCACGTAATGCCCGAGAGCGCGGCGTGCATGGCTTGGCGCATCTCCTCATACACGTTGGCTGCGCCCGACTGATCGGCATGACCATCGCCTGCAAACGAGGCTTCGCTCATGTATGTCCAGCCTAATCCCATGCGGCGGGCGATTTGCTGCAAGATCCACAGATCTTGCCGCGCATCACCAGGTGGTTTGATGGCTTGCTTGCCCAGCTGCACCATGCGGTCGGTGTTGGATGCTGTGCCCGTTTTTTCTGGCCACGCGGAGGCGGGCAGAATCACATCAGCCAGCCATGCCGTTTCAGTCATAAAAATATCTTGCACCACGAAGTGTTTGAGCTCAGCCATCGCATGACGTGCGTGATTTAAATCGGGATCACTCATCGCAGGGTTTTCGCCTTCGACAAACATGCCGTGGATCTTGGCAGGATGACTGTCTTCAAACAACGCGGCGTTCATGGTCTCGACAACCGTGAGTCCAGGCTTGCTGTCTAACTTCGCACCCCAAAAATCTTCAAACCACGCATGGGCTGCCGCGTTATCCACCCGCTGATAGTTGGGAAACATCATCGGGATCAAGCCCGCATCAGACGCACCCTGCACGTTGTTTTGTCCACGCAGTGGATGCAGACCAGAGCCTGGTTTACCAATTTGACCCGTGACGGCCACCAGCGCAATCAAGCAGCGCGCGTTGTCTGTGCCGTGTACGTGCTGGCTTACGCCCATGCCCCACAAAATCATGGCAGATTTTGCGGTTGCAAAAGCACGAGCTACTTCGCGCAAGGTTTCGGCAGAAATACCGCAAATCGGTGCCATGAGTTCTGGGCTGTAACCCTTCACGTTATCGCGAAGTGCCTCAAAGTTATTAGCGCGATCACGAATAAACGTCTCATCAACCAATCCCTCTTCAATCACCGTGTGAATCATGGCATTGAGCATCGCGACATCGCTATCCGCTTTAAATTGCAGCGTGCGCCAAGCGTGTTTGGCAATGTCCGTTTTGCGCGGATCAGCCAGCACAATCTTCGTACCCTTCTTCGCCGCGTTCTTCATCCAAGTGGCCGCAACAGGGTGATTCGCAGTTGGATTCGAGCCAATCACGAGTACGAGATCCGAGTGTTCCACATCGTTCACTTGATTTGACACCGCACCAGAACCCACCCCCTCAAGCAATGCTGCCACGCTGGACGCATGACACAAACGGGTGCAGTGGTCCACGTTATTAGAGCCAAAACCTGTTCGCACCAGCTTTTGAAACAGGTACGCTTCTTCGTTACTGCCCTTGGCAGAACCAAAGCCAGATAAGGCTTTGAGGCCATATTGATTTTTGAGTTTTAAAAGGCCACCTGCTGCAAAGTCGAGTGCTTCTTCCCATGTCGCTTCGCGGAAGATATCTGATATTTCTTTATCTTGTTTATCCAAAATGGAAGGATCTTTGGCGATACCTGCTTTGCGAATCAACGGCTTAGTGAGCCTGCCTGCATGGTGCGCATAGTCAAAACCGAAGCGTCCTTTGACGCACAAACGGTCGTGGTTCGCAGGACCGTCACGGCCATCAACTGCAACGATTTTTTCGTCTTTCACTTTGTAGGTGATTTGGCAACCCACACCGCAAAACGGACACACAGAATCGACTTCGCGGTCCACTTTTTGCGAACCCACCAAGGTCTTGGGCATCAGCGCACCCGTTGGACACGCCTGCACGCATTCGCCGCAAGCCACGCAGGTGGACTCTTGCATTGGGTCATCTAAATCAAAGACGATTTTGGAATGCGAACCGCGCATGGCGTAACCAATCACATCGTTCACTTGCTCTTCGCGGCACGCACGTACACAGCGTGTGCACTGGATACACGCATCTAAATTGACCAACATCGCAGGGTGGCTGGCATCGCTCCAAGTCGATACGTGCAACGCTACATCTTTGCCCGTCATACGGCCAATGGCACGCAGTTCAGGGCGCACCACCACATCCATTTCGTCAGCCCATGCGGAGAGTTCGCCGTGCTGGCCAATAGCCTTCATGTCTTTCGGGATTTCATCCTGCACAGAATCATTCCACTTGTAACCTTGCTCAGGCATATCTGAGAGCAACATCTCCAGCACCATCTTTTGGCTCTTCAAAGCACGCGGTGATTCGGCTTGCACTTCCATACCCGCCGTGGCATTGCGGCAGCACGAGGGTGCGAGCACACGCTCACCTTTAATCTCAACGACGCAAGCTCGGCAATTGCCGTCGGCGCGGTAACCGTCTTTGTAGCAAAGATGCGGAATCTCCACGCCGTGGCGCTTGGCTGCGTTCAAAATGGATTCGCCATTTTTGGCGGCGATGTCTTTGCCGTCCAGCGTAAAGTGAATGAGTTGTTCAGTCATGGTCGTTGTCATCTCAAGCCACCTCATGCGCAAAATGTTTTTGAATCGAGCGAATCGGATTCGGTGCGGCTTGTCCGAGCCCGCAAATCGATGCATCGCCCATGACAACCGCCAAATCCTCTAAGGTTTCGCCATCCCAAGTTTTTGCTTCCATCAGCTTGGCAGCTTTGCTTGTCCCCACACGGCACGGCGTGCATTGTCCACAACTCTCATGCTCAAAGAATCGCATGATGTTGAGCGCAGCATCGCGTGCTTTGTCATGTTGGCTCATCACCATCACAGCAGCCGAGCCAATAAAGCACCCATAGGGTTGCAGCGTGTCAAAGTCGAGTGGAATGTTGGCCAGTGACGCTGGCAAGATACCACCCGATGCGCCACCTGGCAGGTAGGCATAGAGCTTATGTCCATCCAACATACCACCGCAATATTGATCGACAAGTTCGGTCAGCGTGATGCCTGCTGGTGCGAGTTTGACGCCTGGATTTTTGACACGCCCAGATACGCTAAATGAGCGCAGTCCCTTGCGACCATTGGCGCCGTGGCTGGTAAACCAACTCGCACCCTTCTCCAAGATCTCGCGCACCCAGTACAGCGTCTCAAAGTTGTGTTCTAGCGTCGGTTTACCAAAGAGACCCACTTCGGCGATGAAAGGCGGGCGCATACGCGGCTCGCCGCGCTTACCTTCAATGCTTTCAATCATGGCAGACTCTTCGCCGCAGATGTAGGCTCCCGCGCCACGTCTGATATGGATTGCGGGCAATGCCCCTTGCAAAGCCTTGGGTGGCGAGGCCTCTAGGGCAGCCACTTCGCGCTCTAAGATTTCGCGGCAGCCGTGGTATTCGTCACGCAAATAGATGTAGCAGCGTTGGATGCCAACGACTTGCGCTGCAATCAACATGCCTTCTAAAAAGCGATGCGGGTCGCGCTCTAAATACGTGCGGTCTTTAAATGTGCCTGGCTCGCCCTCGTCGATGTTGACGGCCATGAGCTTTTCGCCCGCCTGACCTTTGACAATGCGCCATTTACGACCCGATGGGAAGCCCGCACCGCCTAAGCCACGCAAGCCAGAGTCTTCCATGATTTTGATCGTAGCTTCACTATCTAAACCAGCCAACAGTTTGTAGCCGCCAGCGGTTTGATAGGCGGCATAGTCGATGTAGTCCAGCCGTTGATCGGACTGCGCGTGCGTCGTTTTTCCAGCTTTCACCGCAGCCACCACTTTGTCAGTTGTTGCGTTGGCAATTGGGTTTTGGTGCACGGCTACTACAGGGGCTTGCTCGCAGCGACCGAGGCACGGCGCAGCAATCACTTTGACATCTGCGCTACCCAAGATGGCGGGCAAACGCGCCATTAAATCCTTCGCACCCGCCATTTCGCACGACAAGCTATCGCAGACCCTAACGGTGATGCCAGCAGCGGTATCGCCTTCGCGCAAAACCTCAAAGTGATGGTAGAAAGTTGCCACTTCGTACACCTCGGCC
>JANXRP010000081.1 GCA_025352965.1 Comamonadaceae bacterium
GATGCGCGACGAGCTGAAGGATTACCTAGCACTGGATCGAAAGCCATCTGTTTTGCCAAGCGCACGCTGGAAGTGTGGGACAAACTGGGGGTGGGGCAACGCATGGTGGACAAAGGCGTGCCGTGGAATGTGGGTCGCGTGTTTTTGCAGAACGACGAGGTGTACTCATTCAATTTGCAATCGAACGCAGATGACCAACGGCCAGCGTTTATCAACTTGCAGCAGTACTACGCCGAAGAGTATTTGATGGACAGAGCCAAGGAATTGGCAAGTGGTGATTCACCTCTCCTCGACATACGGCTTGGACATACGGTCAAATCAATCACGCAAGATGCTCTGCAAGCCACGTTGGCTGTGACTTGCAGCAGTAATGATTATGAGATCAGTGCAAATTATGTGGTCGCTTGCGATGGATCGCGTAGCACCATCAAACGAAGTATGGGGCTGGAAAGCCAAGGGCGTACATTCCAAGATCGCTTTTTAATTGCCGATGTGCGCATGACGGCAGACTTCCCAACTGAGCGCTGGTTTTGGTTTGATCCGCCGTTTCATCCCAATCAAAGTGTGCTGTTGCATAGGCAACCCGATAACGTATGGCGCATCGATTTTCAACTGGGATGGGATGCTGATCCTGAAGAAGAAAAAAAGCCAGAGCGCATCAAACCTCGCGTGCAGGCCTTGCTGGATAAGGCTGGGATGAAAACCGACTTTGAACTCGTCTGGGCAAGCGTCTATACCTTTGCGTGTACGCGCATGGACAAGTTTGTTCACGATTGCGTGATTTTTGCAGGCGACGCCGCGCATGGCGTATCGCCATTTGGGGCACGCGGTGCGAATTCGGGGGTGCAGGATGCGGAGAATTTGGCTTGGAAATTGGCGCGTGTGCTGGACGGCAAATCACCCAGAGCATTCATCGACAGCTACGGCACAGAGCGCGAATACGCTGCCGACGACAACATCAAGCAATCGACGCGCTCTACCGATTTCATCACGCCCAAAAGCGAAATCAGTTATGTGTTTAGACGCGCCGTGCTCGATTTAGCACGTGAGCATCCGTTTGCACGCGCCTTGGTGAATAGCGGTCGCTTGTCAACTGCCACGCATTTGCATAGCAGTCCGTTGCACACGACAGACGAAGATGGTGAGGTGTTTCCAGGCGATGCACTTGAAGTTGGTAGTGTGCTGCATGGTCAAAAAAATACCACGATCGACACGATTAAAAAGGATGGTGTCACCTATTTAGTTCGCCCCGACGGTCACATTGCCGCAAGGTGGATGCAGCCAACTAAAGCGCCCGTGCAAACCGCACGGGATAAGGCTTTTGGGGCATTGGCGGGAGAGATTCATGATTGATTCGCCTGACGATTTTTATCAAGCGCTGCTGGTGGCGCATCAAGGTTTAAGTTTGGATGAAAGCCATGCGCTTAACGCACGCTTGGTTTTGCTCTTAGCCGATCGCGTGGGCAAGGCTGAGGTGTTAAACGAAGTGTTAGCGGCGGCTTGTATAGCAACGAAAGGTGTGAAATGAACTATCAATCAGGCTTTGGCAATGAGTTTGCCAGCGAAGCCATAGCTGGCGCCTTGCCCGTTGGCTGCAACAGTCCGCAGCGCGTCGCACATGGGCTTTACGCGGAACTGATTTCTGGCACGGCGTTTACTGCGCCGCGTCATGTCAATCGACGCACGTGGGTCTATCGTCGCCAGCCTTCGGCGGTGATGGGTGAGTACACGGCTTATACAGGTCATAACGCACATAAGTTTTGGCTCACACCCGACACATCAAGCTGCCCCGCGCAAGCCCCGAATCCATTGCGCTGGCAGCCGTTTGAGTTGGCGAGTGCCTCCACCGATTTTGTCGATGGCATTCGCACAGTCGCGATGAATGGCAGCGCAGCGATGCAAGCTGGCATGGCGATTCATGTGTATGCATTTAACAAAAATATGGGACATGGAAAGAAGGGTCGCGCATTGGTCAACAGCGATGGCGAAATGCTGATCGTGCCGCAAATTGGCGAGCTTCGCATCACGACGGAATTGGGTGTGATGGATGTGCGGCCTTGCGAAATTGCGGTGATTCCGCGCGGTATGGCGTTTAAGGTGGATGGCAAGAATGAATGCAGAGGTTACATCTGCGAAAACTATGGTGCGCATTTTCGCTTACCCGAGCTGGGGCCAATCGGTTCTAACGGACTGGCCAATGCGCGTGACTTTCTCACGCCAAGTGCCGCACTCGATGAATCAGATGGCGAGTTTGAAATTATCAAAAAGTTTGCAGGCCATGTCTGGCACGGTACGGCAGTGCGCAGCCCTTTTAATGTTGCCGCATGGCATGGCAATTTGGTGCCTTATAAATACGATACGGCGCACTTTATGACGATTGGCTCGATTAGCTTCGATCATCCCGATCCGTCTATCTTTACGGTGCTCACGTCGCCGTCTGATACGGCTGGCGTGGCGAATTGCGATTTTGTGATTTTTCCACCGCGCTGGATGGTGGCCGAGGACACCTTTCGCCCACCTTGGTATCACCGTAATGTGATGAGCGAATTTATGGGACTCGTACATGGGCAATACGACGCCAAGCCTGATGGATTCAAGCCTGGCGGCGCATCGTTACACAATAGCTTTGTACCGCATGGCCCTGATATTGAGGCATTTACCAAAGCATCGAACGCTACGCTCTCACCGCACAAGCTCGATAACACGCTGGCGTTTATGCTGGAGAGTCGCTATGTGCTGCAGCCGACCGAATACGCCATGACGAGCGACAAATTAGACAAAAATTATTTCAACTGCTGGAAGGGCTTGTGATGACAAAACTAAATCAAACACATGATGTGACTTTGACAAGCTGGGTGCTATCCGCACAGGCTGCGGGCTGCGATTTCCCGATTCAAAATTTACCTTTTGGGCGGTTTCAGTTAGCAGCTAAAAAAGATGGTTGGCGGATTGGCATTGCCATTGGCGATCAAATTTTGGATCTACGCCAAGCTTTATCTGCTGTGGCTTGGGAGTCCTCTATTGCCAAGATGCTCGCACCATTGGCTGCTGGTGATTTGAATGCGCATATGGCGGAATCACCAGCGAATCGAAGTTCATTTCGCGCAGTGATGTCTGAGGCGCTACGTGCTGGCAGTCCAAAATCGGCAGACTTTGCAACAAAGCTTGCGGGCTGTTTGGTCGCCCAAGCGGATGCTGAAATGTCCGTGCCTTGCCGCATTGGCGACTACACCGATTTCTTTACCAGCATCCACCACGCCACCAGTGTGGGCAAGCTGTTCCGCCCCGATAGCCCGCTTTTGCCCAACTACAAATATGTGCCCATTGGCTATCACGGACGTGCGTCCAGCATCAACGTGAGTGGTGCTAACTTCAAGCGTCCGATGGGGCAAATCTTGCCGCCAGGGCAGGAATCACCCGTGTTTGCGCCGAGCCGTCGTCTGGACTATGAATTGGAATTAGCTGCTTACATCAGCGCATCGAACGTGCAAGGCGAGCCTATTGCGATGGCGGATGCGGAAGATGCACTTTTTGGAATTGGCCTCTTTAATGACTGGTCGGCGCGTGATGTGCAGGCTTGGGAGTACCAGCCGCTAGGGCCCTTTTTGGCTAAAAGTTTCGCCAGTACCGTCTCGCCGTGGATCGTGACGATGGAGGCGTTCGCGCCTTTCCGCATGCCGTTCACGCGCTCAAGCAATGACCCGCAGCCCATGCCCTACCTGGCCTCCGAGGCCAACAGCAGGAGCGGCGCTATCAACATGACGCTTGAAGTGTGGTTGCAAACCAAGGCGATGGCGAATGCGGGCATGGCCGCGACGAAGCTGTCCACCTCCAACTTTGCTGACGCATCGTATTGGACGCTGGCGCAACTGGTAGCGCATCACACGGTCAATGGTTGCAATTTGCAGGTGGGTGATATGTTTGGCTCGGGCACGCAGTCGGGGCCAAAGCCTGAAGAGGGCGGCTCGCTTTTAGAGTTATCTAAAGGCGGCAAGCAACCGCTGGAGTTGCCAAACGGCGAGAAGCGCACGTTTTTAGAAGATGGTGATACGGTGATTTTTCGTGGACACTGCGAGTCCGCAGGCCATGCCAGCATTGGGCTTGGTGAGGTGCGAGCAACCGTGTTGCCCGCCCGCACCGTCTAACTCAGGCCCTAGCTTTTATTTGCGGCTAGATAAAGCCGCGTGAATTTCCGCCATCAAGCGCGGATCGCTGTGAGCGAATGCCCACATCTCTTCGTCAGCTCGCACAGCCGCACGTTGTGCTTGCCATGTGGCGTAGCTTTTGGCAATCGCTGCGCTTGCCGTGCGTACTAGGCGCGAAAGGTAAGTCGCGGTACGCTCTAAACGAGCGGAGCCAGCATGTGTGCTTTTGAAGGCTGGAGTAAATGTATGTAATGTTGTCATGATGTACTCACTTTCTTTAGTTGTTACCGATTTGTTTCGGTGAAGTGATATTAGGGTAATTACTAATGTTACTCAACTTTATATTAGTGATGTGATACATTCATGATATGAATTTTAAAACACTCGATCTGAACCTCTTGCGCGTCTTTGACGAAGTGATGGCTGAGCGCAGTTTGACCAAGGCAGCGCACAACCTCGCACTCACGCAGCCCGCTGTCAGCAACGCCCTGCGGCGTTTGCGTGAGACGGTGGGTGATGACTTGATGCGCAGGAGTACCGTGAAAGGGCAAGGGCAGGGGCTTGAGCCCACGCCACGTGCACTGGCACTTTGGCCGCATGTTCGGGAGGCGCTTGCGCAGTTACAAATGTCGCTCTCACCTGATCGCTTTCGACCTGCTACGGCGGATAACACCTTTGTGCTTGCCATGGCAGACGCAACGGCGGCGGAGATTGTGCCTGGTCTTTTAGCCATCACCGAGGCCGAGGCGCCTGGCGTGTCGCTGCGCGTCGTGCCGCTCTCGACGCGTGATCCGCGTGGTCTCTTGGAGCGCGAAGAGGCCGATCTCGCCTTGGGGTACTTCCCCGTTGTGCTGGCCGACATCACAGCCAAGCTGCAAGCGGGTAGTACGGCCAACTTCGACCACGCGCGGCTATACGATGGTGAATACGTTTGCGTGATGCGGCGTAGGCATCCACTTGCCAAGAAAAAACTTAACCTTGATGCGTTTTGCGCCGCAAGGCATTTGCTGGTTAGCTTTTCGGGCAGGCCGTATGGTTTTACCGACGAGGCGCTCGCGTCCTTGGGGCGTAAGCGCCGCATTGTGCTCACGGTCAATCAATTTTTTACCGCAGGGCGCGTGACCTTGCAGTCCGATGTGCTCACCGTGTTGCCGCGTCACTTTGTGCGTGTGGCCGATAGTGCGGGCGAACTGGTGATTAAACGCTTGCCATTCGATGTACCTGTGGTGCATGTGGATGCGTTGTGGCACAGAAGCACCCATCAAAGCAGCGCGCATCAATGGCTTCGCAGCGCAGTGGATCGCTCGGCGCGTGGGGTGTTTGGATAGAATCGTCCCCCTATGATCCAAATCACTCTCCCCGATTCTTCTGTCCGCGAATTTGCCGCGCCTGTTACTGTGGCAGATGTTGCCTTATCTATTGGCGCAGGGCTTGCCAAGGCCGCGCTGGCGGGCAAGGTTAACGGCAAAGTGGTTGATACGAGTTATCTAATTTCGCAAAACGCGGCGCTTGCCATCATCACGGCTAAAGACGCGGACGGGTTGGAGGTGATTCGGCATTCGACCGCGCATTTGCTGGCTTATGCGGTGAAGGAGCTCTTCCCCGAAGCGCAGGTCACGATTGGCCCTGTGGTTGAAAACGGTTTTTATTACGACTTTGCCAGCGTGCGTGCCTTTACGCCCGACGATATGGCGGCGATTGAAAAGAAGATGACCGCTCTGGCACTGCTGGATGAGCCTGTGGTGCGCCGCGTGTTACCGCGCGACGAGGCAGTGGCTTATTTCAAGGGGCTTGGCGAGCATTACAAGGCCGAAATCATTGGTTCGATCCCTGCTGGTGAGGACGTATCGCTGTACCGCGAGGGTAAGTTTGAAGATTTGTGCCGTGGCCCTCATGTGCCATCGACAGGCAAGCTCAAGCATTTTAAGCTGATGAAGGTGGCGGGTGCGTATTGGCGCGGCGACCAAAAGAATGAGCAGCTCCAGCGCGTGTATGGCGTGGCGTTTGCCACCAAAGACGAGCTGCAAAATTATTTGACGATGCTGGAAGAAGCCGAAAAGCGCGATCACCGAAAGTTGGGGCGCGAGCTGGATTTGTTCCACATCGACGAGCACTCGCCTGGCACGGTTTTTTGGCATCCCAAAGGCTGGACGCTTTGGCAGCAAGTGGAGCAGTACATGCGTGCGGTGTACCGTGATAACGGCTATCTAGAGGTGAAAGGCCCGCAAATTTTGGATGCGGCGCTGTGGGAAAAAACGGGGCACTGGGATAAGTATCGCGACAACATGTTCACGACAGAATCTGAAAAGCGTGACTACGCTTTGAAGCCGATGAATTGCCCAGGGCACATCTTGATTTTTAAGCAAGGGCTCAAGAGTTATCGCGATCTGCCGCTGCGTTTTGGCGAATTTGGTCAGTGTCACCGCAACGAGCCCACAGGTGGCTTGCACGGCATCATGCGGGTGCGCGGCTTTACGCAAGATGACGGACATATCTTTTGTACAGAAGAGCAAATCCAAGCTGAAGTGGCGAACTTTCATGCGCTGGTGATGGCGGTGTACAAAGATTTTGGTTTTACCGAAGTCGCCGTCAAGCTGGCGCTGCGTCCTGAAGCTCGCATTGGCACGGAAGAGTCGTGGGATTACGCTGAGAATGCGCTGCGCGTGGCGATTAAAGCAAGCGGTGCCGGGTTAGAAGAGTTGCCGGGCGAGGGCGCGTTTTATGGCCCGAAGATCGAATACCACCTCAAGGACAGCATTGGCCGTACATGGCAATGCGGCACGATGCAAATCGATCCGAACATGCCTGAGCGCTTAGATGCGGACTACGTGGCGGCCGATAGCAGCCGTCAACGTCCTGTGATGCTGCACCGCGCAATTGTGGGTAGCCTTGAGCGTTTCATTGGTATTTTGATTGAGCAGCATGCGGGCGCGCTGCCCGCTTGGCTAGCACCGACTCAGATTGGTATTGCTGCCATTACGGACGCGCAGGCTGATTACGCGACCGAAGTCGCCAAAAAACTACAAAAATGTGGGTTTAGAGTGAACCTAGACCTCAGAAACGAGAAAATTAACTATAAAATACGAGAGTTTGCTATGCAGAAGCTTCCCTACGCACTGGCGGTTGGGGATCGCGAGAAGAACACGGACTCTGTTTCGGTTCGGGCTAGAGGCCAACAAAACGCTGTCACGATGACCCTTGATGAGTTTATTCATCAAGTCACGTCAGATGTGGCTAACAAGGGTTCGAGAGAGCCCACAATTAATTAGGATTTGAACCATCGCTACTGAATTCCGTCAACCGCGCCAACGTGAAGAGCGCAAACATCGTCTTAACCGTGAAATTATGGCGTCTGAATTGCGTGTGACGGGACCTGAGGGCGAAGCGCTAGGCATCATGAGTTTGTCAGACGCGCTGCGCCGAGCGGGTGAGTTGGATGTGGATTTGGTAGAGATTGCAGCGACGGCAGTGCCGCCTGTTGCGCGGCTCATGGACTACGGTAAGTTTAAGTATTCAGAAGCGAAGAAGGCTGCTGAGGCAAAAGCCAAGCAGCACGTGATTGATATTAAAGAGATTAAATTTCGCCCGGGCACCGATGACGGTGACTACAACATCAAAATGCGTAACATCAAACGCTTTTTGGAAGAGGGCGATAAATGCAAGATCACGCTGCGCTTTAGAGGCCGCGAGATTACGCATCAAGAGATTGGAATGGCACTGCTGGTGCGTATTCGTGATGAGTTAGGTGATTTGATTGTGATTGAAAGCATGCCCAAGTTAGAAGGCCGCCAGATGATCATGATGATTGCACCAGGTAAGAAAAAAGCAGGCGCTGCTCCAAAAGCAGCACCCGCCGCCGTAGCTAGGCCTTCAGAGGCTGTAGCTGCATAAAACTCAGGGTTAACAAGGGGCGCAAGCAGTTTGCGTCACACCTCGTGAGTTAAAAAGTAGAAGGAGCATATCAATGCCCAAAATGAAGACCAAAAGCGGTGCGAAAAAGCGTTTCCGCGTTCGTCCAGGTGGAACCGTTAAACGCGGCCAAGCTTTCAAACGTCACATTCTGACCAAGAAGACCACTAAAAATAAACGTCACTTGCGCGGAGCAACCGCTGTCCATAAGACCGATATGGGTCGTATGGCGGACATGCTGCCAGGTCGCGGAATTTAATTAACGACTAACGCAGGAGTAAACAAACATGTCTAGAGTCAAACGCGGCGTTACAGCCCGTGCCCGTCACAAAAAAATCTTAACGCTGGCCAAGGGTTTCCGTGGTCGCCGTGGTAACGTCTTCCGTGTCGCTAAAGAAGCGGTGATGAAGGCTGGGCAATATGCCTACCGCGACCGCCGCGCCAAAAAGCGTGTGTTCCGTGCCTTATGGATTGCGCGTATCAACGCGGCAGCCCGTGGCCTTGGAATCACCTACAGCCAATTCGCTAACGGCCTGAAAAAAGCCAACATCCAAATTGACCGCAAAGTGCTGGCTCAATTGGCTGTAAGCGACGAAGCAGGTTTTGCCGCGATCGTGGCCCAAGTGAAAGCGGCGCTCGCTTAAACTCATAGCAAGCCCGGTTTTTGCTGGTTGGTACAAGAGGGTTGAAGTTTGCATAAAACTTCGACCCTTTTTTAATTTTGGATAAGAATTTATGAGTGATCTACAAGCCATTGTTGACAGCGCATCCGCCGCTTTTGCTGCGTGCAGCACGCCTGCCGATTTGGAAAATGCCAAAGCCGTATTCTTAGGCAAAACTGGCCGCATCACCGAGCTGATGAAGGGGATGGCTGCGCTGTCGATTGACGACAAAAAGATACTTGGCGCACAAATCAATGTGACCAAACAAGCAGTCGAAACGGCCTTGAATCAGCGCCGCGAAGCTTTGGCGGATGCCGCCATGAACGCGCAGTTAGCAACGGAGGCGTTAGACGTGAGCTTGCCAGGTCGCGCACGCGCTGGCGGTGGTTTGCACCCTGTGATGCTGACGCAAGAACGCATTGAAGGTATTTTTGGCTCCATGGGTTTTGATGTCGCCGATGGCCCCGAAATTGAAAACGACTGGTTCAACTTCACAGCCTTAAATACCCCTGGAGACCATCCCGCGCGCTCCATGCACGATACGTTTTATGTCGAGCCGCTGGACGGCAAACCCACCGACTCGCCGCCATTGTTGCGCACACATACCAGTCCGATGCAGATTCGCCACGCGACCGCACACGTTAAGGCTTGGAAGGCCAATACGGATAAGGCTTCCCAGCCTATGCCCGAGATAAGAGTCATCGCGCCGGGCCGTACTTACCGCGTCGATAGTGATGCCACGCACTCGCCCATGTTCCACCAGTGCGAAGGCCTGTGGATTGGCGAGAACGTGAGCTTCAAAGATTTAAAAGTCGTTTTTACTGATTTTTGCAAAGCATTCTTCGAAAGCGACGACCTCGTCCTCAGATTCCGCCCTAGCTTTTTTCCGTTTACTGAACCGAGCGCTGAGATCGACATTCAGTTCGCCACAGGGCCGCT
>JANXRP010000059.1 GCA_025352965.1 Comamonadaceae bacterium
AAAGCCCTAGGTGCGGGTCAAGTGTTGTCTGTACATCTTGCCAAAGGCGTGCGGCAGGTGAATGTGCAATAAAAAAGCCGCTTCATCGAAGCGGCTTTTAGCTTGAATAAATCGGCTGGTGATTAGAACGAACCGTAACGCTGCGCCACCATGCAAAACAGCATGGGAATTGACAACATGGTATTAAAGCGTGAAGTGAGCATGGCCATGCGTGCGGCTTTAGCCTTTTCAGCAGCTTCAACCGTTACGATACCAAGAGCTTTCTTTTGGTTGGGCCAAATGATGAACCAAACGTTAAAAGCCATCAGTAACGCTAGCCACATGCCAAGTCCAACAGGTGTAAACGGCTGAAAGGTAAGGGCGGCGACTAAATATCCTGACGCCGCAGCAACAATTAAACCTGTGACGACTGTGGCAAGTGCTGACCAACGAAACCAAAATAATGCAGTAGGCGCAATGACTTTACTAATCGCAGGTTTTTGGTCATCAGGGATTTTTGGCATAGATGGAATTTGCACAAAGTTGAAGTACCACAGCAAACCGATCCACATCACGCCTGAAATCACATGCAGCGACATAGCCAAGGCTGTATGGTTGATTTTTCCGCCAGTGGCTAGAGCAAGAATCACCAGCAAGATAACGATACCCGCCAAAACGGTTCGGCCAAGAGATTGAAAAATAGCACCCATGAGAGACTCCTTTAATATCAAAAATAAAAACTAACAACCCAATTCTAGAGTGGTTTAGATGAAATGCCTAAGGCTGAAACATCACACCCTTTAATTTAGATCCCGCTTTAATTCCTTTTTTAACAAACCAGCCTTGGTTCATCTCTAGCACATAACGCACAGGTTTAGCGGAACAGTGGGTCTCGGTGGTTTGCGGCTTCATGTCCGCCAGATTGACGATGGTCCCGTCGTCGGCAACAAAAGCAGCAGTTAGAGGGAGGATGGTGTTTTTCATCCAAAAGCATTGTTTGGTGGGCGCTTCAAAGATAAAGAGCATGCCTTCGGCTTGGGGCATTTGGGCGCGAAACATCAAACCGATCTGGCGCTCTTCAGGTGCTTGTGCTACTTGCGTGTCAATTTGAAACATGCCGACAGATAAGGTGGTGCGTGGCAATTGCATTTGCGGGCTTTGCGCTAGGCTAATAAAAGTGAGCAGAGCGAGGCTCATAGCCAAAAGAGGATGGATTATTTTTCTCATATCGCAATCATAGGCAAAAATCGCAGACGTAAAAAAACCGCCAACTCTTGCGAGCGGCGGCTTTTGGCGCTTGGCGAATTACTTCGCAGCAGCTGGAGCAGCAGCAGCGGCTTTCTTTTCAGCTTTTTTAGCTTTCTTTTCAGCTTTAGCAGCTTTCTTTTCAGCTTTAGCAGCAGCTTTGTCTTCTTTAGCAGCCATTGGCTTAGCGTCTGCTTTAGCAGCAGGTGCAGCGGCAGCAGGTGCAGCGGCTGGCTTAGCAGCAGCTGGAGCAGCAGGAGCTTGAGCGAAAGTTGTAGCAGCGAAGAGACCAGCAACCAAAGCGGCGATGAGTTTGTTCATGATGAGTTTCCTTTAATTAACGTTACTTAAAAAATCCTCCAAGAAATTTTGGAGGTAGTGCTCTAACGGCGGCAAAAATGCTTTGGTTGACAGCGGGGGAGATTATATTTGATAAATTCGTACGTAAAAAAACCGCCAATCTTACGATGGGCGGTTTTTTTGAGAAGTAAAGAATTACTTCTTTGCTTCTTCTTTCTTTGCAGCTGGCTTAGCGTCAGCTTTTTTTGCAGCTGGCTTAGCATCTGCTTTAGCAGCAGGTGCAGCGGCAGCAGGAGCTGCAGTTGGCTTAGCGTCTGCTTTAGCAGCAGGGGCTTGAGCGAAAGTTGTAGCAGCGAAGAGACCAGCAACCAAAGCGGCGATGAGTTTGTTCATGATGAGTTTCCTTTAATTAACGTTACTTAAAAAATCCTCCAAGAAATTTTGGAGGTAGTGCTCTAACGGCAGCAAAAAGCTTTGGTTGACAGCGGGCGGTATTCTATTTAAAAAATTAGTAGGCCAAACGCTCAGGTTTAATTTCTTGCAGAATGGTCGTGGCGATTTCTTCAATCGATTTGGTCGTGGTCGATAACCAACGAATGCCGGCTCGACGCATCATGGCCTCTGCTTCGGCCACTTCCATACGGCAATTGGCAAGATCAGCATAGCGTGAATTGGGGCGGCGTTCGTTTCTGATTTCGCTTAGACGGGCGGCTTGAATCGTTAATCCAAAGATTTTTTTCTTATGTGGCACTAGCGCTGGTGGCAGGTGCTGACGTTCAAAATCTTCTGGAATCAAGGGGTAATTGCTGGCTTTAAGCCCATACTGCATGGCTAAATAGAGCGATGTAGGTGTTTTGCCGCTGCGGCTCACACCCACCAAAATCACATCAGATTGTTCTAAATCGGTATTGCTTTGTCCATCGTCGTGCGCCAAGCTAAAGTTGATTGCTTCGATTCGGTCGTGATAAGCCTTGCTTTTACTGACGTCGCTAAAACGGCCAATGCGGTGGTTGCTTTTAATGCCCAGCTCAACCTCTAATGGATTGACAAAGGTGCCAAACATATCAAGCAGCATGCATTTGTCCTTGCAACCCTCGTTGATCACGTGCAAGACATCCATATTGACCAAGGTTGTAAACACAATCGGCTTGACACCGCCCACGTCTGCTATGTGGTTGATTTGCCTGACGGTCTGATGGGCTTTATCTACAGAGTCTGTAAAAGGCAGACGAATGTGGCTGGCTTCCAGAGAAAACTGCGCCAATATGGCGTTGCCGAAGGTCTCTGCGGTAATACCCGTGCCATCGGATACAAAAAATATGGTGCGATTACATAGAGCTTGATGAGTCATGATAATTTAAAATAGCTGTTCCGCCATTATCTAAATAAACAAACTACGTACGCCCGCATGTCACAACTCTTTGAATCCACAGCCCTCGTTGTTCCTTTTGAGCTTCTCCGCAATACTGACGTAGAGTCTGTAGGCGGCAAAAATGCCAGCCTTGGTGAGATGATTTCCCAGTTGCCTTCGGGCGTGAAGGTGCCCACAGGGTTTGCGACGACGGCATATGCCTTTCGTGCGTTTTTGAAGCATGGTGGGCTGGATGACAAGATCAATACCAAGCTCACTGCGCTAGATACGGAAGACGTGAATGCGTTAGCCCGTGTCGGTGCAGAGATCCGTGCCCTAGTGGAGGCACAGCCATTTCCTGCTGATCTTGAGCAGGCGATTCGAGATGCTTTTGCCAAATTGAGTGATGGGAACGCTGAAGCCTCTTTCGCCGTGCGCTCGTCCGCCACCGCAGAAGATTTACCAGACGCCTCGTTTGCGGGCCAACAAGAAACCTTTTTGAATGTGGTTGGCATCGACACCGTGCTGCACAAAATGAAAGAAGTTTTTGCATCGCTCTACAACGACCGCGCCATCAGTTACCGCGTCCATCAAGGCTTTGCGCATTCGGAGGTGGCGCTCTCAGCTGGTGTTCAACGCATGGTGCGATCAGATTTGGGCGCTGCAGGCGTCATGTTCACCATGGATACTGAAAGCGGTTTTGACCAAGTCGTGTTTATTACCAGTAGCTATGGTCTTGGCGAAACAGTGGTGCAAGGAGCTGTCAATCCTGACGAGTTTTATGTGCACAAACCGATGCTGAAGGCGGGCAACCGCGCACTAATCCGCCGCAACTTGGGCAGCAAATTGATTCAAATGGTGTTTGCAACACCTGAAGAAAAAGCCGCCAGCGGCAAACTGGTCCGCACGATTGATGTACCTGTGGCAAAGCAACACGCTTATTCGCTGACGGATGCTGACGTAGAGCAATTGGCCAAATACGCCGTCATCATTGAAGACCACTATGGCCGCCCCATGGATATTGAGTGGGGCAAAGACGGCACGGACGGTGGACTCTATATTTTGCAAGCGCGTCCTGAGACGGTGAAGAGCCAAGCTAAAGGCAAAGCTGAAGTGCGCTACAAACTCTTGGGCAAAGGCACAGTGCTGGCCGAAGGGCGCGCGATTGGTCAAAAAATTGGCACAGGCATTGTTCGAAAGGTAGACAACATTAGCCAAATGGATCAAGTCCAAGTTGGCGATATCTTGGTGACCGACATGACAGACCCAAACTGGGAACCAGTCATGAAACGCGCCAGCGCGATTGTCACCAATCGAGGTGGTCGTACCTGCCACGCAGCCATCATTGCGCGCGAGCTGGGTATTCCTGCCGTCGTGGGTTGCGGGGATGCGACTGAGCGCCTCCAGACGGGTACGCTTGTCACTGTTAGCTGTGCCGAGGGCGATACGGGCTTTATTTACGAAGGCAAGCTAGAGGCGGAATTGACGGAAGTTGAGCGCGGCACGATGCCCCTCATCAAAGCCAAGATTACGATGAACATTGGTAATCCGCAATTGGCATTCGACTTTTGCCAGCTTCCCAATTCAGGCGTGGGTTTAGCAAGGCTTGAGTTCATCATCAACAACAATATCGGCGTGCATCCTAAAGCGATATTGGATTACCCAAAAGTCGATCCAGACTTGAAGCTGGCGGTTGAACAAGCAGCGCGTGGACACGCTTCGCCTCGCGCTTTTTATGTGGACAAAGTTGCCGAGGGTGTTGCAACAATTGCCGCAGCTTTTTGGCCAAAGCCCGTCATTGTGCGTTTATCGGATTTCAAGTCGAACGAATACCGCAAGCTCATTGGCGGCAGTCGCTATGAGCCCGAAGAAGAAAACCCAATGTTGGGCTTTAGGGGCGCGGCTCGGTACGTCAGCACTGAGTTTGGCGAAGCCTTTGCAATGGAGTGCGAGGCAATGAAGCGCGTGCGCAATGAGATGGGGCTGACCAATGTAGAAATCATGGTGCCATTTGTTCGCACGCTTGGACAGGCGCGGGCGGTTAGCTCGATGCTAGAGAAATGTGGCCTCGGGCGCGGTGTGAATGGCCTGCGCCACATCATGATGTGCGAAGTGCCTAGTAATGCCATTCTTGCATCCCAATTCCTAGAGTATTTCGATGGCTTTTCTATTGGCTCGAACGACCTCACGCAGCTCACCCTTGGGCTTGATCGTGATTCGGGTCTTGAGTTACTCGCCAAAGACTTCGACGAGCGCGACCCTGCTGTTAAGGCGATGCTTGAGATGTCGATCAAGGCTTGTTTGGCGCAAAATAAATACGTTGGCATTTGCGGCCAAGGCCCAAGCGACCATCCCGACTTTGCACGTTGGCTGGTTGATTTGGGTATCACGTCTATTTCGCTCAACCCAGACTCGGTTGTCGCAACTTGGAAGATGCTGGCAAGCCATGAGTAAGCCTATCGCACCAACCGCTCCACCAGTGGTTCATCCTCTAGAGGGAGACGATGACGGAGCGGTTGTTTTAGAGCGTCGCCCGCTGCAAACGAAGCCGCCGCAGATGTATCAGGTTGCGCTTTTAAATGACGACTACACACCGATGGAGTTTGTAGTTTTTGCGATTCAAGAGTTTTTTGGTAAAGACCGCGACACCGCCATTGGCATCATGCTCAAAATCCATGTGGAGGGCAAGGGCATTTGCGGGGTGTTTTCGCGCGATGTGGCCGCCACCAAGGTTAATACAGTCATGGAAGCGGCACAAAATGCAGGGCACCCCTTGCAAGCAGTCTCCGAGCCCATAGATTAGTCACGTATAGTTAGGTTTAAAAGCATTTTTAGAAAGTTAAAGCCATGATTTCCCAAGAGTTAGAAACCAGTATTCAAATGGCTTTTGCAGAGGCTCGTAAAGCTAGGCATGAGTTCATTACCGTTGAGCATTTATTGCTTGCCATGCTGGACAACCCCAGTGGTAAAGAGGTGTTGGAGGCTTGTGCCGCCAAAATTGATGACCTACGCAAGTCGCTGGCCGACTTTATCCAAGAGAACACCCCCATCGTGGCTGGCACGGACGACGTGGATACCCAGCCAACTCTGGGCTTTCAGCGGGTGATTCAACGCGCCATCATGCACGTGCAGTCCACAGGCACGGGTAAAAAAGAAGTGCAGGGGGCTAATATCTTGGTCGCTATTTATGGCGAAAAAGACTCGCATGCCGTGTTTTATTTGCACCAGCAAAGTATTACGCGCTTGGATGTGGTTAACTTCATCGCCCACGGTATCAAAAAGACGGATAAGCCTGAGCCGCAATCCGCTGGCACTGAGGGTGAAGAAGAAGCAGGCAAAGCAGGAGAGAAGAGCGATAAATCGTCGCCGCTGGATACGTATTGCCAAAATCTGAATCAAATGGCAAAAGACGGCAAGATTGATCCACTGATTGGCCGCGAGCACGAAGTCGAGCGCGCCATCCAAATCATTTGCCGCCGTCGCAAAAACAATCCTCTGCTAGTGGGCGAGGCGGGAGTTGGTAAAACCGCGATTGCAGAAGGCCTCGCTTGGCGCATCACACAAAACGAGGTGCCTGATGTGCTGGCTGATGCCGTGGTGTACTCTTTAGATACAGGAACACTGCTTGCGGGAACCAAATATCGTGGTGACTTTGAAGCGCGTTTAAAAGGCGTTTTAAAGCAGCTCAAAGAAAAACCAAATGCCGTTTTGTTTATTGACGAAATCCACACCATCATTGGCGCAGGTTCGGCTTCGGGCGGTACGCTCGACGCTTCCAATTTGCTCAAACCAGCGCTCGCGAATGGCCAGCTCAAATGCATTGGCGCGACCACGTTTACCGAATACCGTGGTATTTTTGAAAAAGACGCTGCGCTGTCGCGCCGTTTCCAAAAAATTGATGTGAACGAGCCAACAGTCGAGCAAACGACAGAAATTTTGAAGGGGCTCAAATCGCGTTTTGAAGAGCACCACAGCGTGACTTACACGGTTGATGCGTTGCAGGCTGCTGCAGAGCTGTCAGCCAAATACATCAACGATCGCCACTTGCCTGACAAAGCGATTGACGTGATTGACGAAGCAGGTGCTGCCCAGCGGATTGCCAAGCCTGAACTGCGCAAAGAAATCATCGACAAAGCGGAGGTTGAGGCGATTATTGCCAAGATTGCACGTATTCCGCCTG
Source organism: Comamonadaceae bacterium (assembly GCA_025352965.1). Lineage (GTDB taxonomy): Bacteria > Pseudomonadota > Gammaproteobacteria > Burkholderiales > Burkholderiaceae_C > JASGCK01. The sequence goes on from JANXRP010000059.1 coordinate 7,056, forward strand.
CAAATGTGTCGAACGATGACCGTAGCAAGCTGCAAACGCTAGAGCGCGATTTAAAGAATGTGGTATTTGGCCAAGACAAAGCGGTGGATGCGCTTGCGTCTGCCGTGAAGATGGCGCGCTCGGGCATTGGCAAAACTGATAAGCCCATTGGCTCGTTCTTGTTCTCAGGTCCAACGGGTGTGGGCAAGACAGAAGCCGCCAAGCAGCTTGCCTATATCATGGGCATTGAACTCATTCGCTTTGATATGTCTGAGTACATGGAGCGCCATGCGGTAAGCCGGTTGATTGGTGCGCCTCCAGGCTATGTCGGCTTTGACCAAGGTGGTTTGCTAACGGAAGCCATCACCAAGAAGCCGCACTGCGTACTCTTGCTGGACGAGATTGAAAAAGCGCACCCCGATGTATTTAATGTGCTCTTGCAGGTGATGGATCATGGCACGCTGACCGATAACAACGGACGCAAAGCGGACTTTAGAAACGTCATCATCGTCATGACGACCAATGCGGGCGCTGAGACCATGAATAAGGCCACGATTGGCTTTACCAATTCACGCCAAGCGGGCGATGAGATGGCCGATATCAAGCGTCTGTTTACGCCTGAGTTTAGAAATCGTCTGGATGCCATCGTGAGCTTTAAGGCGCTGGACGAAACCGTCATTTTGCGTGTAGTGGATAAATTCTTGCTGCAACTTGAGACTCAATTGCAAGATAAGAAAGTGGAAGTGGCGTTTAGCGACAAGCTCCGTGCGCATTTGGCGAAGAAAGGCTTCGATCCACTCATGGGTGCGCGTCCGATGCAGCGTTTGATTCAAGACACCATTCGTAAAGCTTTGGCCGACGAGCTCTTGTTTGGTCGCTTGACCAAAGGTGGTAGCTTAAATGTTGATATTGATGAACAGGGCGAGGTGGTGCTCGATATCACCTCTGCGGATGAGCCGCCACCTGGCAAGTCTAAAAAGAAATCACCTCAAACGGTATAAAAAAGCGTTTAGATAGGCGCGGCCACTAAATCATGCCCATCTACCCCAACAATGCGAGCGCGAGTGAACTCACCAACTTTGAGTTGTTTGCTAATTTTTTCGGGTGGTAATAGTTTCACCACGCCATCAATCTCGGGTGCATCGGCATAGGATCTGCCCACACCACCTTTTTTCCCTAGACCTGGTGCGCTATCAACCAGCACTTGCATCGTCGCGCCAATACGGGATTGAAGTTTGGCGCTTGATACTTCTTCAGCGACAGCCATAAATCGTGCACGGCGCTCCTCGCGTAAGGCGATAGGCAACATACCTTCCAGCTTGTTGGCCTCAGCGCCTGTCACATCTGAGTAGGCGAAACAACCTGCGCGGTCGATTTTGGCTTCACGCATGAAATCGAGCAGATGCTCAAACTCTTCCTCCGTCTCACCAGGGAATCCAGCAATAAAAGTAGAGCGAATCACGATTTCAGGGCATGTCTCACGCCATGCAGCAATACGCTCTAAGTTGCGCTCACCGCTAGCGGGGCGTTTCATGCGTTTCAAAACATCAGGGTGGCTATGTTGCAAAGGCACATCTAAGTACGGCAAGACTAAACCCTCAGCCATCAGCGGAATGACCGCATCCACGCTAGGATATGGGTACACATAGTGCAAGCGAACCCAAGCGCCATAAGGTTTAGCGAGTTGACCCAGTTCAGCCACTAAATCTAGCATGCGCGTTTTGACGGGTTTGCCCTCAAAAAAGCCTGTGCGATATTTAACATCTACCCCGTAAGCCGATGTATCTTGGCTAATGACGAGTAATTCTTTCACGCCACCTGCAAACAAGGCCTCGGCTTCTTTGAGCACATCGCCAATGGGGCGACTCACCAAATCGCCGCGCATGGATGGGATGATGCAAAACGTGCAGCGGTGGTTACAGCCTTCGCTAATTTTGAGATAAGCGTAGTGCTTGGGCGTTAGCTTGATACCAAAGCTTGGCGTGAGATCGATAAATGGATCGTGGCGCTTGGGCAGATGCAGATGCACGGCATCCATCACTTCTTGCGTGGCATGAGGGCCTGTGACTGCTAGCACGCTAGGGTGCATCTTCCGAACGAGGTTTTGAGCTGTCATCCCACCACTGGTATCAGCACTACCATCCACGGCCTTAGAGCCAAGACAGCCAGTCACAATAACTTTGCCATTCGCTGCCAAAGCCTCACCAATGGTGTCCAAGCTTTCCTTGACGGCATCGTCAATAAAGCCGCATGTGTTGACGATGACTAAGTCAGCGTCTTCAAATGTTTTGCTGGTCTCATAGCCTTCGGCTGACAATTGCGTCAGTATCAGCTCAGAGTCAGTCAACGCTTTTGGGCAACCTAGGCTAACAAATCCAACTTTTGGTGCTTTGACTGTTTCCACACTCATGGTTTTTTCATTCCAAACAAATTCATCATTTGCTCTTGCATCGTGCTGAGTTGGTTCGTCCAAGCTTCGGGCTTGAAGACTTGAGTCACAGGGGTTAGAGGCGTGGATTGCGCGGTGAATTGTTTTTGCATATCAGCGAAGGCTTGCATATTTTTTTCTAAATAATTGCCCATAAAACCTTGCATTGCGTGACCATAAGTGCGGATTAAGTTGCCGAGCACAGCTTCGCTGAACAGAGGTGCGCCACCAGCTTCTTCTTCCAAAATAATTTGCAAAAGCATCGCGCGTGTCAGGTCTTCATCGGTTTTGGCATCGCGTACTTTGAAGGATGCGCCCGCCATCACTAAGCGCTTGATATCCGTCAAAGTGATGTAGTTTGACGTGAGCGTGTCGTACAGACGACGATTGGGGTATTTTTTAATCACGCGCTCTTCGCTGGAAGGGGACGCTGCTGCTACTTTTTTGTCTTTAGTGGCCACTGTTTAATCCTGCTAAAAAGAGGGCTGTGCCAGCAGAAACTGGTAGGCGCGATTGGACTCGAACCAACGACCCCCACCATGTCAAGGTGGTGCTCTAACCAGCTGAGCTACGCGCCTAGAGTCGGATGCTTCAACCTATTGAAGCAAGCCCACAAGTATAACAGAGCTTTGCCCTTAAAGCAAAAAATCCCTCGTCCATGGCGGACGAGGGATTCAGGTGATGGGGCTAAAAATTAATCCGCAAATTGTGCGGCCGCTCGAATCACGGGGCCATATTTGTCAATCTCAGACTTGAGCCAAGACTCGAGGCCTGCAGGAGTGAGTTTGCTAGCTGGCACAGCCTCAGTACCTAAGTCAGTAAAGCTCTTGATAACGTCTGGGTCTTTCAGCGCATTTTTAATCATGGTGTTGAACTTGTCCGTCACATCTTTAGGTGTTCCTTTAGGAGCATACACACCATGCCAAACCACCACTTCAAAATCTTTGAGTCCACTCTCGGCAAGCGTTGGCGTTGCAGGCAATGCCTTAATGCGTTTAGCGGTTGTGACTGCGTAAACTTTAACAGCGCCGCCTTTAATTTGCCCAAAAGTATTTGTTGTTTGATCGCACATCAAATCAATTTGACCGCCTAAAAGTGCATTCATGGCTGGCCCAGTTCCGCTAAACGGTACGGTTGTGAGGTCGGCATTTAACGCTTTTTGAAACATCATGCCGCACAGATGCGATGCAGCTCCGACACCTGCATTCCCTAAATTCACCTTGTTGCTATTGGCTTTGACGTAAGCGATCAATTCCTTCATATCTTTGGCTGGAAAATCCTTACGCGCCACGATCGTCATAGGCACATCCACCACCTGGCTAACGTACTCAAAATCGGTGAGTGGGTTAAAGCTCAATTTTCGGTAGAGCGCAGGCGCGGTTGACATGCCGATGTGATGCAGTAAAAAGGTATAGCCATCAGGCTTAGCGTTTTTAACGTAAGCTGTACCGACAGTGCCGCCTGCGCCGACCTTATTTTCGACAATCACGGGATTGCCTGTTGACTTTGTCATGCTGGCAGCAATGGCGCGTCCAACCACATCGGTCGGGCCACCTGCAGCAAACGGAATGACCAAGCTGACGGGTTTTGAAGGCCAAGCAGCTTGTGCAAAAGCACTAGCTGCCACTAGGCTGGATACAGCCAATACGCTGGCAGCGACTAGGGTTTTTGATAATTTCATAGTTATTCCAATAAAAAATAAAAGCAGATTAATTTTGCAAAAGCTAAGGATATGCCAAGTTCCGCTGAAATCTTATAAGTATGTTCCCCAATTACTCCGCTCGGTAGTTTGGCGCTTCTTTGGTAATTTGTACGTCATGTACATGGCTTTCGCGCATGCCTGCCGATGTAATCTGCACAAATTCAGCCTTGGTTTGCATGTCTTCAATCGTCGCCGTGCCGCAGTAACCCATGCTGGCCTTCAAGCCGCCCGCCATTTGGAACAGGATGCTCACGACCGAGCCTTTGTAGGGCACGCGGCCTTCAATGCCTTCGGGAACTAACTTGTCGGCGTTGGTGTTACCTGCGGTGCTTTCTTGGAAGTATCTGTCGGCGCTGCCTTGTTGCATCGCGCCAATCGAGCCCATACCGCGGTAGCTTTTGTAGCTACGGCCTTGAAACAGCACGACTTCGCCAGGCGCTTCTTCGGTGCCTGCGAGTAAGCCTCCCATCATCACCGTCGAAGCCCCAGCCGCTATGGCTTTGGCAATGTCACCGCTAAAGCGGATACCGCCGTCAGCAATCAGCGGAACGCCAGTGCCGAGCAATGCCGTGGCCACGTTATCAATCGCCGTAATCTGCGGCACACCCACACCCGCCACAATGCGCGTCGTGCAAATCGAACCTGGACCAATGCCCACCTTGACGGCATCTGCGCCTGCATCTGCCAGCGCGCGCGCTGCCGCACCTGTGGCAATGTTGCCGCCAATCACTTCGATGTGCGGATAGTTTTGCTTGACCCAGCGCACGCGCTCAATCACACCCGCGCTGTGACCATGCGCAGTGTCCACCACAATCGCGTCACAACCCGCACGGGATAAGGCTTCCACACGTTCTTCGGTGTCTGCGCCCACGCCCACAGCCGCGCCCACGCGCAAATGACCTGCGGCATCACGCGCCGCATTAGGAAAATTAGTTTGCTTGGTAATGTCTTTCACGGTGATAAGTCCGCGTAGCTCAAACGCATCGTTCACCACCAAGAGGCGCTCTAATTTGTGTTTATTCAACAGCGCTTTCGCACTCTCGTGGCTTGCGCCCTCGGGCATTGTCACCAAGCGCTCACGAGGTGTCATGATGCTGGCAATCGTCTCGTCCATGCGTGTTTCAAACCGTAAATCTCGGCTAGTCACAATGCCGACCACTTTGCCGCCATCGCAGACAGGAAAGCCCGATATACCCATAGACTCGCTCATGGCGAGCACTTGGCGCACGGTGTGCTGGGGCGTAATCACCACAGGGTCGCGCAATACGCCAGACTCAAAGCGCTTTACCTTCGCCACTTGCGCCGCTTGTTGGCTAGGCGTGAGATTTTTGTGGATGATGCCGATGCCACCCTCTTGCGCCATCGCAATCGCAAGGCGAGCCTCGGTCACGGTGTCCATCGCAGCTGAGACGAGAGGCAGATTCAGGCGAATGCCGCGGGTAAATTGGGTAGAAAGCTGAGTGTCTTTAGGCAGTACGTTTGAGTACGCTGGGATCAAGAGCACATCGTCGAAGGTAAGGGCTGAACCTAAAAGACGCATTTGAAAACTCCAAAGCGGCAATTATAGAAAGGAGCAGGAGGCGGGTGTATACGAAGCTACTATTGTGCAATAAAGCTACCCAACTCAATCGGCAACTCAGCAAAAATCGTCATCACCTCGCCCGTACTCGGGTGCGCCACTTGCAAACGCCAAGCGTGAAGAAACATCCGCTTGAGTCCTAATTTTGCAAGCTGTTTGTTTTTATCAAAATCACCGTATTTATCGTCACCCGCAATCACGTGACCTACGCTTTGAAGGTGCACACGGATTTGATGGGTGCGACCCGTTTTGATGGTGACTTCTAGCAAGGTCATTGGCTCAGAAGTCTTATGGGATATGACCTCCCGAACCTTTACCAGCGTCACAGACTTCATGCCATTCGGGTCATCTTTAGCTACGACTTTGACGCGGCGCTCTTCGTTGGAATCTAAAAATTTATGCAAAGGCGCATCAATCACTTTTTTATTGGCGGGGTAGTTTCCCAGCACTAGCGCCAGATAAGTCTTGCCTGTTTCGCGATCTTTAAATTGCGCTTGCAAGTTGGTGAGGGCACTTCTGCGTTTGGCAATTAAGAGCACGCCCGACGTCTCACGGTCAAGGCGATGCACGAGCTCTAAAAATTTGGCTTCTGGTCTTGCGCGGCGCAGTTGCTCAATCACGCCAAAGCTCACGCCCGAGCCGCCATGCACTGCCGTGCCCGAGGGTTTGTCGATTGCTATGAAG
>JANXRP010000159.1 GCA_025352965.1 Comamonadaceae bacterium
CTTGGAAATGCGCCCACAACGCCTCTTGGCTCGCCCATTCCTCTACAAACACCAACTTGCGCGGGTTCTCAGAGTCAATATGTACGGCATGCGCCACGCAACCAGCCTCTAGGCGCGAGCGCGTGACATGCTCTTGGCTTAGCGCCAAAGCCTCGGCGAGCTTGCCTTCGCGGGCGATGATGTCGCCTACTACCAAAATCATACGAAAGCCACACCTGTCTTGCTTTGCAGCTCTTCCATCGTCACGCCAGCAGCGAGTTCGACAACTTTTAAACCTTCTGGTGTCACGTCCATCACTGCAAGGTCGGTGATGATGCGATCGACCACGCCTTTGCCTGTGAGTGGCAAGGTGCAGTTTGGCAAAATTTTCATATCCTCCGTGCCATCTTTCTTTTTGGCGACGTGCTCCATCAGCACAATCACGCGCTTCACGCCAGCCACCAAATCCATCGCACCGCCCATGCCTTTGACCATCTTGCCTGGAATCATCCAGTTGGCCAAATCACCGTGCTCGCTGACTTGCATGGCACCCAAGATGGAGAGATTAATCTTGCCGCCACGGATCATGGCGAAGCTTTCGTGGCTGCCAAAAATAGAAGATCCTTTGATCGTGGTCACGGTTTGCTTGCCTGCGTTGATGAGGTCGGCATCGACTTCGCCATCCATCGGGAATGCGCCAATACCCAACATGCCGTTTTCGCTTTGCAGCCACACGTCCATGGTGGATGGCACATGGTTCGCCACTAGCGTGGGCATACCGATACCGAGGTTGACGTAGAAACCATCTTGCAATTCTTTAGCAGCACGCGCCGCCATTTGATCTTGTGTCCAAGCCATGATTACGCTCCTGCTTTCTCAGTGATAGTTCTTTTTTCAATGCGCTTTTCAGGCGTTGCGTTCAGCACAATGCGGTGCACATAAATACCTGGTAAGTGAATATCGTCGGGCGCTAACTCGCCTGTTTCGACAATTTTTTCAACTTCGACGATGCAAATTTTTCCTGCCATCGCCGCAGCAGGATTAAAGTTACGCGCGGTTAAGCGAAAACGTAAATTGCCCGACTTATCGGCCACATCGGCTTTGACGAGTGCCACATCAGGCACCAGCGAGCGCTCCATCACATAGGTCTCGCCATCAAATTCGCGCAGTTCTTTTCCATCCGCCACCACCGTGCCCACGCCTGTTTTGGTGAAGAAGGCTGGGATGCCCGCACCGCCTGCACGCAGCTTCTCAGCCAGTGTACCTTGCGGCGTGAACTCTAGGCCCAGCTCGCCCGCCAGATATTGACGCTCAAACTCTTTGTTTTCGCCCACATAAGAGGAAATCATTTTTTTGATTTGACGCGTCTGCAAGAGCTTGCCAAGGCCAAAATCATCAACACCTGCGTTGTTAGAAATAGCCGTTAAATTTTGTACGCCAGAGTCTTTGACCGCATCAATCAAGGCTTCGGGGATACCGCAAAGGCCAAAACCACCAACGGCAATCAATTGGTTGTCAAACAACACACCGTCTAGCGCCGCACGGGCGCTGGGATAAATCTTATTCAAATCAAACTCCTAAAAAATGAATTTTAACGATACCCATGCTAGCGGCGACGGCAAGACCGCACACCCGCCACGGTGCGAATCGTCGCCATCACCGATGTCAGCTTAGAGGTATCACTCACCTCAGCCGTAAACGTCATCCACGCTGTCGAGCCTTCGCTGCCTTTGACAGACTGCGTTTGCACACCGATCACATTAATTTTTGAGGCGGAAAACACCTCAGAAATATCGCGCAAAAGTCCATTTCGATCAGCCGCCTGCACGCTCACATCCACAGGATAAACAGGCTGGGAAACCTTAGAGTGCCCCCAAGACACATCAATCACACGGTCACTCGATCTTGCAGCGATTTGCACGAAGTTAGAACAATCCGCGCGGTGAATACTGACGCCCTTGCCGCGCGTCACAAAACCACCAATCGCGTCGGGAGGCGCGGGCTTGCAGCATTTAGAGAGCGTTGTCATCAGCGAGTCCACACCCACCACCAGCACACCACTTTTATCGTTTGAATGTTTTTTAGCTTTTGATTTTTTATAAATTAAAAACTCATCGGGCGGCAGCAAGTCAGTAGCTGGTTTGAAGTGCGTTTCAATGGTTTTGAGCGAGAACTCATCTTTACCCACAGATTCAAACAAATCGTCAGAGGATTTAAAACCCAGTGCATCCGCTAAATCTTCTAGCTTTGTTGCCGTCTTGCCTTCGCGCTGCAAGAGCTTCTCAACCGCTTCGCGTCCGCGCGCAATCGTCTCATCCAAGACCTGCGCATTAAACCAAGCTCGCACTTTGGCACGGCCTCGGCTACTGGCCATAAATCCCAGCTCAGGATTCAGCCAATCACGCGAAGGCCCACCTTCCTTGGTTGTGGTGATGGCCACCGTCTGACCGCTTTGCAGCTTGGTATTGAGTGGCACAAGTACGCCGTCCACTGTTGCACCTCGGCAGCGGTGACCAATCGTGCTGTGCAGTTGATACGCGAAATCGACGGGGGTTGCGCCTTGCGGTAAATCGATGATGGCAGCTTCGGGTGTGAGCACATAAATACGATCTTGTAAGAGAGATGTATCGAGCCTTGACTCGCTCGTTGCCACTTCACGCTCCCAATCGAACAGTGCACGCAACATGACAATTTTGCGGTCATAGTCCCCGCTGGCTTGCACGCCGCTATAACCCTTAGCGCCCGCTTCTTTGTATGCCCAATGCGCGGCTACGCCTTGCTCAGCATGCTCGTGCATGAGATAAGTGCGAATTTGTACTTCAATGGGCTTGATGTCTTCAGGGTCAACAACGACCGTGTGCAACGACTGATAACCGTTCGATTTGGGCTTGGCAATGTAATCGTCAAATTCTTCCGTAATTGGCGCAAAACGACTATGGATATGGGCTAGCGCCGCATAGCAATCCTCTATGCTGTCAACCAAAACACGCATAGCGCGTACATCAAACACACGTTCAAACGGTAGATTTTTGCCACGCATTTTGCGAGCGATGCTGTAAATGTGCTTGGGGCGAGCCTCTACAGTCGCCGTGATTTTTTGCACCGCCAACTCCGTTTGCAACTGAGTACGAAGCAGTTCAATTTTGGCGCTTCGTTCAGCACGTTTATCCAACAGCAAACGGGCAATCTCTTTGTACTCGGCTGGCTCTAAAAACCGAAAGCTAAGGTCTTCTAATTCCCATTTAATTTGCGAGAGTCCAAGGCGGTTTGCCAGCGGGGCAAAGATGTCCAATGTTTCGCGAGCAATCGAATGGCGAGCCAATACCAACGCGGCCTGCCGAGCATCACCCGTATTGGTTTTAGAAAAATTAGCGGCATAAAACCTAAGCGTTTGCAAGCGTGAAGCCAGCCGAAGCAGCACCACCCGCAAATCGCGGCCAAATGCCAAAAGCATCTTGCGGATATTCTCTGTTTGAGACTGTACGCCGCCAGCCAAACCTGCAGCCGTACGCGAACGATCCTGCAAGTCAATCAGTTGGCGCGTCTCTACGGTCAGCCTCGCGACACCTTCACCAAAATTTTTGGTTAGCACCTCAAGCGGTTTGTTCAATGAGTCAACGGCATAGAGCAAATAGCACGCAGCTTGTAACTCTTCCGAGCCGTCCAAATCAGCAGCAATAGCAGCTGCGCCGATTGCATGCTCTAGCGCGGCCTCGCCCGAGGCAAGCCGAATATCCGCTATCAAAACGGACGCAAAGTCGCGGGCGCGGGTAGTAAGTTCTGTGTTGAAAGGCATAGCAAGATTATGGTTTGAATCCAATCGCAAACTATCTGCGTATTAAGAGATGGAAGCTTGTCCTCCATCATTTTTTTATCTATCTTTAGGAGTTTTCATGAAAACAATCGCTACTCGCCTAAGCCTTGCCTCTACCGCTGCGCTCACCCTAGTCGGCCTAGCTGCCTGCGGCAGCATGTCCATGACACCGCCCTACTCGCAAGGGGCACTGCCCGCCAGCGTCCAAGTGCCTGCGGGTCACACAGTTGCGTGGGAGACGGTCGGCATCGGCAGCATTACCTATCAATGCGATGCCAAAAAAGACATGGCTAATCAATTTGAATGGCGCTTTGTCGGACCCGATGCTAAATTAAACGATCGCCAAGGCAAGCAAGTCGGCAAATACTTTGGCCCTCCTGCCACGTGGGAAAGCTTGGACGGCTCCAAACTCACTGGCGTACAAGTTGCTGTCGCGCCCAGCAGCGCTGGCAACATCCCCCTGCAACTGGTCAAAGCCAATCCTGCAATGGGCAGCGGTGGCATGAACGGAGTCAGCTACATCCAGCGCGTAGCGACACAAGGCGGCGTTGCGCCAACAAGCCCATGCGACATGGCAGCGGTTGGCAGCAAGCAGGTGGTGAACTACCAAGCGGATTACATTTTTTATAAACCGCAGTAATTGAGCCTCGGCTGGGCTGCTAGCTCACTCCTGCTTAATTCCCAGCCTCTCGATAATCGTCTTCCATTTTTTGGTCTCAGCGCTAAGCGTGCTGGCAAAGCTCTCAGCCGAGCCACCAACGACCTCTAAACCTGCGGCTGTGAGCCGTGCACGAACGGCATCGTCTTTCAGCACGGCATCAAACTCACGGTTCATGCGCTCCACAACGACTTTGGGCGTGGCGCTTGGTACCAAGATGCCATTCCATGCCAGTGCTTCAAACTGGGCAAGTTCTTTAATGCCACTTTCTCTAACAGTTGGAATGTCTGGCAAGATAGAAAAGCGCTTGGGCGAGCTCACCGCCAACGCCCGCATCTTGCCTGCTTTGACCTGCGGCATGATGATGGTGGGAATGGTAAAAATCATCTGTGTGTCGTTGGCGGCAACCGAGAACGTGGCTGGCGGCGATCCGTTGTATGGGATATGCGTAGCGAAGATATTTGCTTCTGACTTGAAGAGCTCCATCGCCAAGTGCGAGCTAGAACCCACACCCACCGATGCGTAGTTGTATTTAGCAGGATTAGCACGCAAAAAAGTCACCAGCTCTTGTGTGGTTTTGACAGGCAAGCCTGCGTTCACGGCCAACACATTAGGTTGGCTCGTCGTCATGATGACAGGTGTTAAATCTTTGGCGGGGTCATACGGCAGTTTGCTAATGAACTGCGTAAACGCGAGGGGCCCATTGAACGACAGCACAAAGGTGTGGCCATCGGGCGCGGCTTTGGCAGCCATATTGGTGGCAATCGTGCCGCTACCACCTGCTACGTTTTCAATAACGACGCTTTGCCCTACGCGCGGCGCAAGCTTCTCGCTCATTGACCTAGCAATCACATCCAGCGAGCTACCTGCTGGCGCTGCCACTAAAAACCGTAGCGGCTTGCTAGGCCAAGCGGATTGGGCGCTCTGGGCATGCACGGCCTGCAGACCAAGCGTCATAAGGCTTACGGCAATGATGCTTATTAATTTTTTCATAATTGATTCAATCCTAGTCAGTCCATTAAAAATTGGGTCACTAAATCGTGCTGGTCTTTGGCTACAAAAGTGGGGGCGTGCCCTACACCTACAAACTCAACTAGGCGAGCGGGTACAGGCATTTTGTGGCCACGCTTTGTCATCGCTTTGGCTGTAGCTGCTGATAGCAAATCGGACTCTTGGCCGCGTGTAATCAAGGTTTTTGCCGTGATGTGCTCGTAGAGTTGCCACATCATGGCTTCGCCCGCAGCGGTAGTTTCGCGGCTAGCCGTTTTAAACAGCGTTGCGATGGCGGGATCGTACGCCAAGGTGAATTTGCCATCTGCACATTTTTTCATTTGATGTTTGGATAGCTCCAGCCACTGCGCCGTCGTATGTGGACCAAAGCTGGAAGCCAACACCCACATGGCATCCGCACCTTGTTGCTCGGTTTCAAAAATACCAACACCCGGCGCATGCCGCCCCAAATAGGCACCTATGCGAACCAAAGACGACCACTCAATCACGGGACCCACATCGTTTAAAACCAAATGGCGCGGAACCACTGGCAAGGCGATGTCACCAAGGCCCACTGAGCCTAAAACGGCCATGCCAATCAAGCCGCCCATGCTGGTGCCGACCCAATCCAATGTTTCATAAGAGCTAGCGCTGTGCAAAGCTGTCAAAAACACCATCATGTCCTGCGCGTAATTGGGGATCGCATAAGTCATAGGGTCATCCGACCAATCGCTCATACCGCGTCCAATAATGTCCACACAAATCACACGGACCGATTCACCTTTGCTGGAAGCCTTATCCAGTATGGCCTCTGCAAGCACATCAAAGTCACGGCCTTGGCGCGTCAAACCATGCACGCACACGACCAAATGCTTAGCCGCAGGGTCGCCCCAGCTCCAATAGCCCATCTTTTTATTGCCACGATGCACAAGTGGGAAATACTCAAGCGTGGGTTGGGTTGACATGATTAGCCCTTCTTCACAAGCTCAAGCACCGTCTCATGCACCCGCGAGCCGTTTTGCTGCGTAAGCGAACTCAAAACGCTAAAGTGATTTCGCGATTCAACCGATGACACCGTTGGCACAACCGCCTTGCCCCAAGCTGTTTGCATGAGCGCGTTTTGACGAATGAATTCTGCGCTTTCATCTGCGCCCACAAAGCAGTGAAGCTTTCCACTAGACGGGGCGCTAAGCCATACTGGGCTTGCCTTCGCAGCGTCCGCTTCGGTGAGTTTGAGCGAGTCTTTCAAAAATGGCGTGTGGCGTATCGGCTCCAAGTCAAACAGCCCCGAAATCGACACAGCGTTCTTCACCAAGTCCGCAGGCAAATCATTGGCGACCACTTGCCAAGCGCAAGCTAGCAGCATCGCTGCCAAGTGGCCTCCAGCCGAATGTCCCACCACGGTGATGCGCTTGGGGTCGCCACCAAACTTGGCGATATTGCGATACGTCCATACCAGCGCTTGCACCATTTGCATCGTGATGCTAGGGATCGTCACCGTCTCGCCATCCGTCTTCGGGCACAACGCATAGTTGGGGATGACCACGCACGCGCCTTGCAGCGTAAAAGCGGGAGCTACAAAGCTGTGATCCGATTTATCGAGCGAGCGCCAGTAGCCGCCGTGGATAAAAAACAGCACAGGCGCGTGACTCGACGTGGCAGGAAAAATATCCAACGTCTCATTCATGCCATCGTCTTGATACACGCCGTAGGGAATATCCAAACGGCAAACATGCTCTTGGCGTGCTTTGATGGAGGTGCTCTTCCAACGTGCGAAATAGCTCGCGTGATCGGGCACAAGCGCACGGTTGTTGTACTGAGCATCCAGCCAAGCAGGATCGAGTTTTGAAGTGGCTTTTGGATTGGTTTTAGATTTGTTCATGTGAATCATTTTAGAATGAGCCCATGAACCTTTATTTCACCGAAGAACACCAATGGGCACGGCTATCAGCCGACGGCCAAACCGCCACCATCGGCATTAGCCAACACGCGCAAGACGCGCTTGGTGATATTGTTTTTGTAGAACTGCCTGCTATTGGCAAGCGATTTTCGAAAATGGATGTGGGTGCGATTGTGGAGTCGGTCAAAACTGCTGCCGATGTCTTTATGCCACTTAGCGGTGAAGTCATTAAAGTGAATGAAGCGCTACGCGCCGACCCAGCGCTGGCTAACACGGACCCCATGGATGACGGCTGGTTTATAAAAATCAAACTTGATCTCGCCAATACAGCCGCCGAGGTTGCCAAGCTAATCCCAGAATCAAGTTATCAGCCGTTGTAGAAATTACGCATCCAATAACAATCGATAGCCCACGCCAGTCTCTGTTAGTAGATGGCGCGGTTGTGCAGGGTCAACTTCGAGTTTTTGCCTGAGATGCGCCATATAAATCCGAAGGTAATGACTCTGTTCCGAATGTGATGGTCCCCATACATCGCGAAGCAGTTGTTTGTGCGTCATCACCCGTCCAACATTCGCCACCAAAACTCCGAGCAAACGGTACTCTATGGGCGTCAGATGTATTTCAATACCTTCACGTCGTACAACCCTACCCAACCGATTGAATTCAACATCGCCAAATCTAAATATGCCATCACCATGTACGGCTTCACGAGATGACGTTTCATCTAAGACCGTTCTAGGTCGGCGCAAATTGGCACGAACACGCGCCATGAGTTCCCCCAAACCAAAAGGCTTGACCAAATAGTCATCCGCACCAGCATCTAGCGCATCGATTTTGTCAGACTCCTCCGTACGGGCGGAGAGTACAAGAATGGGAACATTTGACCAGCCACGCACATCTCGTATGACGTCCATGCCATCACCATCTGGCAAGCCTAGATCAACGATTAGTAAATCTGGTTTCCGTGTTCCTGCATCAGCCAATCCACGCTTGGCTGTTTCGGCTTCATGTACGTGCCAACCCTCTGCCTCCAATGCCGTGCGCACAAAACGGCGTATTTGAATTTCGTCTTCGATAAGAATGATGACGGGCTGTGTCATAGGGTTGTTGGTGGTGAATTTTTGGGTAGTGTCACTGTGAACTCTGCTCCCCCGTCGACGGCTTGTACGGCCGTAATCGTGCCGCGGTGCACATCAATGATAGCCTTGCAAATAGCCAAACCTAAGCCCACCCCTCGGGTTGAAGATTCACTATGGCCGCGAGTAAATTTGGTAAATAGACTGTCCTCTCTTCCTTTGACATTGAGTGGTAGTCCAGGCCCAAAATCTCGAACAGTCATCACTAGTTTGTCTTCTTCAATGCTGGCACGAACAACAATGGCTGGAACAACGGGGTTGTTCCTCACGCCATATTTGGCGGCGTTTTCTAACAGATTGACCAATACCCGTTCGATCAAACTAGCATCAAACTCAACTAAAGGCAGATCGGTTGGAATCTCTGTCCGTACCGACAATGTACCAAGCGCATGACGAGCAGATCGGATCGCGCTACCTATGACCTCTTCCACTGATTGCCAATCCTTTCGCAACTCCACTTGACCACTTTCCAAACGCGCCATCTCCAATATATTGGTCACCAAGGTACTCAACTCCCGTGCTTCTTGACTAATCGTCTGAGCCAAACTGAGTTGATCTTGCGTTAAAGGTTTTGAGGTCGTCAATAATTCTGCTTGACCCATCAAAGCAGTTAATGGCGTACGGATGTCATGCGACATAGCAGCCAGCAGGGTGCTACGCAAGCGCTCAGACTCCATTTGCACGACAGCCTGCTGAGCAATCTCAACGTAATGCACCCGCTCTAGTGCAATAGCGATTTGCCGCGTCAACGTGTCGAGTTGCTGTAACTGCTCGGGAATTAACAACCAGCGTGGTTGTGCAGGTTTGAGCCCGAGTACGCCACGCACACGCATAGGCGCTTTCAGCGGTATGTAGTGCCAAGAATGCGCAGACAAAGTCGTGGTGGCCAAGCCTGCAGCACGCTCGTTACGAAAAACCCAGTCGGCCACACTGGCATCAAAGTCAGGAGGGGATCTGGCAGGAATAGCTAAGTGATCATTCGCATCAGTCACCAGCACCAACGCCTGTCCGTCAAAATTACGCTGCACAGCAGCCTCACCCATCTCGACGACTTGTGTGCTTAAAAGAGCCCCCGATAAGTCGCGTGTGAGTTCAAACAACAACTGCGCACGACGCTCGCGACTGGATGAAATTCGCGCTTGAAAACGCAAACCCGCAGTAAGCTGACCAGTCAGCAACCCTACCGCCAGCATGACAGCAAAAGTCAAAAGATATTGCACGTCACTGACAGCAAAAGACAGGCGAGGCGGCACAAAAAAATAGTCGAACGCTGCAACGTTCAAGAACGCAGCCAATGCCGCAGGACCGCGACCGAACTTCACAGCAACCAATACCGTACCCAACAAAAATAGCATCACGATATTAACGAGATCAAAAAATTCCAATAGTGGTGTGGCCAACAGCGTAATCAACACGACACTGCCTATCGCCCACGCATAACGAGGCGCATTTTTGTGCCAAGCGCTATCTTGTGTGTTTTCTTGTGTGTAGTGAACATTACTGGTAAATCGCCGAGTGCTCTCGGCACGACCAACCTCAACGATGTCCAGCGTAAGTGCCTGCACTGCCAGTTGACGCGTCATGCTGCGCGCGCCCCATGAACGCCAGCTAGACGGCGCTGGGCGGCCGACCACCAACGTGGCACAGTTCAGCATTTGAGCGTGCGATACCAACGCTTCAGCCGCATCGCTCCCAGTTAACACCGCTGTACTAGCACCCATATCTTCTGCAAGCTTAATCACCGTTAGTATGCGATCCCGTTCGCTCGCCGCGAGTCTTTGTAAATAAGGCGTTTCAACATAAGCGGCATACCAACGCACATTAAGCTGGCCCGCTAACCTTGCTGCCGTGCGAACAGTTTGTTCAGCACCCTCGCGTGCACCGATGCAGGCGAGAATCGCACCCTCCGTGTTCCAGACTGGCGCGATAGATTGTTCTACGCGGTAATTGCGAACATCATCTTCCACGTGCTCGGCCGTGCGGCGTAAGGCAATCTCACGCAAGGCAATGAGATTGCCTTTGCGAAAAAAGTTTTGTGCAGCGCGTTCTGCCTGGTGTGGCAAATAAACCTTGCCCGCTTTGAGGCGGCTCATCAACTCATCGGGTGTCACATCAATCAAAATCACTTCATCAGCCGTATCAATTACGGTGTCGGGTACCGTTTCATGAATGCGAATACCCGTGATCGCGCCTATCGTGCCGTTTAGGCTTTCTAAGTGTTGCACGTTAAGGGCAGACCAAACGTCAATGCCCGCTTCAAGCAACTCCTGTACATCCTGCCAGCGTTTGGGATGGCGTGACCCCTCTACATTACTATGCGCAAGTTCATCCACCAATAACACCCTAGGTTTACGCTTCAAAGACGCATCAAGGTCGAATTCTTTGAGCGTTCGCTCCCGATAGGGGATCTCTTTTAACGGCAACGATTCAAGCCCTGCGACAAGCCCTGCCGTATCGCTACGGCCATGCGTCTCAATAACACCAATCACCACTTCTCGCCCTGCTTCGCGCTCGCGCTGAGCAGCACTGAGCATGGCATAGGTTTTCCCAACACCTGCACTGGCTCCAAAATAAATACGTAGTCGTCCGCGATGGGCACGTGCCTCTTCACCGCGAAGCTTCTCCAGCAACTGGTCGGGATCAGGACGAGGATCTACAAAATGACTCATGCGCTCCATTACATCCTGTTTTCGAATCAATGCAGCGCTTGCAGAGCCAGATTAAGCCTGAGCACATTGACTTGCGGCTCTCCAATTAGACCAAACAGCGGGTGTTCGGTTTGCGTATCAACCAGTGCTAAAACTTTATCAGAGGACAGCCCACGTGCTTTGGCAACACGTACCACCTGATAGCGTGCAGCCGCGAGACTAATGTGCGGATCTAAGCCGCTGGCTGATGCCGTTACCAAATCGACGGGCACCGCAGCGACGTTCTCCGGATCCACTGCCCGCAAGGCTTGCACACGAGCCTTCACTGCATCGACTAAGGCTGGGTTGAGTGGCCCTTGGTTAGAACCGCTCGACGCGGCTGCGTTATACGGCATAGGACCTGTCGCCGAAGGACGACCCCAAAAGTGTTTGGGATCGGCAAAGTTCTGTCCAATGAGTGAAGAGCCAACGGTTTTACCATTGCGAATGATCAAGCTACCCGAAGCCTGATCTGGGAACACAGTTTGTGCAACCCCAGTCACGATCAATGGATAGGCCACACCCGTCATCAGGGTCAGCAATGAAAACAGCACAAGTGCAGGACGAAGAATGGTTTTCATGAGATTTCCTTTAATTGCTTAAAACATTGTTCAGGCTAGGTTGAGCGCGACTAGTAGAACGTCAATGACCTTGATGCCAATGAAGGGAACGATCAGTCCACCCAAACCGTAAATCAACAAATTGCGACGCAGCAACGTAGCAGCACCAACCGCGCGGTACTTCACGCCCTTAAGCGCCAATGGAATCAAAAACACAATGATCAGCGCGTTAAAAATCACTGCAGACAAAATCGCTGATGAAGGGCTACCCAATCGCATCACATTGAGTGCGGTGAGCTGCGGATACGTCGTCACAAAAATGGCTGGGATGATGGCGAAGTACTTGGCCACATCATTGGCAATTGAAAACGTCGTGAGCGAACCGCGTGTCATCAAGAGTGCCTTGCCAGTCTCCACAATCTCTAATAGCTTGGTGGGATTGGAGTCCAAATCCACCATATTGCCCGCTTCTTTAGCCGCTTGTGTGCCGCTGTTCATGGCAACGGCGACATCGGCCTGCGCTAATGCTGGTGCATCGTTGGTGCCGTCCCCCGTCATCGCCACCAATCGGCCTTCCGCTTGATATTGACGAATCAATTTGAGCTTGTCTTCAGGAGTGGCTTCCCCTAGGAAATCATCGACGCCCGCCTCAGCAGCAATAGCCGCCGCTGTGAGTTTGTTATCTCCCGTAATCATGACGGTCTTGATACCCATACGGCGTAGCTCACTGAAGCGTTCTTTGATGCCTGCTTTAACGATATCTTTGAGCTCAACCACGCCCAAAACACTCAAGCCGTCAGCCACAGCCAACGGCGTGCTGCCGCGACGCGACACATCATCAGAAGCTCTCATCACTTCAGCAGAAACACTGCCACCCAAAGCCTCAACGTATTTGCGAATCGCATCGACTGCGCCTTTACGCAATTGACGAATGTTGCCATCGGGTAGTGTCACATCAATGCCGCTCATGCGAGTTTGGGCAGTAAACGGAATCTCTTGTATCTTGCCAACCAATGGCACATCTGCACCAAATTTTTGTGCTAGAGCCACAATGCTGCGCCCTTCGGGTGTTTCATCCGATATAGATGCCTGCATCGCGCAGGCAGCCAGCTTCGCTTCGCCCACGCCAGGGGCTGGAAAGAATGTTGAAGCTTGACGATTGCCATGCGTGATAGTGCCAGTCTTATCCAGCAGTAACACGTCCACATCACCCGCCGCTTCAACAGCACGACCCGATGTTGCAATGACATTGGCCTGCATCATGCGGCTCATCCCAGCCACACCTATGGCGGACAACAAACCACCAATGGTGGTAGGAATCAAGCAAACCAACAAAGCAATAAGCGCTGTGACACTGACCACCGCACCTGCACCAGCCGCACTCACGCTAAAAATAGAAAATGGCAACAAGGTCATGGTGACAACTAAAAACACAATCGTTAAGGCCACAAGCAAGATCGTCAAGGCCACTTCATTCGGTGTCTTCTGGCGTTTCGCACCTTCAACCATGCTAATCATTCGGTCTAAAAACGACTCGCCTGGGTTGACAGAAATGCGCACGACCAGCCAATCCGACAGCACACGCGTTCCTCCCGTCACAGCAGAAAAATCACCCCCCGACTCACGCACCACAGGGGCAGATTCACCAGTGATCGCACTCTCATCCACGGTGGCGACGCCTTCAATCACCTCGCCATCCAGCGGAATCATCTCACCCGTATCAACCAACACCACATCACCCTTACGCAAGTTCTCCGCTTGCTCTGGTAAGAAGCTGCGATTGTGTTTTGGTTCTTTTAATTTCTTGGCCCACGTGCTCTTTTTTAAGCTTCGAAGAGAAGCCGCTTGAGCCTTACTTCGACCTTCAGCAAGCGCTTCGGCAAAGTTGGCAAACAGCACGGTAAACCAAAGCCAAACGGCCACCGTAAGGATAAAACCTGCCGAGGTCATCCCCTTACTTGGCACAAGAAGTAACGCTTGAAATCCGAGCAAGGTCGTCAAAATACTACCAATAAAAACAACAAACATCACAGGATTACGCCACTGCACGCGCGGACTGAGTTTGGTAAACGATTGGATAATGGCTGGCTTGAGCAATACAGCATCGAACAATATAAATGGTTTTTGAATAGTCATGATTTGTTACCTCATTTACTGAGCCACAGCATCAGATGCTCGACCATCGGCCCTAAAGCTAAGGCTGGTACGTAATTAAGTAGCCCGACCAAAAGCACCGTGCCAATCAGTAACGTCACAAACAACAGACCATGTGTGGGCAGTGTCCCTGCTGTAACGGGTAGGCGTTTTTTTGCAGCAAGGCTACCTGCTATCGCCAACACGGGGACGATCACACCAAATCGCCCCAACCAAATAGCAATACCCAGCAAGATGTTGTAGAAAGGTGTGTTAGCTGAGAGACCCGCAAAGGCGCTTCCATTGTTGTTGGCGACCGAGGTGAGCGCATAGAGGATTTCCGAAAAGCCGTGCGCCCCAGGGTTAGCGATGCCAGCCCTCCCAGCCGCTGTCAACACAGCAATCGCGGTGCCCGCGAGCACCACAATAGGTGTCACTAGGATCGCAATCGAAGTCAATTTCATCTCATGCGCTTCGATTTTTTTACCCAAATATTCGGGAGTTCGGCCAATCATGAGCCCTGCGATGAATACCGCCAAAATGGCAAAAATTAGCATGCCATACAGCCCACTGCCAACCCCGCCAAACACCACTTCGCCAAGTTGCATCATCACCATAGGCACCATCCCGCCTATCGGTGTAAATGAGTCATGCATGGCATTGACAGCGCCACACGATGCAGCCGTCGTGATGACAGCAAACAAGCTAGAAGCATTAATGCCGAAACGGGTTTCCTTACCCTCCATGTTTCCGCCAGCTTGCAAACTGCTTTGTATTTGGTCAACCCCGAGCGGCGTGAGCAGTGGATTACCCGTCTGCTCGGCTGGTGTGATGATCACAACAGCAATAAGAAACATCACGATCATCGCTACCAGTACAGCCCAACCCTGACGCGGATCACCGATCTCGCGGCCAAATGCAAAACACAGCGCAGCAGGAATCAAAAAGATAGCAAGCATCTGCACAAAATTGCTCAGTGCCGTCGGATTCTCGTAAGGATGCGCGGAGTTGGCGTTGAAGAACCCGCCACCATTCGTGCCCACCATCTTGATCGCTTCCTGCGAGGCCACAGGTCCCATGGCCAACGTTTGCGTAGTCGCCTTGGACTCTTCCGTTATGGCATTGCCCTTGGCATCCTTAAGTGGTTGACCATCAGAGCCATTTTTCGGGTTCTGGTACATGGTTACCTCAAGCGTGCTCACATCCTTGTAGGCATCAAAATTCTGAATCACGCCTTGCTCCACTAAAAACACCGCGAACACCAGCGACAGCGGCACCAATAACCAAGCGGTGATGCGAGTCACGTCAACCCAGAAGTTGCCAATGACACCACTGGAGCGCGCAGCAAAACCACGAAACAGTGCAAACACCACGGCAACCGCCGTAGCCGCAGAAAAAAAGTTCTGCACCGACAAGCCCAGCATCTGTGTGAGATAACTCATCGTGGACTCGCCCGCATAGCCTTGCCAGTTGGTGTTAGTCACAAAGCTAACGGCAGTGTTGAAGGCGGAGTCAGGTGAGACCGCCACCATGCCAGCTGGATTGAGTGGGAGTACAGCTTGGACGCGCTGTAGTATATAGACGACAACCATGCCAAGCGCATTGAATGCAAGCACCGCAAGCGCGTAATGCGACCAGTTCATGGATTGACTAGCAGACGTGCCCGCCAAACGATAAAGGAGCGCTTCTAGCTTGTGCATCCAGCCTGGCAATTGACCCGAGCACAGACGTGCCAGCCAAATACCTAACGGCCATGCTGCGATTAGCAAAGCACCCAAATAAACAGCCAACAGGCTCCAGCTTGAGGTATTCATCAGAACTCCTCAGCGCAAATCAGCGCGTAGCCTAGATAGGCCAGTAGCAGCACGGCACAAACACCGCCAAAACCGTAAAGCAAGTTAAGACTAATCATGATCGACCTCCTACAGGCTTCTCAAGATTTTTTAACCCCCAGACCAGCAAAGTCATCGTGCCCCAGAGCAGAATGACCCCCAATAGAAATGCAATATCCATCAACTCTCTCCTATTAAAACGATGGAGGAAGCATATCTTTCATGTCATAAAAATAGGAGGAAAAGTGACTATGGTTTTGTAAAAATAGCGTAAAAAATACTAGTCTTTAAAAAAATTGACAGGCGCACCTGCGGTGTCCACACGCCTACAGAACACATGCCCCAAATCAGGCTGCTCGGCCAACTCTTCTGGTGTGCGGTTTTCGCGCAGCGACGTTACAAATAGCGTTTTCAAATCTACGCCACCAAAACAAGGCATGGTGGGAAAGCGAACGGGTGCTGGAATACGCGCCAGCTCGGTGTGATCGGGTGCCAGTTTTAAGATGCCCTGCCCTTCCATCAAGCACACGTAGTAGTTGCCATCAGCGTCCATCGCTGCACCGTCGGGTCTGCCGCCATAAACTGCCTCTTCACCTTTACGAGGGAAATTTTTTAGCACGCGCCGATTTGCGAGCACATTGCTTTTTGCATCCCAATCAAAGATAGAGAGCACATGGTTAAACGAATCCGACCAGTACATGGTTTTGCTGTCTTTTGACCAAGCTAGGCCATTCGGAATGCTAGCGCCACTGGCCTGCACGTCAATGTGGACGTGGCCTGCACGGAGGTCTAAACTGTAGAGTGTGCCGATTTTGGAAGCCCGCATCTCCATCGGCTCAATCATGGTGCCACACCAAAAGCGCCCCTCGGGATCACACCGACCATCGTTAAAGCGCATGGTTTTAGGGTCATAGTCCAAATGCCCTGTGCCCGTTGTTGCCAATGGCGTGATCGCGCCGCCCCACACTTGAGCGCGGTAAAAACCATCACGCAGCGCAATAACCAAACCGCTTGGTTTGCCATTTGTTTTCGCGGGCGCGATACAGCAAGGTTCTTGAGGCATTTCCCACGATTCCTGCACGCCTGTCGCCACATGCAGTCTGTGAATACTGAACCCAAGGATGTCCACCCAATACAGCCGCTCTTCATCAGGATGCCAAAACGGCGACTCACCCAAAATACTATGCTGCTTTGTCAGCTTCGTCCATTCTTGGTTCATGCGTTCTCCACGTTGATGCTCATTTGAGCGCTAAATGTCTCTCCGCTTGCCAGCACACGCACGCCTAGTCGCTCAAGCTGCTCCGCATTCGCCCCTGCCAAATTAATCGCGTTATTGGCGTGACTCACAGGCTCGATAGCAATGCAATCAATGCTAGGTTTGGTGTACACCACCAAACGCGGCAAATTGGATGCGATACGCGTGCGAATACATTCATCACGCAGCTCGGCCACGCCCGTCCAGCCTTCAAAACAATTGTCGATCTCTAAATCGGCACACGGCGAGGCCAATCCAGATGCGGCTTGCAGCACGGTTGGCAACTTGTCCGCGTTCATCTCCCAGCGCGAGGTCGCATCAAAACGGATATGCGCGCCAGCACGTTTGGCAAAGTAGGGATGCCAGCCCAGCCCCACAGGCGCAGGGTTTGGCGCTTGATTCGTGATAGAGAGCGTCATGTTCAGCGCACAGCCATCCAGCTTAAACACTTGCGACACATCGAACGCAAACGGCCACGCGCTATCGGCCTTGTGCTCATGCGACAGCATCACAAAATCAGCGCTTGCTTCCAGCACTTCCCAAGACCGTTGCCACACCACCCCGTGCATGGCGTGTTCCTCCGTTGTTCCCATTTTGATGAGCGGATGATCCGTTCCCTGCCACTGCAACTGCGCTTTCGCCACGCGGTTAGAAAATGGCACGAGCGGAAAACTGCCCATGTCCCGCACGGTATGAATCACCGCTGGCGGCACTCGCAGCACTGGCACATCGCCCGCGAGGCCGTAGTAGATAAGGCTTTCAAGAGAGCCTCCCAAATCAGGTCTAACGACAGCGCGCAAGCTCCCGTTTGCTAGGATGATGTTCGCAGATGAAGTGTTCATGCTTTAATTGTCGCTTTCATTGACGGGTCTCACAGCGTATCGGGAAAGTCAAACCCGTGAGCAATTGTTGCTGCACCCAATCTCTGTCACCGTAGTCCATTGCCTCGATCCATTTAGGAAAATACACTGGCAGTGTGCTCACGCTGTTAGCCACGCCAATAGGATAAAGAAATAAGTTGGGACTCACTGGTTCGGTGCCCTGCACATTTTCAACATCTGTGCTGTAGTTATTGACTTTGCGCACGGCAATTCCAAAATGCAAATGCGGCCCTTCGCTGCCGACACCCGCGCCTGTATTGCCCGAACGCCCAATGAGCTGCCCGCGCACCACCCGCTCACCTTTGCGAACCAAACGCTCATGCAAATGCGCACTGTAGGAATAAATTTGATTGCCATCCATATCCTGCCCGTGATAAATCCAAACCACGGCGCCACTGGTTACTTGAAAACCGCTTACTACCACCACGCCTGGCGCAGCCGCAATGACAGGCGTGCCGCTCTTTACGGCCATGTCAAAACCATTGTGTAGGCCACCACCCATGTTGCGCTTCATGCCATTGATGGCAAATTCGTCTTCGTACCATGACAAGATAGGTGCGCAAACTTCGCTGCTAGGCGCTTTGGTTTTGGCGCGTGCAATCGCCTGCTCAGTCACAGGATTTTTAATAGGATTTGTCCGAGCACAGCTCGCAAGGAGCAGCACTAACGCGCTGATAACGATCAGCGCGATTTGCGTCATTGCCGTTTCAACCGCATCTGATTGGCAACTGGCGTGGAGCGTTTTAGCACATGCTCTGCTAGCCAGACAGCACTCTTTTTGGCACGCTCAGCAACAAAAGGCAACGGCATGTTTTGATAGTCGTCATTAAACACTTCAAAGCTGTAGTCGCCCGTATAACCCAACTTGTCGATGCGCCGCACAAGATCAATCAAGTCATCGTTATGAACGCCTTCACCTGGGAAGACACGGTAGGTGCGGGCCGTCGTCATCCGCTCTTCAAAGCTCTTCGTCTCTTGCCACAGAAAATCAGCCAACTGCACCAAGTAGATTTTGTTTGGGTCGATAAATTCAATCTCATCGAGTGATGTCTTGGCAGCCAAGATATGGAACGAATCAAGGCAAGTGCCAAGATTGGGCATATTGGCGCGGCAAATCACATCCCAAGCGGTGTGGTACTCGTTAATCGTTTTGCCCCACGACAGTCCCTCGTAGGCGATCTTCAAACCCATGGGCAACGCCAGCATGGCCAGCTTGCGTAAATCAGCAGCAATCTTGTCTAAGTCGCTGGTAGCGTGTGCTGATGTCGAAGAACAGCACAGCAGAAACTTGGCATCCAAACTTTTCGCCATTTGCAGCATTGATTTCGCAATGTCAATCTTGTAATCGTGCAAATCGCCGCTGAGCCCTTCAAAGTCGCGCAGCACTTGAAAACCCGTCACGCGCAGCCCGCTGTTTTTTACCGCCAAAACGGCTGCCTCAATCCCTTGCGGATAACCCACAATGTCATTGGCTTTCAGCATAATCTGCGTAAAGCCCGCATCCAACGTGGCTTTAAGCTTGGCCTCTAGCGTGCCCGCAAAGGTAATGGTGTCAACACCAAATTCTTCAAAATGAGGTTTGATTTTCATACGGGCATCACTTTGTGCTTTGCACAAGCTCAAACATCACCGAGCCCAAATACGTTTTCGTAATCGCGCCGCGCGCTTCGGCATGGACTTCGTTCGACTCGACAAACTCAACACCCAAGCTTCGTAGCGCCTTCACAGCCGCCATCACATCGGGTACGCCAAGACCTATGCGCTGCAACTTTTCGTCCAAATCAATTTCCATCACGTCAGGCTCGACCAATTGCCACATAAAACCTTGACCCGTCTTAACGGACGGGGCATTTAAGAGTTTCCCTTTGGGCATGATGCCAAAGCGCTCTTCGTCGGGTACCAGCTTAAAGCCCAGCAAAGATTCGTAGAACTCAACCCAGTCGAAGCTGCGCTCTGAACCAATGTATTGCACTGTGCCAAAAAAATGAATCCCAGCCGTAGCAGCAGGATGTGCGTCCACACCTGGGATGGGCACAAAGTCCACGTCATAAATCGAAAACTCGTTATAGCGATCCACAAAGTAAATGTGGCTATCACCAACACCGTGGATGGCGGGGATATTGAGCTCCATCACTTCGCTGCTCGTGGGTACTGCCCACGCGCCGCGCTCGATCGCATAAGCAAAAGCACTGCGCGCATCGCGTACCCGAAGGGCAATAGCAGACATCGTCGGTTGACTCTCGCCGTGCGTATCGGCTGGGTGAGCATTCACCACCACATTCATCTCGCCTTGGCGATACAGCGTGACCTCACGCGAGCGATGCCGTGCCACGGGCTTAAAACCCATCATCTCCAGCACCTGACCCAGCGCTTGCGGCTTGTCGGTGGTGTATTCAATAAACTCCACGCCGTCTAAACCAATCGGGTTGGATGCGTCGCTAAACGATGCCTGCAAAGGCTCGCGTTGCTGTTTGAGAAGAAGATCGCTCATATCAAGTTCCTATGAAAACTGTGTTGAACTAAGTAGTACATAGCCTAGAGTTTATCGGAGTCACGAAGACAGTTTGCACCTGACTGATCGGCACACTAAAAACCTCAACAATGGCTGCTTTGTAGTCTGCCAACTGTGCGCGTAATGCCGCTGATTTTTCTGGCTCTAGCGCTGATTTGAAATCAATCACCCACCACATTTGCGTTTCACGCTGACGCACCAATCTGTCAATACGCATGACTCGTCCCTGATGCACAAGCTCATATTCATTGGCTTGCCAATCGATTTTTGTAGCATCCCATATCCAAGCGCCTTCACCCGTCAGCATCGCTTTCGCGCTGACAGACACAGCTTGCACTTGCTCTTTTGTCAAAGAAAATTCACTCGTCACAGCCATGAGTGCAGCAGCATCCGTGCTTTGCCATTGCAAAAGCCTATGCAACGCACTGCCCTGCCGCGATGCAGCATTTGAATCGTCAGATACCGCTACCGTCATGGTGGGTGGCAGCGTGAACAGTGCCGAAGGCAGCATTTTTATCTCTGTGGGAAGCCTTGTTAGATATGGCTTAGAGGCTACTTCATCCTGGGCAACCACGGGTACGCAAAGCGCTTGCAGTCGATGCCACACACTTTTTGGATTGGGGTTATATGCCTCAGAGGCCGAAAGCACAAGCGCCCGCCGTGCCCGCGTGGTGGCAACGTACATCGTATTGAGTTCCTCCACTTCACGTGCCTTGAAATCGGCTTCCAGCAAAGTTTTGGCACAGCTTGGCGGATTCGATTCGCTTAGCAAAAAGACAAATTTTTGCGGCGCTGAGTCTTCGGGTTGCCAGTCGATCAGCGTGGTCATGGATTGCATTTTTCGCGGCTCTGGATCGCTGGCGAGGAGTAGCACCATATCCGCTTCCAAACCTTTTGCGCCGTGCACCGTGAGCAATTGCACAGCGGATGCGATCTGCGCCACCGCAGGCGCTTTAATGCTTTGCAGCGAGGCACGCATGGCGCGAACAAACGCATAGGCGCTTAAAAAACGACCACCCCCCACCTGCAAAGCCGCACCGAGCAAGGCTTGCAGAGCGGCATGACTGGAGAGCCTTACCGCATTTGGCATAGCGGCAAGGTACTTATTTAAAACATCAGCATCGTCGTAAATCGCTTGTAGTGCATCGTGCGGTGGCAATTGCTGCATCCATGCCTGCCAGCGCTCCAGCGTCTCTTTCATGTCACCTGTTAGCAAATCAAACCAAGATTTTTTCTCTGGTAAAGCGGCCAGTTGTTCTTTGCGCAACGTCATCAGCTGCGCATCCGTCCACGCAAACAGAGGCGACTTGAGCGCTCTGGCCAAATCCAAATCACTATGCGGTGAGATTAAAAAATTGAGGAGTGCTAGCACATCTTGCACGGCGGGAACATCCGCCAAATCGTTCTTTTCTAACTTTGCAGCGTGCACGCCGTAGCGCTGTAAGGCTTGCTGGATAAGGCTAAGCGGCTCATGCGTGCGCGACAACACCATCACCGATTGACCGCCCGTGTTGGCTGCAATCCACCGCGCCGCTTGATCGGCTTCGCGTTCTTTGAGCGACTCTTCCGCATCTTCGCGCGGCGTGGTGAAGCTGTCGCGCCATACAGGTTGAGTGACTGAAATTGAATCGTTTTTTTCTTTTTTAACCCGCGCAATTAACGGCAAGCAAAGTGCTGATCCAGCCTCTGTGCTCGTCGTCGTGTGCGGCCTGAAACCCGCAAATTCATTGGCTTCTTGCGCATTCAGCATAGCGCTATTGACGACGGCTAGCACGCCAGATGCGTTCCTGCGCGTATGGTCGCACGAGATCAGCACCGCATCAAACGTCTCCTGCATAAACGTCTGCGCAGCCGCAAACACACGCGGCTCGGCACGGCGGAATCGGTAAATACTTTGCTTGGGGTCGCCCACGATGAACAGGCTCGGTCGCTGCTGACCACCGCCGCTGCCCGCATAGCCAGAGAGCCACGCATGCATCGCCTGCCATTGCAGCGGATTGGTGTCTTGGAACTCATCAATCATCACGTGGCGCAGCCGCTGATCTAGGCGTTCTTGTACCGCGCCCGAAGCTTCAGCATCAGACAGCAAAAGCGTTGCGGCACGTTCCAAATCCGCCATATCGACCAAGCCCTGCTGGTATTTGAGCTTCGCAAAGCAATCCAGCCACGCGCGCCCCACGCGCGTCATGCGCTGCTGATAGAGCCAACAGGTGTGTTGGTGCTTGGCTGCGAGAATCACCAGCAAATCGTCTTGCGCCGCAGTGACGAACTGGCGATCTTCGTCGCTGATTTTGGACTTGTATTTTTTTGGCGTTAAATCTTTTGTGAGTAACCCAGCAAGCAGTAAATCAACATCTGAGTTTGAAAGTCCAGCCTCAATGCTGTTTCCCGCCGCTCTGAGCTCATCCGTTTTATAGCTACCTAGCACTTTTGCGGCAATAGCGTGTAACTCGTGGCTCGGTTGTTTTTCTTCTGCATCCTCTACTGAATTCTCTAACAATCCTTGCGCATCTGTCAGTTCAAACTCAACTCGCTTGGCCAGCAAGTTCACCAGCGCATCGTCTACTTTGGAGCGCCCCCAGTCTTCAATCAATGCCGCAAAATCCTCTCGCAAGCCTCGATTAGAAAGGGCTTTGGCATAGAACGCATGGCGCAATTCGGGCAAAAGCGTCTGCTCATCTTCTAGCAATTCGTAAGTCAATGGATACTTTAGTTTTTGCAAAACAACCAACGGCGCAGCCTTGAGTAGCTGCGCAAACCATGCGTGAAAAGTGGAGATTTGGACAGCGCGACCGCTCGCCAATATCTTGCTTCGCAGCCCCTGCAACCCTGGTTCGGTCAATCTTTTTTGCAAGCGTTCGCGCATTTCGCCAGCGGCTTTTTTGGTAAATGTGATTGCCAAAATTTGATCAGGCTCAGTGCCTTGTTCCAAGGCTTTCACCATGCGTTCAATCAGCATCCACGTTTTGCCCGCGCCCGCGCAGGCCTCAACGCAAACGCTACGCACAGGGTCGCAGGCGATGGCATAGAAAGCCTCCGAGCTGGCGAGCTTGCCGTTAATGGCGTAAGCGGGATTTTGTGCCTCTAGGGTCATACAAAATCCCGTCGGCACAAACCGCGAACTTGGCAATACGTGCAAGCCTCACCCTCGCCCAAGGCACGCAGACCATGGCCTGCCGCCATATTGGAGAGATCGCCCCAGATGCCGTCCAGCAAAACATCACGCCGATTTTCTAAGCTTGGCAGCTCGTTCGTGCTGGTGGAATTTTTGTCATTGGCTCGTTCTACTAAATTGACGTAGGCTGCACGAATCGGTGCTTCGCTTTGTTCAGAATCGCTTAAGACCAGCGCGGCATAAAACGCGAGCTGCGTATCCTCGTCCGCGTTTTTGATGCGCTTGCGCGTTTTATCTAACGACTCCGTTTTGTAGTCCAGCAGCCACTGTGCGCCACCGCTTTTCGCATCTCCCCTATCCATGCGATCTAACGTGCCTACCAAGTTGACTGTTTTGCCCTCCACCGTGAGCGAGAATGACTTCTTCACTTCGCCCGCCTCGTACCGTACGCCGCTAGCCTCATGCTTGGTAAGCCACGCCAGATAAGCCTCGCGGGTCTTTGGCCAAATGAGTGCGAAAGGCAAAAATGCGGCATCGTCGAGCGATAGAGATTTTTGTTCGGCAGCGGCGCAAGCATTAATGGTTGTGCCGCGATCAAGCGTTGGCTCATGCCTCAATGCTTCGTGAAATCGATACAGCGTGCCATGCAGCCACGTACCAAAGTCGCGCTTATCAACGGTTT
Organism: Comamonadaceae bacterium; assembly: GCA_025352965.1. GTDB lineage: Bacteria > Pseudomonadota > Gammaproteobacteria > Burkholderiales > Burkholderiaceae_C > JASGCK01. The sequence goes on from JANXRP010000159.1 coordinate 24,135, forward strand.
CGTCTAACTCATCAGCATCCCGCAAACCCAAGATGCGTGTGGCGTAAAAGCGATACGGGCAGGCACGCAAATCGGCGTAGGCACTTGCGGACAAAGTCGCGGGGGCTAAGGTTTGCCAGTCAATGCTGGCACCTTGGCCAAAGACATCTAATACAGGCAAAACAGGCTGGGAAGCCATGCTGGTCGTGGCTTTCAAAAGGAACGAATTTTCGAGTACCGATTTTTGAGGTTGCAACCCGCCCTCCATCTCCAGCACTTGCAGCAGATTGCTTTTTGATAGCAACTCATTACCCTCCATTTGCTGCCAAAGCAGACTCACGTTTGGCTGACTGCACAGCCATGCCCATGCTTTGGACTGCGCGGCAGCTGCATCATCAGCCGTGGGAAGCCCAAGAGCTTCACGCTGCGCTGCGCTCCAATCGCTTTGCAGGCGTGGCCTAGCAGGCAGACGGCGCTCGTCGCAACTGGGCACAACGACCGTCTCAAAATGCCGTCCCCACATTTGCGCCAGCGGCAAGATGGTGACAGTTGCTGCATCAAACTTCAATCGAAAGCGATTCGCCTCCAGCACAGCGCGAACCCACGCCGAATAAGCGCTTGGCAACATTGGCGCTGAAAAATTGGCAGTCAAGGACGCTGCCGAGCTCCCATCTAAATGCAAAGCTTTGAGCATGGCCTGCCCCGCTAAATCGGCTTGCATGGTGTCCCACAAGAGGACGTGCTGCAAGAGCGCTGTTGTCTCCGACAACCACGCAGCAAGCGGGCGCGGGCGCGAAAACCGTGCGGGCCAATCACCTAGCATGTCGCTACCTGTCTGCGACCAAGTCACTTGCGATTCACGTCGAATCTGCTGCTCTAGCTCAGACACATCGGCTGGCAAAAACCGCACGGATGCACTCTTTAAAGCAGCGAGCACTAGGTCTGACGTGGCATCGCGCGACATCGCTTCCAACCACGCCATCAATTGCGCAGCAACTGTCGTGGTCGATAGCGCCCAACCCGTCTCGTCAATCAAAGCCACGCCGCGATTGGCAAGCACCGCGCTCAAACGGCGTGTGAGCTGACGATCCAGTGCAATCAGCGCAATAGTTTTGGCATTGCTTGCCAGAATCACTGCGGCTGTTTGCTGAACTAAATCTTCAAAATCGGAGGCAATGTATTCGTTTATTAATCCATCACTTATCGCTGGCAATGCGCCCAAATCAATCAAAGTGGTCTTGCTGGAAGCCCCATCCAGTATGGCCTGCACGAGGGTGTCTGGTTGCAAACCTTGGGTCACATAAAAGTACTCGGTGGATTCCAAAAGCGCCGCTCGTCGCTCCCACAGCACATCGGTGTCGTAGTTGGTCGCAGCCGCCCACATGAGCGCGACAAAGCCAATCGCGCCTTCCAACTGAAACTGCCCACCTTGCTGAAACAGCCCTGCACGTGCGCTGGCCCACGAAATGCGGCCACTCGGATGCATCGCGGCAAGCGTGGATGCGGCATCAACGGCCATATCCAGCAAGCGCTGCACAAGCGCGGGCGCGGTGTCCAACCCCGCACGGCGCAAGAGCATTTCTGCATTCAAGCGGTCAATGCCAGCATCAAACTGAATGTCGGTGGGCGCTTTGGCAACGACACCCAAACTAACCGCCCATTCGCGCACCGTCATGATTTGCGGCATTACGGCTGCCTGCGAAGTAGCCTGAGAAGTGGTCTGCCAAGCCATACGGGCTGTGGCTTTGAGCTGTGCGTAGGGGATGAGCCAGACGCTTGGGGCAGTGACTCTAAGGTCGTGGGACATGAATTTTGACTATCGCTTTAATTGATGCTTGGATTGCTAAATTTATAGAAGGGACTTGTCTTCTGTCACAATTTACCCATATTCTCACTTCATAACAACCTTAAACGATTCAAAAAAGGAAAAACCATGGCCAGCGATCTCATCAAACATATCTCCGACGCAAGTTTTGAAGCCGACGTGCTGCAAAGCGATCTGCCTGTGCTGGTGGACTATTGGGCTGAGTGGTGCGGTCCTTGCCGCATGATTGCGCCTGTGCTGGATGAGTTGTCTGAGACTTACAAAGGCAAGTTGCAAATCGCCAAGATGAATGTGGATGAAAACCAGTCGATTCCTGCGCAGTTTGGCATTCGCGGCATCCCAACGCTCATGATTTTTAAAGGCGGTAAGCTGGTGAAGACACAAGTCGGTGCGATGTCTAAAGGCCAAATGACGGCGCTGGTGGCTGAGCACGTTTAAACGCCCGCTTTTTACTAGCTACTCAAAGCCGCTCCAAAAGAGCGGCTTTTTTCATGTATCATCGCGCCTGTTCGCTGTTTCTTTTCTTTTTGCAGCTTGAGCCCTTGGCAGTCATTGTGACCTCGCCGCCCACCTCCTCCTCACTTTCCCCACTCTCACTCATTCATTTATTCAAATGCATATCAATGAACTCAAGGCACTGCACGTGTCAGAAGTCCTGCTTCAAGCTGAAGCCCTAGAAATCGAAAACACAGGCCGCATGCGCAAGCAAGAGCTGATGTTTGCCATCATCAAAAAACGCGCCCGTGCTGGCGAACAAGTGTTTGCCGATGGCGTGTTAGAAATCCTGCCCGATGGCTTTGGATTTTTGCGCTCGCCCGATACCAGCTTTACGGCGTCAACGGACGACATCTATATTTCCCCCAGCCAAGTGCGCCGCTTCAACCTGCACACGGGCGACATGATTGAAGGCGAAGTCCGCACACCCAAAGACGGTGAGCGCTACTTTGCACTGAACAAACTCGACAAAGTCAACGGCGGATCGCCTGACTCGAACAAACACAAGGTGATGTTTGAAAACTTGACGCCGCTGTTTCCTAAAGAGCAAATGATCTTGGAGCGCGACATCAAGTCGGAAGAGAACTTCACAGGCCGTGTGATTGACATCATTGCGCCGTTCGGTAAAGGTCAACGTGCCTTGCTAGTCGCATCGCCCAAATCGGGCAAGACCGTGATGATGCAGCACATTGCACACGCGATTGCCGCCAATTACCCTGACTCGCACCTGATGGTTTTGCTGGTTGACGAGCGCCCTGAAGAGGTCACCGAGATGCAGCGCACGGTGCGCGGCGAAGTGATTAGCTCGACGTTTGACGAGCCCGCAGCGCGTCACGTTCACGTCGCCGAAATGGTGATTGAACGCGCCAAGCGCCTTGTCGAACTGAAAAAAGACGTGGTGATTTTGCTGGACTCGATCACGCGCTTGGCGCGTGCTTACAACAACGTGATGCCATCCAGCGGGAAGATTGGCTCGGGCGGTATTGACACCAACGCTCTGCATCGACCTAAGCGGTTTTTTGGCGCAGCGCGTAACGTGGAAGAAGGCGGCTCGCTGACCATCATCGCCACGGCGCTGGTCGATACGGGCAGCCGCATGGATGAGGTGATTTTTGAAGAGTTCAAAGGCACGGGTAACTCCGAGGTTCACCTCAGCCGTCGCCTCTACGAAAAACGCATCTTCCCCGCGATTGAGCTCACCAAATCGGGCACACGCCGCGAGGAGTTGCTCTTGGCACCTGAAGTTCTGCAAAAAACGCGAATCTTGCGCCAGTTCATGTTCAACATGGATGAGATCGAATCTATGGAAATGGTACTCAAGAGCATGAAGGCGACCAAGAACAATAGTGAATTCTTTGAAATGATGCGCAGGGGTGGGTAGATAGCGAACAAATGACGAATAAAGGAGAAACACATGTTTAGTCACATCATGGTTGGAGCGAACGACATTGAGCGTTCAAAGCGTTTTTATGATGCCGTACTTGGCGTGCTGGGCGCGGGCGAGCCAGCTCAGAACGTCGCCAAAACAGGGCACGTTCGCTATTTCTATCGCCACGATGGCTCTACGTTTGGCATTAGTGAACCGATTGACAACAAGTCCGCAAGCTTTGCGAATGGTGCCACGATTGGCTTTAAATGCAACTCACCCGAGCAACTCAAGCAATTCCACGATGTCGCCGTTGCCAACGGCGGTAAGTCGATTGAAGATGAGCCAGGTTTGCGTGAAAATTCGGTGGGATCAGTGTATCTAGCCTACGTGCGCGACCCAGATGGCAACAAGCTTTGTGCCATGCATAGACCCAAGGCATAGCGAATAAGTTATAATCGAAGGCTTTGCGAAAAGTACAAAGTTTGAGAATAAGCTCCTTTGCGGCTGTCGCGTTTGATGTATTTACAAGGATTTCCCCATGAAAGATGGCATTCACCCTAATTACCGCGAAGTTTGCTTTTTGGACTTGTCCAATGGCTTCAAGTTTGTGACCCGCTCTTCGGTTAACGCCAAAGAAATGATCAAGATGGACGACGGTCGCGAGTTGCCGCTGTACAAACTGGATACATCCAGCGAATCACATCCTTTCTACACGGGCACACAAAAATCTGTGGACACGATGGGCGGACCAGTGGCTAAGTTCTTGAACCGTTACGGCAGCAAAAAAGCAGCCGATACGCCAGCAGCGTAAGGATTAAGAGCCTCACAAGGCACAATCAAAGCAGTCCAAATTTGGACTGCTTTTTTTATGGCAAATCAAAACCCTTCTCCACTAACGCCTAAAACGCGTCTCCCTTCGCCCGCTATCGTGGCGCAGGATGCGGTGAGGCGCTTTCCACGCTGGGCATTAGTAGCCTTGTGCACCGCCTATGCTTTTGCGGGTTTTGCAGGACGCGAGCCTTGGAAGAGCGCCGACATTGAGGGCTTTGCACAGTTATTTGATGTGCTCGGCGCATCGGAATTCACATGGATTTTGGTGCGGTCACTGGCAGCGGTGCTGCTAGGCTTCATTTTTATCAGCACGTGGTACGCCACGTATTATTTGGCGCGGCGCGATGCAGCACAGCCTGTGCCATTTGCCTTTGGCGGCGAGGCTAAGCCGACCGATTACGCCCGTGCCATAGCAGACGGGGCTTTGCTAGCACTCGTTGCCTGTTTAGGTTTGGCGCAATTGGGGCATGAAACAACGTCCGCGCTACTGCAAACGACACTGATTGCTCTGGGGTTTTTTAGTCTTGCTGCCTATCAATATCATCCCATCAAAGCACTGATGGCTGGGGTTATTGCGGGTAGTGGCCTCATCTTCACCATACGTGGCTGGATGTTTGACGTTAGTCAATGGCATAGCTTTGCTGCGTGGAAAAATGGCTTGCACATGTTGGTTTGGTTTGCTTGGCCAGCGTGGGCATTAGCTGCGTTGGCCATTCTCAAGTGGCGCAGGCATTGGTTCAGCCGCTGCCCAGCTCCGCATATTGCGATTCCACTTGGCATTGTGCTGATGCATATGGTGGTGCTGCCCATCGCCATGCAACAAGATCGCTGGTTTTTAGGCGCGTTACCCGCCTTGGCAGCGCTTGCCGCATTTGCACTACCGACGCTACGGCGTGCCATGAAGAGCTTGATTGACCTCTTTACGTTACTTTTTTTTAGCGGCTGTGCTTTTGTGATTTGGGTCGTTTGGATCGCCATGCAAACAGGTGTACCGCCCGAACCTGCAGCAAACGTGACAAGGCTTTTGCCCGCATTCACGCCCACGTTTTCAGCCCCTGTCATGCTGCTGGCGCTAGCAGCGACGGTGGCTTGGGGATTTTTAGTCTACTGGCGTCTGGGCAAGCACCGTCCAGCCATCTGGATGAGTATGGTGCTGCCAGCAGGTGGGGCAGCACTGTGCTGGGCACTTTTAATGAGTCTGTGGCTGCCGCTGCTAGATCATGCGCGTAGTTACAAGCCACTCATGACGCTTGTGCAAAAACACATTTCACCGCCATCTGAGCAATGCTTATCTGTCCATGGTTTGCGCCCTGCCCAGTACGCGGCACTGCGCTACTACACAAATCGCCCCCTCGCACAGGCCAATCGGGATGCGACCTGCGAATGGCTCGTGGTCGATGTCGACTCCGTCCCTAGTTTGCCAGACTATGTCACCACCGAACATTGGCAACTCCTCACTACGATTCGTCGCCCTAGCGACAAAAATGAAGACTGGTTGATTTACAAGCGCAAAAAATGAGTCTCCAACTTAAAACCGAACGCAGTCTGATCTGGAAGCACACACTGACGGTACTGACGGGGCAATTGGCTGCTGTGCTCTCAGGCGTAGTCGATACAGTTGTCGCGGGACAATACTCCAACGAAGCACTAGCCGCGCTATCGGTTGCCAGCGCGCTCAATATCAGCGTGATCGTGAGTCTGATTGGTGTGCTCAATGTGCTATTGCCGATTTATGCCGAGCACCGTGGTGCAGGCAGGCACACCGAAGTCGGTAAAACCTTGCACCAAGGGCTCTATTTGGCGATGGGTTTATCCGTCGTGGCTTTTTTGATTTTGATGTTTCCGCGCTGGCTGCTCAGCCTCTCGCAAGTGCCGCCGCATCTGATTCCCGACATCGAACACTACCTCGCCATTCAAGCGTTTATGGTGCCTCTGTTCATGCTCTTTCGAATGTACGCGGCGCTCAATCAAGCGCTAGGCAAGCCGTGGTTTGTGACGTGGCTACAAGTGGGTATTTTGGCGCTCAAGATTCCACTCTCCTATGCGCTCATCAAAGTTTATGGCTTACCAGGCTGTGCTATGGCATCTTTAATTACGATTGCAGCGGGCTTGGGCATTGGCGTGTACTTAGTCGCCACGCATGCAGACTATCGCCCGTTTGCCGTTTGGCGCAAGTTAGATCACCCCAACTGGGTCGCGATAGGGCGGCATTTGCGGCTAGGCCTACCTGCGGGACTAAGCCAGCTAGTCGAAATTACCTCTTTCACCTTGATTGCGCTACTGGTTGCACGACTAGGCGTGACAGCCTCTGCCGCGCATCAAATTGCAGGCACGATGGCGGCGATGGTGTTTATGTTGCCAATCTCTTATGGCGTGGCGGCAACGGCACGCGTGTCGTATTGGATTGGTCATGGCAATCCCAAACTGGCGGCTCAGTTGATTCGGCAAACCTTAACTTGGGGATTGGTTTTTAGCTGCACGCTTGGCGCAGCTATCTTAGTAAGCCGCCATTGGCTTGCCACGCTCTTTAGCAGCAACCCAGACGTGGTGGCGCTTGCCAGCACACTCCTTGCTTTTGTCGCCTTTTATCACGTACCCGATAGTCTGCAAATCATGGGCATGTTCTTGCTGCGCTGCTACCGCATCACACTGATGCCACTCATCGTCTACAGCATCTTTTTATGGGGCATTGGCCTTGGCGGCGGTTACTACTTGGCTTATGGAAGTAGCACAAGCTTTGCCCAAACGCCTAACGCCTTTTGGCTGACCGCCATCATCTCGCTTGGCATCGTGGCTGCATGGTTTAGTATGGCGCTACTCACTGTGAGCAAACAAAAGGCGAATACGCTATGGCAAACAAAGGTGTCTGTTTAGTAATCGGGGCTGGTGACGCAACGGGCGGCGCCATTGCCAAGCGCTTTGCAAAAGATGGCTACATCGCCTGCGCAACAAGGCGCAGTGCCGACAAGCTGCAAGCGCTCAAACTAGAGATCGAATCAAACGGCGGTGTCTGCCATGCGTTTGGCAGCGATGCTCGCGTAGAAGAGGAAGTTGTTGCCCTAGTCGAACACATAGAGACCGACATCGCACCGATAGACGTGATGGTCTTTAACATCGGCGCGAACTCACCCATGAGCATCCTCACGGAGACCGCGCGGCGCTACACCAAAATGTGGGAAATGGCGTGTCTTGCGGGGTTCCTCACGGGACGCGAGGTTGCCAAGCGTATGCTGCCTAGGGGCAAAGGCACAATCATCTTTACAGGTGCAACCGCTTCCCTACGCGGCAGCGCAGGCTTTGCGGGCTTCTCGGGTGCCAAGATGGCGCTGCGGGCGTTAGCGCAAAGCATGGCGCGTGAACTCGGGCCGCAAGGTATTCACGTCGCACACCCCATTATTGATGGCGCAATTGACACTGAGTTCATCCGCACCACATTTCCCGAGCGTTACGCCTTAAAAAATGTGGACGGCATCGTCAATCCCGCTCACATTGCCGATATGTATTTGATGCTGCACCAGCAGCCCCGCGATGCTTGGACGCACGAACTTGATTTGCGGCCCTACATGGAGAAATTTTGATGAGAAATTTTGATTTTTATTTTGACTTTGGTAGCCCTGCCGCTTACCTTGCATTTACGCAACTAAATAAGCTGCAAGCCGAAACTGGCAGTACAGCCGTTTACAAACCCATGCTGCTTGGCGGCGTGTTTCAAGCCACAGGCAATCACTCGCCCGCTACGATTCTCGCCAAAGGTAAATACACATTCGTCGATTTTTCGCGCTTTGCCGCTCGCTATGCTGTGCCCTACCACATGAATCCACATTTCCCCATCAACACGCTGATGCTGATGCGCGGCGCGGTGGGTTTGCAGCGGACAGCTCCTGAGAAATTCTTAAGCTATTGCGATGCCATGTTCAAAGCGATTTGGGTCGATGGTCTCAATATGAATGATCCCGCTATAGTTGGCAAAGCCTTATCAGATAAGGGTTTCGAGCCTACTGCCTTGGTGGCTTTGTGCGGTGAGCAAGCGACTAAAGATACACTCAAAGCAATAACAGAAGAAGCCGTCGCACGCGGCGTGTTTGGTGCGCCCACTTTCTTTGTGGGCAACGAGATGTTTTGGGGGCAAGACCGAATGGATTGGGTGCGAGAGGCACTCAATTAATCATTAGCTAAAAACCAATCGGAATGTGGAGCCCACCCCGATAGCACTGTCTATTGCAAGCGTTGCACCATGCCGCTGTGCGACGTGCTTGACGATAGCTAAACCCAGACCCGTTCCTGCTGTTTCGCCCAACTCCCGAATACGGCTTTTGTCCACGCGGTAAAAACGCTCAGTCAGCCTTGGTAAGTGCTCTGGCGCAATGCCAAGACCTGTATCAGTAACCGTGAGCACATCTTGCCGCCACTGCACGTGAACAGTACCGCCATTAGGTGTGTAACGCACCGCATTGGTAATGAGGTTAGAAAACGCACTTTGCAACTCGCTGGCCGAGCCAAGCCTATCTGTATCAGGCGCGATATCAAATGTGATGGTGATGTCCCGCTTTAATGTGGCCGCCAATGTACGCGCCTCGCGCTCGCATTGCCCCAATATGCTTTGAATATCCACACGTTCAAGCAACGGTTTCGCCTGCGCATCCAACTTGGATAGTGTGAGCAAATCTGCCACCAAAGCGCCAAGTCGCTGGCTTTGCGTAGACATTAATTGCAGATAGTGTTTTTGCTCTTCTGCACTGAGATCCAGTGTTTGCAGTGTTTCGATAAAGCCCGACAAAACTGTCAGCGGTGTGCGAATTTCATGTGACACGTTGGCCACAAAATCACGCCGCATTTGCTCAGCACGCTCCACGTCCGTCACATCACGCACCAAGAGCAGCGCACGGCCAAGACCATACGAATGCAATTGCAAGGCTTTGTTATCGAAACGCAGCTCATACTCAAAGTGCTCTTGTGATAAATACTCTAGAAATTGCGGCATGCGTACAAGGTGCGCGATGTGCTGCGCAATATCCCGCGTGGCATCGAGTCCCAGCAAACGTGCCGCTGTTTGATTGCACCATTCAATGCGGCGTTCGCTATCCAAAATCACCACGCCATTAGGCGAAGCTTGCAGCGCAGACAAAAAGGCTTGCAGGCGCTGTTCATGTGTTTGGCTGTTTTGGCGTTCAGCTTTGAGCTGCCTTTGAAATTGAATCTTCAGTCGCTGTTCGCGTTTATGCATCCAAAAAACGGACACGCATACGGCCACCAACAAACCGACAAACAAAACCGAAGAGTTCATCACAGCGCAGACTTAGAGAGTCGGTAGCCCATACCCCGTATGGTCTCTACCTGTGCCGACGCTGCTGGAGACACCGCTGTTAAAGCTTCACGAAGACGCTTGATGTGTACATCCACCGTGCGCTCGTCAATATCGCTGTAATGCCCCCAGACCATATTCTGCAAGGTCTCGCGTTTGAGCACTTTGTCACCTTGCTGCAAGAGCGCGTTGAGCAGTTTGAATTCAGTTGGCGCGAGTTTGACATCTTTGCCCTCAGCCGTCACGCGATGTGCCACGCTATCCAGCGAGATCACCCCCACGGTCAGTGTTGATCCAGACACCACCACATCAGGTGCACGGCGACGAAGCACAGCCCGCACACGAGCCAAAAGCTCTTTCGTAGAAAACGGTTTTGTCATGTAATCATCAATCCCAACATCTAGACCAGCCACTTTGTCCGCCTCTTCAGCTCTAGCTGTCAGCATGATGATGGGAAGTAACTTGGTTTCGATTTGGCTGCGCCACTGCTTCGCCAGCGAAAAACCGCTCATGGTGGGCAGCATCCAATCTAAAAGCACCAAGTCTGGCAAGCGTTCAAACACCATGCTTTGCGCCTGGGCACTGTCAACGGCAACCTCACACTCAAAGCCCGAGTGACGCAGGTTAATCGCGACCAGCTCGGCAATCGCTGCCTCGTCTTCCACAATCAGGATGTATGGTTTTTTCATCAGTGTTTAAAAAAATTATTTAACAGCTGTTTCAATTTCTTCCATGCTGGAGTGCCGCACATCCGCGCCTTTGACAATGTAGATCACGCACTCGGCAATGTTTTTAGCATGGTCACCAATGCGTTCGATCGCCTTGGCGATGAAGAGTAAATCAAGACTGGCGCTAATCGTGCGCGGATCTTCCATCATGTAGGTAATGAGGCGGCGCACAAAGCCATTGAACTCTTGGTCAATCAAATCGTCCTCACGCAAGATGCTCACGCAATCTGCGGCATCCAATCTTGCAAAAGCATTCAACGCCTTGCGCAATTGCTTGGCTGCTAAATCAGAAGCAATACGCAAATCGCCTGATGGCAACCGAAGCGTCGCACCTGCCTTGCAAATCGATTGCACCATTCGTGCCATGCGCTCGGCTTCGTCACCCACGCGCTCTAAGTTGGCAGTGGTGCGTGAGATCGCCATGAGTAAGCGCAAATCCCGCGCTGTGGGCTGTCTACGGGCAATGATGCTTGAGAGTTCGCGGTCAATGTCCACCTCAAATTGATTGACCGCCTCTTCAGCTTCAATCACCTTGTAGGCCACGTCCGCATTCATCATGGCCAAGGCCTCAATGGCAAGGCGAATTTGTGCTTCAACTAAGCCGCCCATTTCCAGCACTCGGCTAGAAACTGCACGCAACTCCGTATCAAATTGTGTTGAGATATGTTTATCCATGCTGTACCCCTTGTTTATCCGAATCTGCCAGTGATGTAGTCTTCCGTCTCTTTGCGTGTTGGCTTAAAGAACACGTCTTCTGTGGTACCAAATTCCACCAAATCGCCAAGGTACATGTAAGCCGTGTAGTCCGAGCAACGTGCAGCTTGCTGCATGTTGTGCGTGACGATGACGACCGTGTAATTTTGCTTGAGTTCCGAGATCAACTCTTCAATCTTGGCCGTGGAAATAGGATCAAGCGCAGAGCAAGGTTCGTCGAGCAGTAGAACCTCGGGCTTAATGGCAATGCCACGCGCAATGCACAGGCGCTGCTGCTGACCACCCGATAGCCCTGAGCCGCTTTGATTCAGCTTGTCTTTCACTTCGCCCCATAGCGCGGCTTGGCGCAGCGCTGACTCCACGCGATCGTCCATATCGCTGCTATTTAAGTTTTCAAACAGCTTGATGCCAAAGGCGATATTGTCATAAATTGACATCGGAAACGGTGTCGGTTTTTGGAACACCATGCCGACTTTGGCTCTGAGCAAAGCCACGTCCTGCGTAGCCTCTAGCAAATTTTTACCATCTAACAGCACCTCGCCTGTAGCGCGCTGCTCGGGGTATAGCTCGAACATACGGTTAAAGGTTCTGAGCAAGGTCGATTTGCCGCAACCCGAGGGGCCAATAAAGGCTGTGACTTTATTTTTTTCAATCTCTAAGTTGATGCCCTTGAGCGCATGAAACTTGCCGTAATAAAAGTTCAAATCACGAACCGATATTTTTGAGTCAATGGGAGCAATAATTTTTTTAGTATCCATTTTTTAATCCATTATTTGACGCGAGTGATCCAGCGTGCCAGCACATTTAAGGTCAGCACAAACATCGTGATGATGAACACGCCTGCCCACGCCAGCTTTTGCCAGTTCTCATAGGGGCTCATGGCAAATTTAAAAATTGTGACAGGCAAACTGGCCATCGGCTGCGTGATGTCGCTACTCCAAAACTGATTAGAAAGTGCCGTAAAGAGCAGCGGCGCAGTCTCGCCCGCAATACGCGCTACTGCCAGCAGTACACCCGTCAGCACACCAGAGCGCGCGGCGCGTAGCGTGATGGTGAGAATCACCCGCCACTGCGGCGTGCCCAGCGCGTAAGCCGCTTCGCGCAAGGCGTTGGGGACTAAGCGCAGCATGTTCTCAGTGGTGCGAATGACCACGGGAATCACAATCAAAGCTAAAGCCAAGACACCTGCAATCGCAGAGAAGCTTTTGAATCTGGCCACCACTAACGTGTAAATAAAAAGACCAATCACGATGGACGGTGCAGACAGCAAGATGTCGTTGACAAAGCGTGTGATCGAACCCAGCCAAGTCTTCTCACCAAACTCAGCCAGATAGATGCCTGCAAAAATACCAATCGGTGTACCTACAAATGTGGCCAGCAAAACCATTAAGCCCGAGCCATAAATCGCATTAGCAAGACCGCCTTCGTCATTGGGCGCAGGTGTCATTTGCGTAAAGGCAGCAATCGACAAGCCACTGATACCTTGGCGCACAATTTCCCACAAAATCCATGCCAAAAAGAAAAGTCCAAAAGCCATAGCCGACAAAGACAAAGTGAGCGCCAAACGATTCACCCATTGGCGTTTTTCGTACTTGGTCATGATGCCTTCCCTTCACTCTTTTTAAGCTGTGCGAGTAACAATTTAGAAATTGCTAGTACCACGGTGGTAATTGCAAACAACACAAGCCCAAGGTAAATGAGTGAGGCCTGATGAAGTCCTTCGCCCGCTTCGGCAAATTCGTTGGCGAGCGCCGAGGTAATGGAATTCGCAGCCTCAAAAAAACTAGCGGAATTCAATTGGTTGGTATTGCCAATTACAAACGTGACTGCCATCGTCTCGCCCAGCGCACGACCTAGGCCTAGCATCACGCCGCCCATCACGCCCGTTTTGGTGTATGGCAGCACGACCTTGGAGACCACTTCCCACGTCGTTGAACCTAGTCCATAAGCCGACTCTTTAAGCAGTGCAGGGGTCACTTCAAACACATCGCGCATCACTGACGCGATAAACGGAATCACCATGATGGCCAAAACGACGCCAGCGGAAAAAATGCCGATGCCGACAGGAGGTCCCGATACCAAGTTCGCAAGGCTTGCCAACATGGGCACGCCAGAGAATAGCTTCTGCAAGGGCTGCTGGACATAGCTTGCGAGCACGGGACCCAGCACAAGCAATCCCCACATGCCATAGACGATAGAAGGAATCGCGGCCAAAAGCTCAATCGCCGTACCCAATGGACGCTTGAGCCACGCGGGCGCTAGCTCAGTCAAAAATACCGCAATGCCAAAGCTAACAGGCACGGCAATCAACAGCGCAATGATGCTGGTGGCAAGCGTGCCATAAATCATCACCAAACCGCCGTAGTTGTTTTGGACAGGATCCCACACAGGATTGATAAAAAAGTGCCAACCAAACTGATGGATAGCAGGCCATGCACCCGCCAAGAGCGAGAGCAAAATGCCCACCAGCATGGACAGTGTCAGCACCGCTGCGCTTTTAGCCGTGAGCGCAAACAATTGGTCAGCCAAACGCATCTTCATACTACTTACTTGATTTGAGCCCAAGACTTTTCAATCAAAGTCTTCACGCCAGCAGGCATAGGAACATAGTCTAAGTCTTCTGCTGTTTTGTCGCCACCTTTAAAGGCCCACGAGACAAACTTCAGCACCGATTGCGACTTCGCCATGTTGTCGCTCTTGGCTTGCATGAGCAAGAACGTCGCACCCGAAAGCGGCCAAGCTTCTTTGCCTGCTTGATTAGTCAATATTTGGTAGAAAGATTTATTCCACTCTGCGTTAGCCGCTGCCGCTTTAAAGGTCAAGTCATCGGGCGCTGGATAGTTGCCTGCTGCGTTTTGCACAAGGGCATAGGCCATTTTGTTTTGCTTCACATAGGCGTACTCCACATAGCCAATGCTATTGGGCAAACGCGCCACAAATGCAGCCACGCCTTCGTTGCCCTTACCACCTGCGCCTGTTGGCCAATTCACTGCTGTGCCCTCGCCTACTTTGTCCTTCCACTCTTTATTTACTTTAGAGAGGTAATTCGTAAAGATGAAGCTTGTACCCGAGCCATCCGCACGACGCACCACCGAGATCGGGTTGGTTGGCAATGCCAGCTTGGGATTTAAAGCCTTGATCGCCTTGTCGTCCCACATCGTAATTTTGCCAAGGTAAATATCGCCTAGTACTTGACCTGTGAGCTTGAGTTGACCCGCCGCAATGCCCTTGATGCTGACCACAGGTACCACACCGCCAATCACTGTCGGGAATTGAATCAAACCTTTGGCTTTTAAATCTTCGTCTTTAAGCGGCATATCGGATGCGCCAAAGTCCACGGTCTTTGCTTCGATTTGTTTGAGACCAGCACCCGAGCCCACGGATTGGTAGTTCACCTTCGTGCCCGTCTCTTTGTTGTAATCAGCCGCCCACTTGGCATAAAGCGGAGCAGGGAAGCTAGCCCCTGCGCCCACAACGTCTTGCGCCTGAACCATAAACGTGCTCGCCAAGCCAAGCACCATAAGGCTTGCAGCAAGACCAGTTTTGAGAATTTGTGCCTTATTTTTCATTTTTTATCCTTTAGTTGGATTAGTTATCAACGTGAGCACATGCCCACGAACCCTAATGTAAAAAAGCTTTATGACAGTTGTGTGACATTTCTGACAAACTAACTGGACAATAAGCCTCCATGCAAGACAACACTCAACTCGCCGCCATCGACCTTGGATCTAACAGCTTTCGTTTAGAAATTGGCAGATTTGAACACGAACAGCTCCAGCGTGTGGAGTACATCAAAGAGACGATTCGCCAAGGCAACGGCCTCGACAAAGATCGCAATCTCTCGACGGACGCGATGCAACGTGGCTGGGATTGTTTAGCGCGGTTTTCCGAGCGACTGACGGACTTCAAGAAAAAGCAAGTTCGCGTAGTCGCTACGCAAACGCTGCGCGAAGCACGCAACCGCGATGTCTTTTTGACTAAAGGACAAGAGATTCTGGGATTCCCGATTGATGTGGTTTCTGGCAAAGAGGAAGCTAGGCTAATTTATTTGGGGGTGTCGCATTTGTTGCCGCAATCCTCTGAGCGTCGTTTGGTCATTGACATTGGTGGCCGATCGACAGAACTCATTCTCGGTCAAGGCTATATGGCGCAAACGATGGAGTCTTACCGCGTTGGTAGTGTGACATGGTCTATGAAATACTTTGCTGATGGTGAGGTTTCTAAGGAGGCATTTCGCCAAGCGGAAGTTGCCGCCAAAGCAGTGCTGGACGAGGCTCTTAGCATGTACACCAAACAGCATTGGGATAACGTGTACGGTTCGTCGGGCACAGTAGGGGCGATAAGCGACATCTTGGTGGGTTTGGGCTATGCGGCGCACGAAATCAGCCGCACGGGCTTACTGCATATTAAAGAGATTTTGCAAAAATCTGGGCGGATAGATCGTGTGCGATTAGAAGGCTTGAGGGATGACAGGCGTGCTGTGCTATGCGGTGGCCTTGCTGTGCTATCCGCACTTTTTGAGTTGCTTGACATTGACACTTTGCTCGTGGCGGATGGCGCTCTGCGTCAAGGCGTACTCTACGACATGGTGGAGCGCGGATGGAGCGCCACCGATGTGCGCAGCAACACGGTGACACGTATGATTAGCACATTCAAAATCGATCCTGTACAAGCCCAGCGTGTAACGAAAGTGGCGCACATGCTGTTTGATCAAATCATGTCCAAGCAAGACATGGCCACGTTCGACAGCTTAAATCGTAAGCTCGGTTGGGCGGCGCAACTGCATGAAATTGGAAGTCATATTTCGCATAGCGATTATCACAAACATGGCGCGTACATTTTAGAAAATGTGGACGCGATCGGTTTTGCACAGCATGAGCTGCATCGCCTTGGATTGCTGGTTTTAGGGCACAAAGGTAAACTCAAAAAATTAGGTGAGCACCTATCAGATAGCAATTTTGCCTGTCAATTGCTGACACTCAGGCTTGCAGTCATTGCTTGCCATGCAAGAGCCAATTCCGACTGGTCTGCTGTGCGGCTGAATATCAAAAACAATAGCTTAACGTTGCAAGTACCCAGCAATTGGGCGCAGCTCTATCCGCAATCGGTTCATTTACTCAAACAAGAAGTAGAAGCTTGGCAAAAATCACCTTGGTTGTTTCAATTAAAAATTTAAATTAAATACGTATACGGTATATACTGTTTTCTTATTTTATTTTTAGGAACCCTATGAACGCCAAATTACCTGTCAAAAAAACACCTCCTGTGAAAGCACCAATTGCAGCTAAAAAAGTTATTGCACCTGCCCTTGTGAAAGTCAGACTGGAAAAGGTTTTGAAGCCTGCGAAACCAAAATTGGTACGTGATAGCTTTACGATTCCTAAGGATGAATATCAAGTGCTAGTGGACTTAAAGGCGCGCATGACCAAGCTGATGCAACCTGCAAAAAAGAGTGAGTTACTACGCGCTGGTTTGAAAGCACTGGCAACCATGTCAGACGCGATGATCAAAAAATCCTTGTTGGCTGTGCCATCCATCAAAACAGGACGTCCTGCCAAAATTGTTAAAAAGTAATTAGAGCAACTCGGGGGTTTGCACGGTGACGACCACGGTCTCACCTACCCCCGCTCGTTCGCGATACCGCAGCCACCAAACAGCGCCTTTTTTAAGATTAATCTCTTGTGTGGGCAAACCTAGAAGCTGCGCAATCGCTTTGCCTAGCAGTGGTTGATGTCCTATCACCAAAGCAGTTGATTTTTGAGATGGCCAGTGAATGATTTTTAGTAAATCTTCTGGCGTTCCAGTTGGCGCAAGTTCTTTTCGGATTTTGTACTTTCGATCCAAGGCAATCGCTGTTTGCACCGTACGCAGCGCAGGACTGACCCAAATTCTCGTCGCTTCCGGCATTTGGCGATTCAGCCATGCCGCCATTCGCGTGGCTTGTTTTTCGCCTTTGGATGTCAAAGGTCGATCCAAATCTAGGCCATCATCAACTAGCTCTTTGGCCTCAGCGTGACGCCAAAAAATAATATCCATCAGGGGGGTGCTCCCAAGCCAGCTTTTGCATAACGCAGCATCAGTGCATGTTGGACACTGTGCCTTGCTTGCGCCGCTGGCAAAGCCTTACCCAGTAATGCATAGTGACCATCTGGACACAGAATCCATGCATCTTTGGTGTCCAACAAATATGCCACGAGCGACTCATCAATAATGCGCTGACGGGTTTCTGAATCCAGCACGGGCCAAGCAACTTCCACACGGCGCAGCATATTTCGGTTCATGAGATCGGCGCTCGCTAGGTAAAGATCCTCTTGCTTACCTGAACGGAAATAAAAAACCCGTGAATGCTCTAAAAAACGTCCAATGATGGAGCGCACGCGGATGTTATCGGTATAGCCCGCCACTTGCGCAGGCAAGATACAAGCGCCGCGCACAATCAAATCAATCTGAACCCCCTGAGAACCAGCATGGATTAAGGCCTTTGCCAACATCTCATCCGTTAAGGCGTTCATTTTGAGCACAATACGCCCTTTATGACCTGCGGTGGCGGCACGCCCTGTGGCAGCAATCAAAGCCAGTAATTTATCGTGCAGATGAAACGGTGCAACCCACAATTTTTTGAGCTTAGGCAACCGTGTTTGACTGGCCAAATGCACAAACACCGCCTGCATATCGCTAGTGATGTCCACATCTGCCGTGAGATAGCTCATGTCCGTGTAGAGCTTGGCCGTGCGCGAGTTGTAATTACCCGTGGATAAATGTCCGTAGCGACGCAACACACGCCCTTCTTTGCGCGTGAGCAAGAGCATCTTGCAATGCGTCTTCAGCCCAACGACACCGTACACCACCTGCGCACCAATTGACTCTAGGGCTTCAGCCCAATTGATATTGGCCTCCTCGTCAAAGCGCGCTTTAAGCTCCACCACAGCCAACACCTCTTTGCCGCGCAGTACCGCTTCGCGTAGTAACTCCATCATCTCCGACTCGGCGCCTGTACGATAAATCGTGAGCCGAATCGACAACACCGCTGGATCGTTCACGCCCTCGCGCAGTAAGGCTAGCACAGCCTCGAAACTTTCAAATGGTTGATGAATCAGGATGTTCTTCTCGCGCATTTGCGCCATGACGCTGCGTTGCGCATCTAAGCTGCGCGGCCACACAGGCTTATAGGGTGCGAAGAGCAGTTTTTGTTTGGCAACCAAATCAATCAACTGGGTAAATCGGCTCAAATTGACAGGGCCATGTACGGTGTAAAGCGCCTCCTCGGGTAGCTCAAACTGGGTGAGTAAAAACTGCGAGAGAAAAGGCGAGCAGCCCGAGGAAACCTCTAGCCGCACCGCTTGTCCGTAGTTACGGTGCTGCAAACTTTGCCGTAGCGCCGTGCGGAGGTCACGCACATCTTCTTCATCAACGGCTAACTCAGAATTTCTAGTGATGCGGAACTGTGAAAACTCAGACGGTTCGCGTCCAGGAAAAATATCTGTGAGATGCGCCCGAATCACGCTTGAAAGCGACACTACCACTTGGCCTCTGCCGTCTTTGTAGGCAAGCTTATCTGGCAACAAAATCAAGCGCGGCAGGGCGCGTGGCACTTTCACAATCGCAATGACGTTTTCACGACCAAATGCATCTTTGCCTTTGAGCTTGACGATGAAGTTCAGTGATTTATTAGCTACCTGCGGAAACGGGTGCGCGGGATCTAAGCCCACGGGCACCAGCAAAGGCTTCACCGCGCGCTCGAAGTAATCTTTGACCCAGCGCCGCTGCTGCACATTGCGCTCGCCATGTGAGAGCACGTGAATGCCTTGCCCATCTAATGCAGGCATGATGTGATCGTTGAACACCTTGTACTGTTTTGCCACTAAAGCATGTGCAGCTTTAGACAATGCTTGAAAATGATGTGTGGCAGCCGAGTCATCACGCCCTGATTGCTTGCTAGCAGCATGATGCTGCTCCATTCGCACCTCAAAAAACTCATCTAAATTAGAGGCAACAATACATAAAAATTTAAGCCGCTCTAGCAAAGGGTAATCTTCAC
>JANXRP010000063.1 GCA_025352965.1 Comamonadaceae bacterium
CGCCACCGCGTGTACCTTGTTCCGCGTAGTGGCAACCGCATCGTCGTAGGCGCAAGTGAGATTGAATCTGAGGACCGCTCGCCCATTTCACTGCGCAGCACGGTGGAGCTACTCGCCGCCGCGCACAGCGTGATTCCCGAGTTAGCTGAAGCACGCATCATCCATAGCGAGACCAATCTACGCCCTGCACTACCCGATAATCTCCCGCTTATGGAAATATCAGACGGCATCACACGAATCAATGGGCTTTTCCGCCACGGCTGGCTGATTGCCCCTGCGCTGATTGCCGATGCCTTGCAAGCCTTATGAACATTACCATTAACGGCATACAGCGTCAGGAGTCAAGCGGGATAAGCCTTAGCGAGCTCATAGCGTCTCTAGGTCAATCACCGCAAGCCCTAGCAACAGCAGTCAATCAAACCTTTGTAGCACGTGACCAACGAGCGCTGTGCATCTTGCAAGATGGTGATTCGGTGACAACTTTTCAGCCCATCACTGGTGGATAGCATGACCAAACTCAAATTAGGCGATACAGAACTCACTAGCCGCTTCTTTATCGGCACAGCACTTTATCCATCGCCGCAGGTTTTATCTGATGCCATTGCTGCCTCGGGCGCAGAAGTCGTGACGGTGAGCCTCAAGCGGCAACTCTCACAAAGCACATCTAGCGTGGCCTCCAACGATTTTTACTCACACATCAAAGCCAGCGGCGCGCGTCTTTTACCTAACACCGCAGGCTGTCGCACAGCACGTGAAGCGATCACCTTGGCGCAGATGGCGCGTGAAGTGTTTGGCACAAATTGGATCAAGCTAGAAGTGGTCGGTGACGAGTACACGCTACAACCCGATCCATTTGAATTAGTCATTGCTGCCGAGCAACTCACTCGTGACGGCTTTGAAGTTTTCCCGTATTGCACGGACGACTTGGTCAGTTGCCAGCGCTTGCTGGACGTGGGCTGTCGCATCTTGATGCCGTGGGGTGCACCGATTGGCTCTGGGCAAGGACTCATCAATCCGTATGCGCTACGCACGCTACGCTCACGTCTGCCAGACGCGGTACTGGTGGTAGATGCTGGCATTGGTTCGCCATCCGATGCGGCAGAGGCGATGGAACTCGGTTTTGATGCAGTGCTGCTCAATTCTGCCGTGGCGTTGGCGCACGATTCTGTGGTGATGGCACGCGCCTTCAAACTCGCTATCGAAGCTGGACGTTTAGGCTACGAGGCAGGCGTGATGGCCAAGCAAGACATGGCAGTTGCGACCACGCCCGTAACGGGTCAGCCGTTCGTTTTATGAAGTTGGTGCTATGAAAGCTGAATTTGTATCAACCACCCATGCGGCTGGATGGATTCATTGCTCTGACGATGAGTCGTTCAATGAAACTTCTTTTAAAGAAGCTAAAGGTTTAGGCTTTATCGACATCGAGGCACACGTCATTGCACGGATATCAAAAACAGGTAAATTGCCACTATTCACTGCCTCAGAGGCCATGTGGAGTATGGCTTTCCAGCCATTAACGAATAAAGATTTAGGGCTTTATGTGATCGTTGACGACAGCGCTTGGGTGGAGCGTGTGCTAAAAGCAGGCGTCCGCGCCGTGCAACTACGCATTAAGGATTCTATGCAAAGCAACTTGCGTAGTGAAATCAAAACCAGCATCGCTCTAGCAAAAAAATACGACGCACAACTCTTCATTAACGATCATTGGCAAATGGCGATTGAGGAAGGCGCTTATGGCGTGCATATTGGTCAAGAAGACATGGAGACGCTTGGAAAGAATGGCCTGCAAGCCATAGCGGATAAGGGCTGCAGGCTAGGTATTAGCACACACGCGTACTGGGAAGTATGCAAAGCGCTGGCGATTCATCCCAGTTACATTGCTTGCGGTCCGATTCACCCGACAGCCGCCAAAGCCATGCCGTGGATACCGCAAGGCAACGACAACTTAGCGTATTGGTGCAGCAAGATTGATTTGCCTGTCGTTGCCATTGCTGGCATGAATGAGACACGTACCACTGAAGCCACGCAATGTGGCGCAGCTAGCGTGGCGGTGATTAGCGCGGTAACGGCAGCAAGCAATCCTGAAGCGGTGATAGCTCAATTGCAAGCGGCTATCGCTACGGGCAAGTTAATGCCTGTTTGGCCTATACCCAAGTTGGCAAGACCGACACTGCGTTAATTTTTAATCGTCGAAGTTTGGTGTTTCAACACCTAAAACTTTGTGCAACTTCGGACTGGTTGTCGTATATTGAAGATGAATTTTCTTTTCAGGGAAGATGAACGGTGCAGCACCAAAAGCCGCCAGCGCACACTCGTGAAAACCCGACAAAATCAGCTTCTTCTTACCTGGGTAGGTATTGATATCGCCCACCGCAAAGATGCCTGGCACATTGGTCGAAAACTTTTCGGTATCAACCTTGAGCTGCTTGCGTTCAATCTCTAAACCCCAGTTTGCAATGGGCCCTAGCTTTGGCGAGAGGCCAAAAAACACCAGCATCTCATCCATGGGCACCACGCGTGTCACGCCATCGCCACCCGTCACTTTGGCGCCGACCAGCTTGCCGTCTTTTTCTTCAATGCCAGTCACTTGTCCAACGATGAATTGCATCTCGTAGGCATCGCATAACTCTTTCATCTTGGCAACGCTAGCAGGCGCGGCTTTAAAGCCATCACGGCGATGAATCAAAATCACGCTTTGGGCTTTGTTCGTGCCGCCGTCTTTGTTGCCTTCGCAAAAATTAAGCGCCCAGTCGAGTGCAGAATCGCCACCGCCCACAATAATGAGATTTTTACCCGCAAAATCGGCTGGATTCTTGACGCGGTAGTACATCTGCGTGCCCTCATAGGCTTCAATGCCATCGACCCTAAGCAGCCGCGGCTGAAACGCCCCCACACCAGCAGCAATGAAGATCGTCTTGGTTAAAAACTGCGTGCCCTGGGAGGTTTCAATAAAGAAGCGTCCATCTTCCTTCTTCTGGACAACTGTGACTTCTTGACCCAAGTGAAACGTTGCGCCAAAAGGCTCAATTTGTTTGAGGAGTGAGTCAGTCAATTCTTGCCCTGTGCACACTGGCACCGCAGGGATGTCATAAATCGGTTTATCAGGATAGAGCTCAACGCATTGACCACCCACATGCTCTAACGAGTCAATCACATGCGCTTTAATCTCTAAAAGACCCAGCTCAAATACTTGGAAAAGCCCTACAGGGCCAGCGCCGACGATAACGGCGTCAGTTTCAATAATCGTTGATGTACTCATAATTTTGTCTAAAGGGGTTCTTACCTTATCAATTCACTCAACTTATCTGTTTTGTCTTTCCAAGCATCTGCATCAGGCAAAGCTGGCTTACGCTTAGTGATCGACTTCCAACCCGCAGCCCTTGCCAGCTCAACATTGAGCTTAATAAAGTGCAGCTGATCGGGTGGCAAATCTTCTTCCGCGTAGATGGCATTCACGGGGCACTCGGGAATGCACACAGCGCAGTCAATGCACTCATCGGGATCGATAACCAGCATATTGGGGCCTTCGCGAAAGCAATCGACAGGACAGACATCCACGCAGTCGGTATATTTGCATTGGATACAGGATTCAGAAACGACGTGTGTCATGGTGTTCTTCTAGTTTCAAATTTAAAAATTAACTTTTGATTTTAACAATTCACTGAATCAATACAGCGCCCGAGGTCTTATTGCTCGCAGGATCAACCAAAATCATCGCACCCAAAGTGCGCGACTGCGCATACGGCAATACAGGAATTGCTTGTGCCAGTTGTAGCGTCACGCGACCAATCGCGTTGGGCTTCAATTCAGTGGATGCTGTCTCAGTCAAGTCACGAATATCTAAAACGTGATCAATGGACTTGATCTTGGCTTTGACCCAACGATGTCCGTGCAAAGCTTGATAGACGCGGCCTGCGACTAAATCTTCATCATCCATCCATGCAACCGTGGCACTAATTTCACGCTGCTCAAGCGCCCCGCCTTCAGCCAAAATCCAATCGCCACGCGAGAGATCGGCCTCTTGATCAAGGATGATGCCTACGCTCTGCCCAGCTAGTTGTGAGTCCAGAGGCGCGCGCGTGGTGCTAAGCACTTGCGAAATTTTGGCTAACTTGCCGCTAGGGAACAAAGTGACAGATGAGCCAATACTGGCGTGGCCTGCAGCGATACGCCCCCAAAATACGCGCCTACCTTGACTGGTGTCGGACGAGCTTGAGAATTTCTCCACCCACTGCACAGGCATGGCAAAAGCGGCTGAGGTATCTTCGGATTGATTAGGCAAAATCTCTAGCAGTTCCAGCAAACTCGCACCGCCATAACCGCACCAGCCTTTGGTCGCCGCTACAACGTTCGTACCAATCAAAGCAGAGATTGGAATCGTTGCCGTCGCAGTGATTTTGGCCTCTGCACAAAATGCCTGCAAAGCCTTATCTATATTGGCATACGCAAGTGCCGGGTCTTCGACGGCATCGAGTTTATTAATTGCGAACACAATGCTGGGTACGCGAAGTAGTTGCACCAAAAGACTATGCCTACGCGTTTGAGGCAAGAGTGTGAGCGCAGGATTTCTCCAATCTAACTTAGTCGCATCCACCAGCACCACGGCAGCATCTGCGCTGCTGGCAGCCGTGACCATGTTGCGTGTGTACTGCTCGTGACCAGGTGCATCGCCAATGATGAATTTGCGCCTGCTTGTGGCAAAGTAACGATAAGCCACGTCAATAGTGATGCCCTGCTCACGCTCAGCGGCGAGACCGTCGGTAAGCAGCGCCAAATCAGCTGCGCCGCTTTTGCTGACCCCTGCCAATTGGTCCTGCAACACCGATTTGCTATCGACTAGCAAACGCCCAATCAGCGTGCTCTTGCCATCGTCGACCGAGCCGCAGGTAATGAATTTCAAGGCAGAGAGTTGTGTAGTCGTTGTCATCAGAAGTACCCCTCTTTTTTACGTTTTTCCATCGAGGCATCCGAAGTCTGATCGTCCATCCTTGTAGCGCCGCGCTCGCTAATATCTGCAGCAATCGTCTCAATCACAATGTCCGCTGCGGTCGCGGCCAAGCTCTCCACGGGTGCCGTACAAGTGATGTCACCGACCGTTCTAAAGCGAACGTTTTTAGTCACGACTTCCTCGCCAGCGCGTGGCGGTGTGAGTGGTGTTACAGGCACAAGCAATGCGCTACCAAGGTCATTCGCTCCGCCGCCACTACGTCGCACCACCACTTCGCGTTTATGCGTGTAGTAAATGCTGGGCAGCGCGATGTTTTCGCGATCAATGTATTGCCAGATGTCGAGTTCAGTCCAATTGGAGATGGGGAAAACACGGAAATGCTCGTCAGGCGCGTGCCGCGTGTTAAACAAATTCCACAGCTCGGGGCGTTGGTTTTTAGGTTGCCACTGACCGAAACTATCGCGGTGGCTAAAGATACGCTCTTTGGCGCGCGCCTTCTCTTCATCGCGCCGTGCACCACCAATCAAAGCATCAAAACGGAACTCTTCAATCGCTTCCAAGAGCGTCACCGATTGATGCGCGTTGCGCGGCTCGTCTGGTGTGCGAAGGCGCACCGTGCCACGCGCCATCGAGTCTTCCACGCTGCGGACGATGAGTTTTGCACCCAATTCTTCTGCGCGCGAATCACGAAAATCCGTCACCTCTTTGTAGTTATGACCCGTATCAATCATCAAAAGCGGATACGGCAATCCGCCACCGCTCGATTTGGAACCAAAGGCTTTTTCGGCACACTTGAGTAATACGAGAGAATCCTTACCGCCCGAAAACAAAAGCGTCGGACGCTCAAACACGGCAGCGACTTCGCGCAGAATGAAGATGGTTTCTTCTTCTAGCGCGTCAAGATGGGAATTGTTTAAGGAGTTATTGAATTTAGCTTCACTCATATTATTTTTTATTTTTATGCTTTCACGTGCAAGCCGCACTCTTTGGCGCTTACGCCATCGGCGTTTTCCCACCACCAACGCCCAGCCCTAAAGTCTTCGCCAAGGCTCACGGCGCGGGTGCAAGGCTCGCAGCCAATGCTGGGATAAAACTTGTCGTGTAGTGCGTTGTAGGGGACATTGTTTTCAACGATGTAGTGCAACACATCACCCCAAGTCCAATCGACTAGCGGGTTGTATTTGGTGATTTTGGCGTCCGTCGTATCCACAGCATGAACATTGGCACGTGCCGCGGATTGCTCAGCTCGCATCCCCGTCATCCACGCCGAATAGCCATCTAGCGCACGTCCTAGTGGTTCGACTTTGCGAATGTGGCAGCAGGCTTTGCGTAGATCAAGCGACTCGCGCATGGCAAGTTCACCCCTCGTTTTGACGAACTGAATTGCTTGCTCTTGCACAGGCTCAAACACGCGCCAAGTCAATGTGGAGGTAGCCTGCGAGTTTGCAAGTAAAGCCAAGGTTTCAACATGAAGCTTGCCTGTATTGAGTACAAACACATCGGCTGGAAATCTAGCTAAACCCAGTTCAGCTTTAAGTGACTCCAGCAGATGCGTAATCACAACATCTTCTGCGCCAAGGCTAGACGCTTGCGTGATGCGTGAGTGCGCCAGCAAAGCCTCTTTCAGCACAGTTTTCGTGTTTGCCAGTTTTTCAGCGAAACTTTTTGAGGCATTGGCCTGCAGGCCAACCGCAGTAAGGCTTGCCATCTATGCCACCTCGCGAGCAAAGTGTGGCGTGGCTTGCAGCACATCACCTTGATAAAAATCGCTAAACAGCGCCAGCATGCGCTTGGCCGCATCGATGCTTTGTCCATCACGCAACACGGCCGTACTAAACCCTGTGCGCCGCATCAATTGCAGCTGATCGACCAGCACATCGCCTGTCGCGCGAAGTTCGCC
>JANXRP010000168.1 GCA_025352965.1 Comamonadaceae bacterium
GACACCGCGTGGATAGGAATGTAGAT
Source organism: Comamonadaceae bacterium (assembly GCA_025352965.1). Classification (GTDB taxonomy): domain Bacteria; phylum Pseudomonadota; class Gammaproteobacteria; order Burkholderiales; family Burkholderiaceae_C; genus JASGCK01. The sequence goes on from JANXRP010000168.1 coordinate 27, forward strand.
TTCGCTGCCTTGGGCTTTGAACTCGGCACTTTTTTCCTTCATGCCCTCTTCAATCGCCGCGTAGTCCCGTACTTCTTGCGAAATTTTCATCGAGCAAAACTTAGGGCCACACATCGAGCAAAAATGTGCCACTTTGGCCGAGTCTTTAGGTAGCGTCTCGTCGTGAAAATCTTTGGCAGTGTCGGGATCCAGTGCCAAGTTGAACTGATCTTGCCAGCGGAACTCGAACCGTGCTTTAGACAGCGCTTCGTCACGTGCTCTAGCCGTCGGGTGACCTTTGGCCACATCAGCCGCGTGCGCCGCAATCTTGTAGGCAATGATGCCTTGCTTCACGTCGTCACGGTTGGGCAGCCCGAGATGCTCTTTGGGCGTCACGTAGCACAGCATCGCCGTGCCCATCCAGCCAATCATGGCCGCACCAATGGCGCTGGCAATGTGGTCGTAGCCAGGCGACACATCAATGGTCAGAGGCCCCAGCGTATAGAACGGCGCTTCATGGCAAGTGCTCAGCTGCTCCGTCATATTGGCTTGAATCATGTGCATTGGCACGTGACCTGGGCCTTCAATCATGGTTTGCACATCGTGTTTCCATGCCACTTGCGTGAGTTCGCCTAGGGTGCGTAGTTCTGCAAATTGCGCTTCGTCATTGGCATCGGCGGCGGAGCCTGGACGCAGACCATCGCCCAAGCTAAAGCTCACGTCGTATTGCTTCATGATGTCGCAAATGTCTTCGAAGTGCTCGTATAAAAAACTCTCTTTGTGATGCGAAATACACCACTTCGCCATGATCGAGCCACCGCGCGACACAATGCCTGTGCGGCGTTTGGCGGTCATCGGTACAAACGGCAAGCGCAGTCCCGCGTGGATGGTGAAATAGTCCACGCCTTGCTCAGCTTGCTCAATCAAAGTATCTCTAAAGATTTCCCAGGTGAGGTCTTCGGCCACGCCGCCGACTTTTTCTAAGGCTTGATAAATCGGCACCGTACCAATCGGCACAGGCGAGTTGCGCACGATCCAGTCGCGTGTGGTGTGGATGTTTTTGCCTGTGGACAAATCCATCACGTTGTCCGCGCCCCAGCGGATCGCCCACACTAATTTCTCCACTTCTTCTTCGATGCTGGATGTGACCGCAGAGTTACCAATGTTGGCGTTAATCTTGACGCGGAAGTTGCGCCCAATCGCTTGCGGCTCTAGCTCGGTGTGGTTGATATTGGCGGGGATGATGGCACGGCCACGGGCAATCTCGGAGCGCACAAACTCAGGTGTCATGATGGCTGGGAGAATTGCGCCCATTGGGTTGCCGCGCAGGCGATTGTTTTTCTCTGTGTCGCCCAAATATTCGGCTGCCCATGCGGAATTGGCGTTTTCGCGAATGGCTACGTATTCCATTTCAGGCGTAATGATGCCGCGACGGGCGTAATGCATTTGGCTCACGTTCATGCCACTCTTAGCGCGGCGTGGTGGGCGCTGCAAGGCGGCGGCTTCGGCGCGAAGCGTTTCGATCCGAGCCGCTTCGGGGTCGTTCGCGTCTAATGCACGGCGCAGGCCATCGTCAATGGATTGGCGGATGCGGCCTTCGTATTGTTCGGTGTCGCCGCGTTGGTTGATCCAGCTACCGCGCACATCTGGCAAGCCTTTGCGGACATCTATTTTGGCGGTGGGGTCGGTGTAAGGCCCAGAAGTGTCATAAATCGTGACTTGTTCGCCGTTGGTCAGCAGCACTTCGCGCATCGGCACACGGATGTCTTTGTGCTGTTCGCCTGCGATGTGAATTTTGGTCGAGGCGGGAAAAGGCTCGCGCGTCAAGGCAAGCAATTTATCCAAGGTGTCTGGTTGGGTGGTCAAGGTGCTCATCGGGTCCATTCCTATCAAAAAGATTGAGGGGGGTGCTCCGACAGGTTTGGCCTGACAGCTCTTCTTACGTCGGTACGAACCGATTCAAGTTCACGGGTTTGGATTTCATCCATCTCAGCCTTTGTGCATTTCTACACGACGGCACCCCGGAGCGATGGCAAGTATAAACGCTACTTACAATAAAAATTCACTAAAGGAGTCAGTTATGTCGCATAACAACCATATTCAATCCATACCAAGCGCGGACCGTGTGTTTGGCTTTTCCGACCATGCGGCGCTGTGGTTTAGCCTTGGCGTTGGTTTGTTGGTTATGCAAGTCGGGGCTTATCTGACTCCTGCTGTTGGTACGCAGCAAGCGATGCTCGCGATCGTGATTGGCTCTATTGTGGGCGCAGGATTTTTGGCTTATGTGGCACAGTTGGGCGCAGATCGTGGTCTCTCTAGCTCGGGTTTAATCCAGCAAACGTTGGGTTCTGGTTTTGCCAAGTTGCCTATTGCTTTAAACATCGTGCAGCTGCTCGGTTGGACGGCGTTTGAGCTCGTCATCATGCGCGATGGCGTGACCGCTATGCTCGCGCAGGCGACAGGCATCAAAGCTTCGTGGATTCCCTACGCTGCAACACTGGTGTTTGGTGGTCTGCTGTATTTACTGGCTGCGGGCTCAATGATTCAACTGGTGCGCAAGTTTATTGGGCGCTATGGCCTGCCATTGGTGGTGCTGTCGCTGCTTTGGTTGACCGTTCAATTTGTCGTGCAAGCTAACAGCAGTGCAGGCGGGTTTATCGCGTTTTGGAACCAAGAAGGCAAGGGCGGCATGAGCACTATTGCCGCTATCGATTTGGTGATGGCCATGCCAGTGTCGTGGCTGCCTTTAGTTGCCGACTACGCTCGCTATGGAAAAGAATCCAACGGCTCGCGCAATGCGATGCGCGGGACTTGGATGGGTTACGCCATTGCCAATATCTGGTGTTATGGTCTTGGCGTTTTAGTGGTGAGTACTTCTGCACCAGGTGCGGATTTGGTGACGACGCTTTTACTCGCACAATTTGGACTCATCGCACTCGGACTCATTTTGGTGGACGAACTTGATAACGCGTATGGCGATGTGCATTCAGGTGCGGTGTCGCTGAATCATTTGTCCGCCAAGCGTAGCGTGCCAACGTGGGGCAAAGTGGTTGCGGTAGTTGCGATTGCGGCAGCCATGGTGCTGGATATGCATAGTTTAGAACCGTTCCTCTTGATCCTTAGTTCGATCTTTGTGCCGCTGTTTGGCGTGATTGTGGCGTGGCTTTGTGGAGATGGCAAAGCAACCGAGACTCGTGTACATGCACCGCTAGCTGTGATTTGGCTGCTTGGCATTGCAGCGTCGTACTTTGCGCCTAAGTTGTATCCTGATTTTGGTCAATCAATTCCAGCATTGCTGTTCACACTAGGTTTGACAACGGTTTACCGAAAATTCGTTAAATAAGTTGCATGGCAACAGGTGCAAAGCCATGGTTTAAAGGGCCGTGGCCTGTACCTGTTTTGACGTTTGCTCCTGCCGCAATCGCTTGCAGGATATAGCTTCGCGCAGTCGCAACGGCTTTGGCAAGCGGATAGCCCATTCCTAAATAGCATGCGATGGCTGACGATAGGGTGCAGCCTGTGCCATGTGTGTTTTGGCTACTCATACGTGTACTGGAAAAGCTTTGTAGAACTCCTTCACTGAGCAGGACATCCGTCACTTTATCGCCAGCCAAATGCCCTCCCTTAACAAGCACCGCTTTTGCGCCCATTTTGCAAAGGTCTTGTGCTGCAGGATCTAGATCGGAACGCAATGTCAAGGGGCGCTGCAAGAGCAGCGAGGCTTCATCTAAATTAGGTGTGATGACGCTGACCAATGGAAATAGCTCTTTCACCAACACGGCGATAGTAGGAGGCGCAATCAGCGCGTCGCCGCTCGTTGCCACCATCACAGGATCAAGCACCACGCGTGTGAGTTTGTACTCTTTGATGGCCTCTGCCACCACATGCACCACCTCGGGGTCGTGTAGCATGCCAATCTTCACGGCATCCACACCGATGTCGGCCACGACCGCTTTGATTTGTGCAGCCAGCATATCGGGCGTCACGGCTTGAATACCCGTCACGCCACATGTGTTTTGCGCCGTGATCGCGGTGATGGCGGTCATGCCATAACAGCCAAGCGCTGCTATGGTTTTGAGGTCCGCCTGGATGCCTGCCCCGCCACCGCTATCTGATCCCGCGATACTTAAAATTCGGATGTAGTTTTTCTGTTGCATTGATTGATCATATCTTGCTATAATCATGGGCTTGTTCCTCGATAGCTCAGTTGGTAGAGCGCCGGACTGTTAATCCGTAGGTCCCTGGTTCGAGCCCAGGTCGAGGAGCCAAAATTGAAAGCCCTGAATGCATCCGTATTCAGGGCTTTTTGTTGTCAGTTATGCTCACAATATGAACTACGCGCAACTGCTTATCCCTGATTTTTCTTTGATTTTGTGCGGCTATTTGGTTTGCCGCTATACCCAACTTAATCGCACAGTGTGGCAGCAAGTGGACAGCTTGGTTTATTTCTTTTTGTTTCCAGTTCTGCTGTTTCACTCGATTGTGCGCAGACCCCTTGATTTTGCAGCCTCTAGTCAATTTATTGCTTGCGCAATCGTGTTAATTCTGAGTGCGATTGCTATGAGCTTTGCACTCGCTTGGCTGCCGCGCATGGACAAGCGTGAACATGCTGGCGCTGCACAGGTTGCATTTCGTTTTAACTCTTATATTGCTTTAGCGGTGAGTGAGCGCCTTGGAGGCGTGCCTGGCTTGCAGTTGATGGCTTTGCTCATGGGCGTTTCTGTGCCGCTATGCAATGCTGCAGCTGTCTGGCTGATGGTGCGCAACAGTCACGCGGCCAGTCAACCTTTTTGGCGAGTTCTGGCGACTAATCCACTCGTTATTGCGACGGCTAGCGGCTTGCTGGCTAATGTGGCGGGGTTTGCCATACCCGCATGGGGCGAGCTGACGGTTACACGGGTAGGGCAGGCCGCATTGGCGCTAGGATTGATGGCGGCAGGTGCTGGGATGCAGCTTCAAAAGCTAGGGCAAACGCCTGTGCTTTCAATGGGTGTGCTTGGTATACGGCACTTAGTCACGCCATTAATTGCCAGTGGATTAATTCTGCTGTTTGGTTTGAATGGCCTACAGGCCATGGTTTTATTGGCCTTTAGCGCGATGCCCACCGCATCTAGCGCCTACGTGTTGGCGGCCAGAATGGGCTACAACGGAGGCTATGTGGCGGCGCTGGTCACACTGTCGACCTTGCTTGGGATGGCAAGTTTGCCATTCGCGCTAGGTGTTTTACTAGTCAAGTGAGACTTTGCGCGTCCAGATGTCTCGGTACATGACCCAGTCGCCCATGAAGCTGTAGAGGGGACGTTTGAATGACGCAGGTTTATTTTTTTCAAAAAAGAAATGTCCTACCCATGCGCAGCCATAGCCAGCCAAAAGGCCGTAGGCAAGATAAATCGGCTGGCGCGTCATTACCATCACGATGAGACAACCTAGTGCGGCTGTCGAACCCACAAAGTGCAGACGACGGCACATACGGTTGCTGTGCTCGGCAAGGTAGAGTGGATAAAACTCTGCGAAGGTGTTAGCCGCCTCAATGCGCGAAGTCGTGTCCATAGTCGCTCTCCTTTATGCAGCTTTGCCAAGCAAGGCGTCTTTGAGTTTCCAATCTGGTGGATTGGGACCCAACCAAATGCGAAGCAAAGCGTTAAAAAATTCTGGCTCTTTAAAAGGCTCGCCATAAGGCTTGCCTTTTATGCTGATGATTGTCCCCACGCCTGGCAGCCAATCAATCGTAAAACTGTCACCTGTTTTAAGATTTTTATAGTCACTAAACATCTGGCTCATTCGCAGCACGCTCGGAATGACTTTTGCAAATTCGGCTTTAGGCATGTTATCTTCCATACCACGCGAAAATAGTTTGCCAAGCTCATTGGCATCAATGTTTCTAAGCATCGTGACGCTCATGTGCTTAGCACCAGGCTGCGCAAGCACCTCTTCGGGTGTGGATGCCTTTTTGCCTAGGTATAGTGATGCGACATAAACTTTAAAGATGGCCTTGTAGCGAATGCCTGCGCCGTTCAAAATGAGCGGGTTACCTTTTAAGCTCATGCTCTCTTCGACCTTAACGCCCGCTAGTTCGACTGCCATTGCCGTGCTTAATGAGCTTAATAAAAGAGTAACGGTCAGTAGTTTTTTTAAGGCATTCACGGCGGCATCCTTGTTTTAAACGTTAAACAAAAAATTCATAACATCGCCATCTTTGACGATGTAATCTTTACCCTCAGCGCGCATCTTACCCGCCTCTTTGGCGCCTTGCTCGCCTTTGAACTGAATGAAATCATCAAAGGCAATGGTTTGTGCGCGGATGTAGCCGCGCTCAAAGTCAGTGTGGATCACGCCCGCCGCTTGTGGCCCTGTAGCGCCCACGGCAACCGTCCATGCTCGCACTTCTTTGACACCAGCGGTGAAATAGGTTTGTAGGCCAAGTAGGTTGAAGCCCGCTCTAATTAAGCGATCAAGGCCTGGCTCAGCCATGCCCATGTCGTCTAAAAAGACTTGTTTGTCTTCGTCAGACAGTTCTGATATTTCAGCTTCAATAGCGGCGCAAATAGCCACGACGGGTGCTTGTTGCTTGGCTGCGTATTCTTTAAGTTTGTCTAGCAGGGGATTGTTGGTAAAACCCGTATCACTGACATTGCCTACAAACATAGCTGGTTTAGCCGTAATCAAACACAGTGGTTTTAAGAGCGCTAAGTCATCATCGCTGAGTCCCATGGCTCGGACGGGCGTGGCTTCGTTCAGCTGAGGTGTAATGCGCTCCAAAATGACGACCATCTTGGCAGCATCTTTGTCGCCTGCACGTGATAACTTTTGGAAGCGGTGCAGCGCTTTTTCCACCACGCCCAAGTCGGCCAGTGCGAGCTCGGTGTTAATGACTTCAATGTCCGAGATTGGATCGACTTTGCCAGCCACGTGGATGATATTGTCATCCTCGAAGCAGCGAACCACGTTCACGATGGCGTCAGTTTCACGGATGTGTGCGAGGAATTTGTTACCAAGGCCTTCGCCAGTGCTCGCACCTGCTACCAATCCTGCTATATCGACAAATTCAACAATCGCTGGCACGATGCGCTCGGGTGTGATGATTTGTGCCAATTGCTGTAGGCGCGGATCAGGTAGTTCGACGATGCCAACATTGGGCTCAATCGTACAAAACGGATAGTTCTCTGCCGCAATGCCAGATTTGGTGAGTGCGTTAAAGAGGGTGGATTTACCGACGTTAGGTAGGCCGACGATGCCGCATTTCAAACTCATGGTTCAAACTTTCAACAATACAAAATTAATCTAAATAATCCGCTTGCCAATCAACACGGATGGTTTTTGTGGCGTGATCGACCGAGTCGATATACACACTCACAAAAGGAATCATTATTTTGCCCAAAATGATGACAGTGTTAGCACCTGTGGAGTGCATGTCTTCGACCTTACCAAGCTCTACGCCTTCGCGGTTGATGACGGTGTGCCCAAGCAAATCTACCCAATAAAACTCATCTTTGGCTGGAGTAGGGAAGCTGGAGCGAGGAATAAAGATTCGGGCACCTTTCAGCGATTCCGCTGCTGTGCGATCCACAACTTCAAGCGAAGTGGCAACCACACCATTGGAATGCTCTTTGGCTTCCAGAACCTTAAACAGCACAGTGCCCTTGAACGCTTCAAAATTGATGCGAACGCCAGCCCGAGGCTCGGGGACTTGCAAATACCAACGTTTAGACGAAAAAAACGCTTGGGGGTCACTGTTAAAAGAATGGATTTTCATCCAACCTTTAACGCCCCAAGCGTCTCCTATTCGCCCAACCTCGATTGCGTCTTGCGGCAGCGTTGCCGCATCCAGCATCAAAGGCATGGGGCTTAATTACGCTGCTTTAGCAGCAGTTTGCTTAACCAAACGCTCAACGGTTGGCGACACTTGTGCACCAACGCCGCGCCAGTAAGTCAAACGCTCGGTGTTGATACGTGTGCCTTCTTCAGTCGCTGCTGCGCTAGGGTTGTGAAAACCCAGACGCTCGATAAAGCGGCCATCACGGCGCTCGCGCTTGTCGGCAACGACGATATTGAAGAAAGGACGACCTTTAGAACCGCCGCGAGAAAGTCGAATGACGACCATAATAATTCCTTGAAAAATTGAGCCTCAGATAAAAATCTGAGATGAAAACTGAGGCGCTATGGGTGGATAATTCTTTGCATCGTCTGAGACACACGACATAGCCACCCGGCCAGCGATACGCTGCAAAGCCTTCTATTATAACTTGCACAAGACTCTATGATTCGTATCCGCTCCAGTACAGCTCAAGATATGCCTGAAATTACGGCTATTTATGCCCATTTTGTGCTGCACAGCACTGCCACTTTTGAAACAGAAGCCCCAAGTGAGCAGGACATGGCTACGCGCAGGCAGGATGTGCTTGCAAAAAAATTGCCGTATTTGGTCATCACGCAAGGCAAAGCAGATCAAAGTGAGGTGATGGGCTTTGCCTACGCCAATTGGTTCAAGCCGCGTGCCGCCTATCGCTTTTCAGCCGAAAATTCTATTTATTTACATCGTGATGCCGCAGGAAAAGGACTTGGCAAACTGTTGTTAGCCGAGCTGCTAACGCAGCTAGAGCGACTGGGCATCCGTAAAGTCATGGCGGTGATTGGTGGCAGCGAAAACCTTGCGTCGATTGGACTGCACAAAGCGCTTGGATTTACACCAGCGGGGCTGATTGAAGGCGCCGGCTGGAAACAGGAGCGCTGGTTAGATTTAGTTTTGATGCAAAGAACACTAGGACTGGGTTCTAGTCAGCCACCTGTTTAAGCGCCTGCAGCCTTCAGGGTATTGACCAGCAGTAGCGCTCGTGTCATCGGCCCCACGCCGCCAGGGACGGGTGTGATGAAACCCGCAACCTCGCGCACGGCTCCAAAATCAACGTCACCGCACAGCTTGCCTTGGCTGTTTCGGTTCATGCCGACATCGATGACCACTGCGCCAGCTTTGACCATGTCTTTTGTGACGACATTTTGTTTGCCTACCGCCGCCACAATGACATCAGCGCAGAGGCAAATCTCCTTTAAATTGAGCGTTGCGCTGTGGCAGATGGTGACTGTGGCGCTTTGATTGAGCAGCATCTGCGCCATGGGTTTACCCACGATGTTGCTGCGTCCGATGACGACGGCGTGTTTGCCGCGTAGATTCATCCCGATGGACTCAATCATCTTCATCGCGCCATGCGGTGTGCAAGGCCAAAAGCCTGGCAAGCCCACGGCTAGTGCGCCTGCGTTGACCACGTGGAATCCGTCTACGTCTTTGGCAGGATTGATGGCTGCGATGACTTTTTGGCTATCGATGTGTTTGGGTAGCGGCATTTGCACCAAGATGCCGTGGATGCTGGGGTCGTTATTCAGTGCCTCTACTTTTGCGAGTAGTGCAACTTCGGATGTAGTCGCTTCCATGCGCTCTAGCACCGAATGAATGCCAACTTGCTCGCTGTCTTTGACTTTGTGGCTCACATAGACCTGACTGGCTGGGTCGTCGCCTACCAGCACAACTGCGAGGCCTGGATGAATACCGCGTGTTTTGAGTGCGGCGACTTCTGCGGTGACTTCTGCTTTGATTTGTGCGGCAAGTGCGTTGCCATCAATGAGCTGTGCTGACATTAATTTTTAAGTGCAATTTTGAGGAGGTCTGCAACCGTATTGGCGCTGAGCTTTTCCATGATGTTGGCGCGGTGCGCTTCTACCGTTTTGATACTGATACCCAGATCGTCAGCGATCTGTTTGTTCAGTCGCCCTGCCACAATGCGTTCTAAAACCTGCGCCTCACGGGAGGTCAATTTGCCAAGCAGTGCATCTCGGCTTGCGCTGGCCTGAGCCGCAGCAAAGGACGTTTTCGCGTGTTCCAACATTCGTTCAATCAAAGTAACAAGCGCGGCTTCGTCAAACGGTTTTTGAATGAAATCCATCGCTCCTTTTTTCATGGACGTCACAGCCATGGGTACATCACCATGACCTGTGATAAAGACAATCGGCAGAGGGGATTGTTGTTCGATAAGGCGATCTTGTAGCTCAAGCCCAGACATGCCCGTCATACGAATATCAACGATCAAGCAGGCCACCTCACGTGCATCGTACCTAGCCAAAAAATTTTCGGCAGAGTCGTAGCAACGCACACGGTAATCTTTACCTTCTAATAGCCATTGCAGCGAGTCACGTACGGCCTCGTCATCGTCAACAACAAAAACAGTGCCTTTTTTAGGAATCAAACTCATGATTAATCTTTGGTTGGGGTGATAACTGATGGAGTGCTGGCAGTGGGAGCCAAAAACTAAAGCGGCATCCTACGATAGCTTTGGTCTCGCTCATACTCATTCCATTGTAGATGTTCTCAGCCGTGAGGCGACCTTGGTGCGATTCGATGATGGATCGGCATAAATTAAGTCCAATGCCCATACCTTCTAGCTTGGTGGTGTAGAACGCGTCAAAAATGCGTTTTAGCACTTCGGGCGGCACGCCTTTCCCCGTGTCTTCGATGCTGCATTCAATGCCATCTTGCGCCTCATTATTTTGCAATTGGGCTTTGCGAACGACGCGTACTTTAATCTGTCGCCGGGCCATATCTTTTGGGGAAAACTCACCCTCAACGTCAATGGCTTCAGCGGCATTTTTGATGAGATTGACAATGACTTGCTCAATTAAAATCGGATCCACCATGAGGCTTGGCAGATTGAAGGCCACGTGATGTGTTAACTGCACCCGTCTTCGCTGCACATCAATGCCCACCAGTTCGATGGCTTCGTTCACCATCGTCACCATATCGTTAGGCGTGCGGTTGGGCTCACTGCGTTTCACAAAGCTTCGGATGCGCTGAATAATTTGTCCAGCACGATGTGCTTGCTTGGCTGTTTTTTCAATCGCAATCAAAAGCTCATCGTTGTTGATTTGATGATTGTGAATACGGCTGACCATACCGCTGCAATAGTTGCTAATGGCTGCTAGCGGTTGATTTAGCTCATGTGCCACGCTAGAGGCCATCTCGCCCATCGTAATCAAGCGGCTGGCTGCTTGCGCCCGTGCGGCTTGCTCTTGGGCTAAAGCTTCTGCGTTTTTACGCGCGGTGATATCGCTGGCAATCACCATCTGAGCCAAGTGACCATCTACCCAGTTGAGATAGCGAACACGTACCTCCAACCAGCGCGAAGCCTTACTGGCTGTGGCCTCTAAGAAAATTTCTTTGCTTTCACTAGGTGCATCCTCAACGTCGAATAGCGGCAATCCTGCTAGTGCGTCCACCTCATCATTTGCGTCATCTAATGCATGCTGATCGGAGCTACTAGCCAGCATGGTGTCCACAAAAGCGGGCTGGTCGTGCGACTCTTCCCCAAACCAATCGCGATAAGTTTTGTTAGCAAATAAGAGTTGTTTGCTGCCCATAGTGGAGACCGAAATGGACGCATCTAATCCTTCCAAAATGGTTGTAAAGCGCTCGTAAGAAGCGCCTAATTCTTTGCGAATACGTGTGGGCTCAGTAATGTCCGTCATCGATGCCATCCAGCCTGTTTGTTTGCCGCGTGCATCTACTAAAGGGGATACGTACATGCGCGCAGCAAAGCGAGTGCCATTGCGCCTTAGCACCTGCATCTCGACACCGCCTGCACTGCTCTCACCGCTTAGCTCTTGTTTTAAAACAAGATGCAGCTTGGCGGTGTCCTCGGGTGGCCAATACACATAGGGCGGTAGCGTGGCGACCAAGTCAGCTTCGCGCCACTGTGTCATTTGGCAAAACGCAGCGTTCACGTAGGTGATGCGGCCTTCTAAATCCAGTGCGCGCATGCCAGTGGGCATCGAGTTCTCCATGGCACGCCGAAAGTTGGTCTCAGCCAGTAATGCGTCTTGCGTGCGCAGGCGCCGCCTCGTGTGTCGCCAATTGGCGATTAGCATCCAAATGGTTAGCAAGCTGAGTGCGACTACTAGTAGCCGCAAAGCACTACCCGTAAAACCTTGCGAAGTGCGATAGCCCTGTAAAACCAATTGAAGTGCGCTATCGCCCTCGGTAGGTGTGCGGTCGCCTTCATTGAGTTCAAAATCAGATGCGTATTCGTGCTTTGCCCCAATGCCTGTGAGCCATGATAGCGATCCGCTTGCCAGCGATGACTGGGGTGTCAGCGGACCCGCCAGACGTTGGCGCTCAGGCCCTGTGAAGGCGGCGCCATATTTTTTACTAATATCAGCAGGCACACCGTTTTGTAGCAAACTTTCAAGCGATAACTCTGCAATCAACACACCTAAAAACCGATTGCTAGCGCCAAGAATAGGTGCTTGCAGTTGAATCAAACCTCGACCATCTGAACTAAAGTAGGGATCGGAGTACAACGGCTGACGCTCTAGCTGCACACGCCGATAGAGTTCAGCGGTATCGCTATCGTTGCCAATCCTAGAGGACTTCGACCAATCCATGGTGTAAGCACCTGTTGTCAGATAAGCCGAGCGAAATTTCCCCGCGCCGTCCACCCAGATCATGGCCATCATCTCTGGCGTTGTGCTGACCAGTGTTTCCGATTGCCCCAAAAACTCAGCTTGATCGACAAGGCCACGCCCAATGCTTCTAGCTATCTGCAGCACCTGTTCCTTGCGGTCTTGCAGACGCTCACGCAATTGACTTTGCGTGTAATCAACATCGCGTTTAATGCTCTCGCGTTCGCGATCAGCTTCTTCGACACGCAAATAGCCAATGGTTAAAAAAACCACGGCCAAAAATAACATCACCGTCGCTACGGGGGCAATCATGGCGTAACGATCTTGTCGAACGGGTGATTGTTTGCGCCACCAAGTTCGCCACTCCGGGCGCCAAAAATAAGTAACTGACGGAAATGTGAATGCCATAGGCGTTAGAGTGTAGGGGAGAAGTCGTTTTTGTCTTGTTTAGATAATTCATAATATGAAATACATATTCATATTATGGCAATTAAAAAACATATGGCATACTTCTTTCATCAATTATTAAAGGAGTATTTCAGCATGACACAAGTAGCAGAGACCCATAGCCAACTGGCTGATTCAGATAAACAAGAAACCCGTGAATGGATTGACGCGCTACGCGCTGTCATTGCCAGCGCCCCGACTAATGATGGTGGCCGTGAACGAGCGCATTACTTACTCGAGCAGTTACTTGAGCAAGCGCGCCAAGAGGGCATTGACATGCCTTTCTCTGCAACGACAGGTTACGTCAACACCATCGAAACTCAAGACGAAGCACGTAACCCAGGCAATGCCGAAATCGAAGAGCGGCTGCGTGCCTACATGCGCTGGAACGCGATGGCCATGGTGGTCAAGGCTAATCGCCACAACCCGGAAGACGGTGGCGATTTGGGTGGACACATTGGTTCGTTCGCATCGCTGGCCAATATGTTTGGCGCGGGCTTCAATCATTTTTGGCATGCTGAAAACAATGAAGCTGGCAAAGAGCATGGCGGCGATTGCATCTACATCCAAGGCCACGTCTCGCCAGGCGTTTATGCACGAGCTTTTTTAGAAGGCCGTCTCTCCGAAGAGCAACTCCTTAACTTCCGCCAAGAAGTCGATGGCAAAGGTTTGTCTAGCTATCCACACCCCAAACTGATGCCCGAATTCTGGCAGTTCCCTACCGTGTCTATGGGTCTTGGCCCCTTGATGGCGATTTATCAAGCGCGCTTTTTAAAGTACCTCCATGCACGCGGCATTGCCAATACCGAAAATCGCAAGGTCTGGGTTTTCTGCGGTGATGGCGAAATGGACGAGGTCGAATCCCTAGGTGCGATTGGTCTAGCCGCACGTGAAAACTTAGATAACTTGATCTTCGTTATCAATTGCAACTTGCAGCGTTTAGATGGCCCTGTTCGTGGCAACGGCAAGATCGTGCAAGAACTTGAGGGTGAGTTCCGCGGTGCAGGCTGGAACGTCATCAAACTCTTGTGGGGCAGCGGTTGGGACGGCCTTTTGGCACGCGACAAAGATGGCGCACTACGCAAGCTGATGATGGATACGCTAGACGGCGACTATCAAGCCTTTAAAGCGAACGATGGCGCCTATGTGCGCAAGCATTTCTTTGGTCGCGACCCGCGTACCGCCGAGATGGTTGCGCACATGACGGACGATGAAATTTGGAATTTAAAGCGAGGCGGACACGATGCGCAAAAGGTGTACGCGTCTTTCCATAAAGCCGTTAATCACAAGGGCGAGCCAACCGTGCTGCTTATCAAAACCGTCAAAGGTTTTGGCATGGGCAAAATTGGCGAAGGTAAAAACAACGTTCACCAAACCAAAAAACTATCGGACGAAGATATCAAAACCTTTCGTGATCGCTTCAACATTCCTATCCCTGATAGTCAGTTAGCCGAGTTGCCGTTTTACAAGCCTGCAGACGACACCCCAGAAATGAAATATCTGCACGAGCGTCGCAAAGCCTTAGGTGGTTATTTGCCGCATCGCCGCACCAAAGCCGACGAGAGCTTTACCGTGCCAGCGCTGGATACCTTTAAAAGTGTCATGGAAGCGACTGCCGAAGGGCGCGAAATTTCGACCACGCAGGCTTATGTTCGCTTCCTCACGCAACTGCTGCGCGACCAAGCACTCGGTCCACGCATCGTACCTATCCTGGTGGACGAGGCGCGTACCTTTGGTATGGAAGGCCTGTTCCGCCAAATCGGTATTTACAACCCCGCTGGCCAGAATTACACGCCCGTTGATAAAGAGCAGGTGATGTATTACCGCGAAGACAAAGCGGGTCAAATCTTGCAAGAGGGTATTAACGAAGCGGGCGGCATGAGCTCTTGGATTGCGGCTGCGACCAGCTACTCCACCAGCAACCGCATCATGGTGCCGTTCTATGTGTATTACTCGATGTTTGGTTTTCAACGTATTGGTGACTTGGCTTGGGCGGCTGGCGACATGCAAGCCCGTGGCTTCTTGCTGGGTGGCACATCGGGACGCACCACGCTAAATGGCGAGGGCTTGCAGCACGAAGACGGTCACAGCCACATCATGGCGAACACCATTCCGAACTGCTTGTCGTATGACCCAACCTTTGCGCACGAAGTTGGCGTGATCTTGCACCATGGCCTCAAGCGTATGGTCGAGAAGCAAGATAACGTGTACTACTACATCACGCTTTTGAATGAAAACTACGCCATGCCTGGACTCATTCCTGGAACGGAAGAGCAAATCATCAAGGGCATGTATTTGTGCAAACCAAGCACGGCCAAAAAAGCAGCACACACCGTGCAG
>JANXRP010000173.1 GCA_025352965.1 Comamonadaceae bacterium
GGTATCGCATCCACAAACACCACGTCATCTGGGATTTGCCACTTGGCGGTTTTGCCATCAAAGAATTGAATCAACTCGTCGCGCGAGACCGTTGCGTCTGGCTTTTTCACCACGGCGATGATGGGGCGCTCGTCCCACTTAGGGTGTGGCATACCAATGCACGCGGCCATCATGACTGCCGGATGCGCCATGGCGATGTTCTCGACATCAATCGAGCTAATCCACTCGCCGCCCGACTTAATCACGTCCTTACTGCGGTCGGTGATTTGCAAGAAGCCATCCACATCAATGGTTGCCACGTCACCCGTTGGAAACCAGCCATTAACGAGTGGACTTTTCTGCCCACCCTCAATTTCACTTTGCTTAAAGTACTCCGCCACCACCCACGGCCCTTTAACCAGCAAGTCGCCTGACGATTTACCATCCCAAGGCAACTCCGCGCCCGCCTCATCCACTATCTTCATATCCACGCCATAAATGGCACGTCCTTGCTTAAGCCGTATTTGCATTTGGGCATCCGCCGGCAATGCGAGCTGTTTATTTTTTAGCGTACACAGCGTCCCCAGTGGCGACATTTCAGTCATACCCCATGCGTGCAAGACATCCACACCGTAGTCGTCGCTAAAGGCTTTAATCATGGCGGGCGGACAAGCCGAGCCGCCAATCACGGTGCGTGTCATGGTGCTGAACTGAAGGTTATTCGCTTTCATGTGCGCCAGCATCATTTGCCACACCGTTGGTACGCCAGCCGAATACGTCACGCGCTCCGCTTCCATAAGGTCATACACCGACTTACCATCCATCGCAGGGCCAGGGAACACGAGCTTTGCACCCGTTAGCGCCGCGCTATAAGGAATGCCCCAAGCATTAACGTGGAACATGGGCACGACAGGAAGAATCGAATCGCGAGCTGATATGCACATCACATCTGGCAAAGCCGCAGCATAAGCGTGCAGCGTGGTAGAGCGATGCGAGTACAGCGCCGCCTTGGGGTTGCCCGTAGTGCCGCTGGTGTAGCACATAGAGGACGCGCTGTTTTCATCAAACTGCGGCCATGCGTAAACGGTAGATTGGCCTGCAATCCACGCCTCATAACTCACCAAATTGGGAATACCTGAGTCCACTGGCAGCTTGTCTGCATCACACATCGCCACATACGTTTTAATCATGGGGCATCGCGCGTGCACCGCTTGCACAATCGGCAAAAAAGTCATGTCAAAGCACAGCACTTCGTCTTCGGCATGGTTGGCAATCCACACCACTTGGTCAGGGTGCAAGCGCGGATTGAGCGTATGCAGTACGCGGCCAGTACCGCTAACACCAAAATAAAGTTCCAAGTGGCGGTAGCCATTCCAAGCCAGCGTTGCCACACGGCTAGAAAACCCCAACTTGAGAGCGTCCAGTGCATTCCCCACCTGACGCGAACGCTGCGCGACATCGTGCCACGTATAGCGATGGATATCGCCCTCCACCCGTCGACTGACAATCTCGCCATCAGCATGATGCCTGTCGGCAAATTCAATTAAGTTAGAAATTAACAACGGTTGCGATTGCATGAGGCCTAGCATGGCGGTATCTCCAAATTATTTAAATTAAAAAACAATTGTTCCAGAAATGACAGCGCATGCCATTGGTATCTGCCCTAGTCTGGATAATGGCCTCATGTATAGATTTCCCCCTTCGACCCACGCCATGCTGTGGGCGGCCTTGGCAGGCTTCCTCTTCGTCAGTTTGAACACCATCGTTCGCTCACTCGCCAAAGACCTAGACCCTTTTCAGGCTCAGTTTTTGCGCTACTTCATGGGGCTCATGCTGTTTACGCCTTGGGTGATTAAAAACGGGCTTGCCGCTTACAAACCCGCGCAAGTAAGCGGGCAATTCACACGGGGCGCATTTCATACCGTTGGCCTCATGCTGTGGTTTTATGCCCTGCCAAAAATCCCTATTGCCGACACCACCGCCATTGGTTTTGTAGGTCCCATCTTCATCATGCTGGGTGCAGCTTGGTTTTTAAAAGAAAAAATGCATGTTGATCGCTGGGTCGCGTCTCTATTGGGTTTTACGGGCGTGATGATTGTGGTGGGTCCGCACCTAGGCGGCACGGGCGGTTGGTACAACCTAGTGATGCTCGCCTCGGGGCCATTGTTTGCGGCATCGTTCCTCATTACCAAAGCACTCACCAAATACGAATCCACCCGCGTGATTGTGTTTTGGCAATCCCTCACAGTGAGTGTGTTTAGCTTGCCGCTCGCCATCATTTATTGGAAAACGCCCACGCTAGCGCAGTGGGGACTGTTTGTGATTTGCGGCGCACTGGGCAGTCTCGGACATCTCAGCCTGACCAAAGCATTTCGTTCTGCCGATATTTCCGCCACGCAAGCACTCAAATTTTTAGAACTGATCTGGGCAGCCGCTTGGGGCTGGCTCGCATTTAGCGACGTTCCCTCGCAAACCACACTCATTGGTGGCGCGGTGATTTGTACCGCCACCATTTGGATTGCACGGCGCGAGGCCATGCGGCATACCAGTGAAAAGATTTAAATGAAAACGCTTGTCAGTCATTTTGCGACGCTAGGCAAAAATTTCTATACATCGCTTGCGCCGCAAGGTCTGCCAGACCCGTACTCAGTCTGCACTTCTCGTGCTATGGCAAACGAGCTGGGGCTTAGCGAAGAGTGGATGGCCAGCAGCCAAGCGCTGCAAGCCTTTGCGGGCAATACCGTCCCAGAGGGCGCTCACAGCTTGGCTTCCGTCTATAGCGGTCATCAATTTGGTGTGTGGGCGGGGCAGCTTGGCGATGGTCGTGCGCTTTTACTGGGCGAACTAGAAACTATCAACGGCAGTTTTGAGATTCAACTCAAAGGCGCAGGACGCACGCCCTACTCGCGCATGGGCGATGGACGTGCCGTGCTGCGCTCCTCTATTCGCGAATTTTTGTGTTCCGAAGCCATGCACGGGCTTGGCATCCCCACCACACGTGCCTTGTCGGTGGTCGGCTCCGACATGTTGGCACGGCGCGAAACGAATGAAACCACAGCGGTTGTGACCCGCGTTGCACCAAGCTTTATCCGTTTTGGGCACTTTGAGCACTTTGCTTATCGTGGGGACAACGAGCCGCTCAAACAGCTTGCTGATTGCGTCATTGAGCGCTACTACCCCGAGTGCCAGCCAAACGCTAACCCATACGCCGCCTTGCTTGCAGCCGTATCGACTCGCACGGCCACAATGGTTGCCGCTTGGCAAGCAGTTGGTTTTTGCCACGGCGTGATGAACACAGACAACATGAGCATCCTCGGACTCACCATCGACTACGGCCCTTTCCAGTTTTTAGATGGATTCAATCCCGCACACATTTGCAACCACAGCGACGAGCAAGGCCGCTACGCGTACAACCGCCAGCCCAACATCGCCTACTGGAACTTGTTTTGCCTAGGGCAAGCGCTGATGCCGTTGATTGAACAAGTCGCTGGCAGCGCCGATGCCGCGCAAGCTTCTGCCCTAGAGGCTTTAGAACCATTTAAGACCGAATTTCCAGCCGCGCTGCAAAGCAAGATGCAAGTCAAGTTGGGCTTGCCAGACATGCAAGAAAACGACAAAGTATTAATAGAAGACGTGCTCAAGCTACTCGCCAAGGAACGTACCGACTACACCATCTTTTGGCGCACGTTATCTACTTCGCAAGCAAGCCACAACTTCGAGCCCGTACGCGATATGTTCGTCGATCGCGCCGCCTTCGATATGTGGCTAAGCCAATACCAGCAACGCTTGCAGGCTATTTCTGGCTGGGAAGGTCGAGCAGCTGTGGCTTGCAGCGATTTGATGCTAAAAAGCAATCCTAAGTTTGTGCTGCGTAATCATCTGGCACAAACAGCCATTGAGAAAGCCCAAGTGAAAGATTTCAGCGAGGTCGCACGACTACTCAAAGTTCTCGAAACACCATTCGATGAGCACACGGACTGCCAGACCCTAGCAGGCTTCCCGCCCGATTGGGCATCGCATTTAGAAATTAGTTGCTCATCCTAAGAGGAAATAAATCATGACCTACCCCGTTCAAAAAACAAACTCTGAGTGGCAAGCCGAACTAGCCGCCAAAGATGCAGAGAGCGTCGCCTTCCAAGTCACGCGCCATGCCGCTACCGAGCGCCCATTTACAGGCAAATACGAACAGCACTGGGAGAGTGGCAGCTACGCCTGCATGTGCTGCGGTCACAAGCTGTTTGAGTCTGAGACCAAATTCGATGCGGGTTGTGGCTGGCCAAGTTTTTCAAAAACTGCGTCAGAGGACGCGATCAAAGAAATCCGCGATGTGACACACGGCATGGTGCGCGTAGAAACCGTTTGCTCCAACTGTGGTGCGCATCTCGGGCACGTGTTTGACGATGGCCCACGTAACGCCCAACACACAACGGGATTGCGCTATTGCATGAACTCGGCTTCGCTGGCATTTAGCGCCTCTGCCGAATCTTCCAAGCCGCAATAGCTTCAAACAACAACTCACTCAGCAACGCCAAAGCCGCAGCAGGTATAGCTCCAGCGAGCATGAGCGCGCTGTCGTTAAGCGCGAGTCCCGTCACGATTCGCTCGCCCAGTCCGCCAGCGCCCACAAATGCTGCGATAGTCGCCGTGCCAATGGCAATGGCGCTTGCGGTGCGCACACCCGCCAAGATGGTAGGCATCGCGGCTGGTAGTTCGACAAGGCGCAGGCTTTGCGCATCCGTCATCCCCAGCGCCTGTGCGGCACTCCTCTGGCCTTTGGATACTTCAGCCAAGCCTGTGCAGGTGTTACGCAAAATCGGCAGCACAGCGTAGAGCGTGAGCGCCATCAATGCTGGCCAAAAACCAATCGTTCCAAGCGCGGCAATAAAGACAACCAGCAGCGCCAGCGATGGCACGGTTTGCAAGACGCTGGCTGTCCCCAGCACCAGCGCGCGAAGCTGCATGTGGCGATAAATGCCAATCGCCAACGGCACAGCAACAAGGCAAGCCGCACCCACGGACACAATCACAAGGACGATGTGCTGCACCAGCAATCGCCATAAATCATCCGCCCACAGACGTTGCCAGACTTGCACCATAAACGGCCCCGCAGGCCCGACTAGCCTTGGCTCCGCCGAAGGTCGATTTGCCTCTGGGCTAGTCAAAAATTGTTTGGCAATGGCATCAAATGGCTGGCTCTCAAGCTCCGCCTTAGCATTCATTGCAATCATTTGAGACTCGCTCACACGGCCTTCCAATTGCTTGATGGCAGCCCATGCCGCAGGATGCTTTTGCGGTACATCCAGCCGATATAAAACGACTGCGTCGTAACGCGGAAAGTAGTTTTGATCATCAATCAGCACACGTAGCTTCAAGTGATTGATCTTGGCATCCGTGGTGTAAATGTCCATCACGTCGATTTGCTTTTTTTCAATAGCGGCATAGGCCAAACCGTGGTCAAGCCCGAGCGGCGTTTGCTTCAATTGGTATTTACCAGATAAACCCTTCCAGCCGTCAGCTCGCCCGATGAATTCGTTAGATAAGCCCAGCTTCAATTCAGGATGCTTGGCGAGATCGCCCAAACTGCGAATACCAAGGCGATCAGCGTCCACTGCTCGCATCGCCAGCGCGTAGCCGTCGTTAAAACCAAGTGGCACGGCGACACCTAATCCTTGTTTGGACAGCAACACCTGGATAGACTGCAAAGCCATATCTGGCGAGGCTTTCAAAATCTCGGTAGCTATCGTTCCTGTGTATTCCGCGTAGGCATCTATCTGACCCGATTTAAGCGCCTCAAACACAATGGCTGTATTGCCAAGTCCTTGCAGAACCTGCGTTTTAGCGCCACTGGTCTTCGCTGTTTGTGCCAAGAGTTCGGCAAGGATGTAGGACTCAGTAAAGCGCTTGGAGCCAATTTTTAACGTCGCATCTTGAGCTTGCGATATGCCCGACAAGCCATAACAGACAAGGGCTGTGAGGCAATAAATCCAATAGGAATATCGCCGCAGCATGGTCAAAATCTTGGGTGTTAGCGCTTAGCTTAAATCGCCAGCTAATGACGCCAGCGCTTCAGGCGCAATATCCACATGCATGGGATAGTTGGTGTGGTCGCAGCCCAACTTCACGCCCGCGCCAGCTTTGACCGCAGCGCACATCTCGCTTGTCAACTCAAAGCGCACAAAATGAACCGCACTGGTCTTCTCATCTGTCTCGCGCTCTAGGTCTTCGTCAGCAATGGCGTAAACACGACTCTTGCCTTCGACCTCAACATAAGTGCGATCTTCTACACCAATCAACCTTGCCAACTCGCGCTTGCGCTCTTCAACGTTCGGGTACTCAATCATCATGGTCGCCTTCCAGTTCATGCCTGTGGGAACGAGTGGCGTGTAGACGTTGATTTCTTCCTCGATTGCCTCTTCTTCAAAGATTTTTTCGATCCGCAGCATCTCTTGGATTTGGTAGCGAATCGACAGCTCGCTTTCAAACTGCATGTTGATGTGCTCACCCAAGTGAATGGATCGCAGCTTGCGGTGCGCAATCACGTCCACCTTATGCAGCTTACGGAATTTGTGATACGCCTCAAGCGTCATCAAGCTATCGGGGGTAATCGGAAGTCCAGTCGTTTTCATATTCATTCATTCAGCCCATAGGCCTTGCGAACAAGACTCAGCGGGTGTTGTTGCTCGGGCGAACCGAGGCCATTCACTTCAAACCCTTGTGCAATATGGTGTCCACCCAGCGGGCAGTCCGAGCTAATGTAGTCGGGTAAGCCTGCCGCCGCTCGTTCATCGCCACTGCCTGGGTGATCTGCCATTTTTTTGAAGAGCGGTTTACCAATCTTCATCGCCTGCCCATGCGTCGCTTTCTTCACACCAAACGTCCCTGCGTGCCCCGAGCAACGCTCGTTGGTTTGCACGAAGGTATCAGGAATCATCTTCAGCATTTCTTCCGTTTTTTTACCAATGTTTTGCACGCGACCGTGGCATGGAATTTGGTAGCTAATCTTGCCAAGACTGACAGGAAATTCCGTCTTCAAAAGTCCATCGCGCTTACGTGCCATGAAATATTCAAACGGATCCCACATCGCCGCTTTGACGGCTTGCGTATCTGCGCAATCAGGGAACATGAGTGGCAGCTCTTGCTTAAACATCAAGGTGCAACTGGGCACAGCAGTCAAGATGGCATAACCGTCCGCCGCGTACTTTGCCAGCACAGGAATGTTGGCGTCTTTGCTCTTCGCCACCGACTTCAAATCGCCAAGCTCCAACTTGGGCATTCCGCAACAAGATTCTTTATTCACCAGCACATAAGGGATGGCGTTGTGATCCAAAATTTTGATGAGGTCGTGACCAATGCCTGGCTCGTTGTAATTGATGTAGCAAGTCGAATAGATGGCAACTTTGCCAGGTGTTTTATCGCCGTTAACGATGGGATGCTCTGGCGATTTGTCCGCCGAGTTTCTAAATTTTTTGTTCGCCAAAGATGGCAGCCATGCTTCGAAAGCCACGTCCAGTGTGGCTTCCAGCAAGGCACGCGCTGGCTTGGTGCTATTGATTTTGTTGATGGCTTGCGAAACGATAGGTATACCTGCGAACGATCCATGTACATCGGTGCTGGATAAAAACTTCTCGCCCAACCCTACTTTCCCTTGCTCAAACTTGATCGCTTTGGCACGCAGCATGGTGTGCGGAAAATCCAAGTTCCACTCATGCGGCGGGGTGTACGGGCACTTGGTCATATAGCACAGGTCACACATGTAACACTGATCGACCACCTTCCAATAATCCGCTTTGGCAACCCCGTCAACTTCCATCGTTTTGGATTCATCGACGAGGTCAAACAAAGTGGGGAACGAGCCGCAAAG
>JANXRP010000001.1 GCA_025352965.1 Comamonadaceae bacterium
AGCGGCATAGAAGCGATTGCGCATCATCGTGTCGTAGGTGGTTTGTGACAAGCCGCTAGAGACTTTGAGATAGGTCAAATCCAGCACAATCCAAGCAGAAAAAATAACCACCAAGCCCCAAGTCACTGCACCGATGGGCAGGGCGGCTAACGCTTTGAGGGAGGTGAGGAGGGATTTCATGACAATTCAATTTGATTTACTCGTTTATAGCCCATCACGGCAGGTGCGGCCTCCTATGCTTATAGGAGGTTCATGAAGTGCAACTGAGGCACATGCGCCCGCGCCTCGGTCACAGAGACCACCCAAAATGACAGCGCCAGCGCTACGACGCAGACGATGGTGGGTATGGCTGAGGTGAGCGCGTGTTTAAATTGTTGGCGTGTCATGGTGGTGTTCTCTATAAGTGAGCCACCATTGTTTCGCGCGAAGCTGCTTTTGGCTATCCTATATTCATAGGAGGCGAGAGTCAGCATTTTTACTGCATGTTGACGATTTTCACGCGGCGGTTCTCTGCCGCTAGCGGGTCATCTTTGTTGGCGGGATCGCTAGCACCTTTGCCTGCGGACGAGAGGCGAACAGCATCAACGCCCTTGCTGACCAAAAACTCACGCACGGCATCCGCTCGCTGCTGCGACAGGCGCTGGTTGTAGTCTGCGCCGCCCTTGGCATCGGTATGGCCTTCGATGGCAAATTTGGCACTTTGCAGCTCTTTGGATTGCAGCGCGGTGGCTAAGTTAGCCAAAGCCTGCCCGCTTTCGGGTTTCACGCGGGCGGAGTTGAAATCGAACTGAATCTGCAAAGAGAGTGATGCACGCTCAGCGGCGACCTCTTGCACGGTGGCTGCGTCCACACCCAGATTGCGCGTACCTCCAAGGCTACGCGTGCGCCCTGTCATGGCAGGTGGTTTGGGTTTGAGTTGCTCAATCATCGCGTCCGCGCTGGGCGCTTGCGCGTTGACTGAACCTGTCATGCTGAAGATGGTCGTTAAAGCCGCAAAAAGTATGAAGAATAAATTTTTCATGCTGCTTTCCTTTCGGTAAAAATCACTTTGTCTATCAATCGCTCCCCCTCGGGGCTAATCTTGAGAACTATTTCCGCATCATACGTGCGTGCCGATTTATGTGCCTCATAGCTTTGCAGGGCTTGGGTGGCTTTAATACCGTTCCAAATGCCGCTCACAATGGTGAGCAAAAGGAGAGGATTTTTTGCGACCACAGTTGACTTGGGCGGACTCACGGTCACCACGCCTCCGCCTGCTTCGACGGCGTGCAGCCATGCTTGCATGCGTTCTGGAATGTGCGTAGCATTGACGTTATTGACCACCGTGACATTGACATCGTGCAGCTTGGCGGTGAGCGCCGAGTTCAGTTCGTAGTCAAAACTGCTGAGGTCAGCAAACTCTAACTGAGGCTTGGCGGGCAATTGACTCACGTTGGTGCACGCCAAGAGCAGCGTGGCTGTAGCAAGGCTAAGTCCAGCACGCAGAGTGATGCGGCGTATCGAAGCAAATGTCATGTCGTTGTCCTTTATTAGATTTTTACACGAATCGCCACGCTTAGCTTTTGTTTAACCTCCTATATTTATAGGAGGAGATATTCATGCCATGCAAGGCAAAATAGCGACTATGAAAATTGCACTTATCGAAGACGATGGTCATACACGCGCTCGCATTGCTAGCTTGCTGGCACGGTGTCTGCCTGCTGCCACAGTCACATCGTTTGAGCGCTTGACGACTGCTCTCGCCTTTGCAGCCGAGCATCGACAAGACTATTGGTTAGTGGACCTTGGGTTGCCCGATGGTAGCGGTGTGGATTTGATTCGTGCTGTGCGTGCAAAAGATGCTAATGCGCACATTTTGGTGATTTCGGTGTTTGGCGATGTGGACAACGTGCTGCGCAGCATCGAGGCAGGGGCGAATGGCTATTTACTAAAAGATGCCGTCGACAAAGATTTGGTGGATGCGCTTGCCGCAATGGAGCAAGGCGGCACGCCTCTCTCCCCGATGATTGCCAGTCGCTTGCTAGAGACGATGCGCACACCAACCATGCTCGCTAAGCCACAGCTAGAGCGGCCTGTAGCAGTGCCACCCACGGCCTCCGTGTTGACACCGAAAGAAACAGAATTGCTCAATTTGCTTTCGCGTGGCTACACCTACGCCGAAGCCGCCGAACTCATGCAAGTGGCGCTGTCAACGATTCAAACCCATGTGCGCGGCATTTATGCCAAGCTGGCGGTGGGGTCAAGAGCCGAAGCCGTGTTTGAAGCCAAAGCCATGGGGTTGATCCGATGATGCCGCTGACGCTGCTACCCTACCACGTCTCAGCGTTTTTGGTCACGGGAGCATCGCTTTTGATGTGCTTGTTGCTTTTTGGTTTGTGGCGTGTGAGTGCGGGGCCGCGTGAGCGATTTTTGCTACTGGCTAGCCTGGCTCAGTTTGTTTTTACGCTGCATCAAGTCCCTTTGTTTTTTGATGCTTCTGTCTTTGCCAGTTGGACTTGGCGCGCAACATTTTCAGCGATGTTTGGGCTCTATATGGGGCTGACGGCCTTGGTGATGAATCTTTTGCTCAGTCCCCCGTCGCGCTTATTTTTGCGACTGACCAAATTGTATTTATGGCTAGTTGTACCGTTTAGTTTTTATATTTTTGGCGTGTCAGATTTCACGGGTTATTTGAGTAGCATTTATGTCCAACATCGCTTAACGGTTAATAATTTAATCGCGTTGTTGATTAATGTGAGCCTAGCCCTAGTCGTGGTGCGCAGGTTCTATGTCATGCAGCATCAATTGCTGCAAACCCGTATGGATGCTGACTTTGCGCTAGAGCGCGCCAAGCTAACGGAGCGTCAGCGCATCATGTCGGACATCCACGATACAGTCGGGTCACAGTTGGTGGGCGTGCTCAGTTTGGTCCGTGCCCATGCGCCTTATGTGCAGCTAGAGACGCACACAGCAGATGCGCTGCAAGGTTTGCGTATAGCGATTGATGCGATTCAGCCTGTTAATGGAAACTTGGCCGCCGTGCTAGCAACGTTGCGTCATCGCCTACAGCCCAGCCTCAATGCGGCTGGCGTGGCTTTGGTTTGGCGTGTTGATGATCTGCCGCGCTTGGTTGACTTGTCGCCGCAAAAAATTCAACATATTCAGCGTATCGTGATGGAAGCATTTAGCAATGTCATTCAATACGCTAAAGCGACGACGGTGACGGTGACGGCGTGCTTGTTACCAGATCCAGCACGCATTCAAATTTGTATTAGCGACGACGGCATCGGCCTACCAGCAGACGTAAGTCTTGGTCAAGGTCTTGCCAATATGCGGCTTAGAGCTGAGGCCATTGGCGCGCAGATTGATACGCGTGCAGGCCATACCCAGCAAGGCTTAGCGGTCACCCTCACTCTACCGTCACACTTTTTGCCAAATTCCTAGGTTTGTCCACATCCGTACCGCGAGCCAGCGCGGTGTGATACGCCAACAATTGCAGTGGCACCACGTGCAAGATAGGGGATAAATCGCCATAGTGCTCGGGCAGACGGATGACGTGAATGCCTTCTTCGGATTTGATGTGCGAGTCTGCATCTGCCAAGACGTAGAGCACACCAGATCTAGCACGCACTTCGTGCATATTGCTCTTGAGTTTGTCAATCAAGCTGTCGTTAGGCGCAACCACGACCACGGGCATCTCGGCAGTAACGAGTGCCAGTGGTCCATGCTTCAGCTCGCCTGCTGGATAGGCCTCGGCATGGATGTAGCTGATTTCTTTAAGTTTCAAAGCGCCTTCCAGCGCCACGGGATAGTGAACGCCGCGTCCTAAAAAGAGCGCGTTTTCCATGCGAGCAAATTGTTCTGCCCACACCATGAGTTGTGGCTCAAGCGCCAATGCGCTGCTTACGGCAACGGGCAAGTGGCGCATGGCTTTGAGGTGTGCAAGTTCCTGCGCGTCGGACAGTCGCCCTTTGGTTTGCGCAATAGCAAGCGTTAGCAAAAACAGCGCCGCCAATTGCGTGGTGAAGGCCTTGGTGGAGGCCACGCCAATTTCAACCCCAGCGCGGGTGATATACGCGTGCTGGCATTCGCGCACCATGGCGCTGGTGGCGACGTTACAAATGGTGAGCGTATGCGTCATGCCTAGACTTTGCGCATGGCGCAGCGCGGCTAAGGTGTCGGCGGTTTCGCCGCTTTGGCTAATTGTGACGACCAGTGTTTTAGGGTCGGGCACACTCGTGCGATAGCGGTATTCGCTCGCGACTTCTACGCTGCAAGGCACGCCCGCTATGGCTTCCAGCCAATATTTGGCGGTGCAGCCGCTGTAATAACTGGTGCCGCAGGCCAAAATTAAAATTTTATCGATGGTTTTAAAGGTGTGGTACGCGCCCGCGCCAGCAGGGTGCTCGCCTATTCCATCAAATAGTTCGGGGGAAATGCCCTCCACGCCTTCCAGCGTATTGGCCAGTGCCACGGGCTGCTCAAAGATCTCTTTTTGCATGTAGTGTTGATA
>JANXRP010000018.1 GCA_025352965.1 Comamonadaceae bacterium
GCACGATAAAAACGAGGCTAATCGCCGACAAAAATACGCCGCGCAAATAGCCCTTGCGTTCCAGCGGGAACACGCCGCCCATCAGTACAAACGACGCTAGCACGGCGGGTAAGTAAACGTGCCAATGTTCGGCCTTGGCAAGGCCCGCGGCCACCAGCATAGACGGCAGCGAGACCCACATGGCAAGCTGCACCGCATGCAGCGCAAACACTCCGAAGTTAAGCCGTGCCAGCGCTGGTATTTTTAGCACCGCCAGCAAAGACGCTCGCTCGCTCGCCTTATGTAACTTGGGCTCTGGAGGTGTCCACCATTGCACGACCCCCATCGCCATCACCGTCAGTACGCCCGTCAGCGTAAACAAACCCGCAAGGCCGATGTGGCTGACCAAGATGGGAGCCACGACCAGCGAGACCGCAAACATAAGGCCAATGCTCATGCCAATCAACGCCATTGCCTTGGTACGCACTTCGTCGCGCGTCAGGTCAGCCAAGAGCGCTGTCACCGCAGCCGATACTGCACCCGCACCTTGAATAGCGCGGCCTATCATGAGGCCAGTGAGCGAATCCGCCGCTGCCGCCACAAAGCTGCCAATCGCAAACACGACAAGGCCAAACAGAATCACGCGCTTTCTGCCTAAGCGGTCAGAGGCCATGCCAAACGGAATTTGCAGCAAGCCTTGCGTGAGGCCATAAATGCCCATGGTGAAGCCGACCCAAGCAGGATCGTTACCGCCAGGGTATTTGGCAGCCTCTAGCGCAAAGACGGGGAGCACTAAAAAAAGTCCCAGCATCCGCAAGGCGTAAATGCTGGCGAGTGAGCCGCTGGCGCGGCGCTCGGTGGGGGTCATGGAAGTCATCTATGGATTGTAGGAGGCGACGATACAAGTGCTCCCCCTACGGGGAGCTGGCGCGAAGCGACTGAGGGGACTACTTCTACAATTCACAAATGCACATTCACATTCTCGGCATCTGCGGCACGTTCATGGGAGGACTGGCCGCCCTCGCACGCGCAGCAGGACACAAAGTCACGGGCTGCGACACGGGCGTTTATCCACCCATGAGCGACCAACTACGCGCCCTTGGCATCGAACTGATTGAGGGCTACGACGCATCGCAACTTGATCTCAAGCCCGACGTGTGGGTAGTGGGTAACGTCGTGTCCCGCGCACGTCTAGATACGGGCGCTCCCAGATACCCTCTCATGGAAGCCATACTGGATAAGGGCTACAGCTATACCAGTGGCCCACAGTGGTTATCCGAACACGTGCTGCAACGCAAACACGTGCTGGCGGTTGCTGGCACGCACGGCAAGACAACAACGAGCACCATGTTGGCTTGGATTTTGGAATGTGCAGGACTAAACCCCAGCTTCTTAATCGGCGGCGTGCCGCTTAACTTTGGTGTGTCAGCGCGACTAACCGACTCGCCCTACTTCGTCATTGAAGCCGACGAATACGACACGGCATTCTTTGACAAGCGCAGCAAGTTCGTCCACTACCGCCCACGCACCGCCGTACTCAACAATTTAGAGTTTGACCACGCGGACATCTTCCCAGACCTAGGCGCTATTGAGCGCCAATTTCATCACCTAGTCCGCACCGTGCCAAGCCTTGGACGCGTGGTAGTGAACGCGGACGAGCCAGCACTGGCAAGAGTTTTAGAGCAAGGCTGTTGGAGCGAAGTGGTACGCTTTTCAAAGACAGATGCACTCATTGACAAGATCAACTGGAATTTATCTGGTCAACATAACTTGATGAATGCGCTAGCCGCAATAGCCGCAGCAAAGCACGTGGGAGTCAATCAGGACGTGGCTTTACAGGCATTGTCCAGCTTTGAAAATGTCAAGCGTCGCATGGAAATCAAGGGCGTGGCGTCCACAGCCAATGGCGACATCACCGTGATTGACGACTTCGCCCATCACCCCACCGCGATTGCCACCACGATTGAGGGTTTGCGCAAACAGTTGAATGCGCAAGGTAAGAAAAAAAATCGCATCTTGGCCGTGTTCGAGCCACGCTCCAACACCATGAAATTGGGCGCGATGAAAGCGCAATTGCCAGAATCCTTGAAAGACGCCGACTTAGCGTTCTGTCATAGCGGCGGCTTAGATTGGGATGCTCGGGAAGCCTTATCCAGCATGGGCTCTAGGGCATTCGTCGCAAGCAATATTGACGATTTAGTTAAAGCTGTGACCGCTGCCGCAAAAGGTGGCGATCACATTCTCTGTATGAGCAATGGCGGGTTTGGCGGCATCCACCAAAAGCTGCTGAACGCTTTGGCTTAGCCCCTACGCTCTACGCTCTACGCGCCACCACCGCATCACTCAAAATTTGCAGCGCAAGGGTGCTGTCATCCCAGCCCAAGCACGCATCGGTAATGCTTTGTCCATATGTCAGCTTGGCCACATCGTCTTTACCTGGTGTGAATTTTTGAGCGCCCGCAATAAGGTGGCTCTCAATCATGAGTCCAAACACTTGCTTAGAGCCACTGGAGACTTGCGCGGCAATGTCGCGTGCTACGTCTAGCAGTTTTTCGTGCTGCTTAGAGCTATTGGCGTGGCTGCAATCGACCATCAAGGTTTGTGGCAGTTTGGCTTTGGCTAAATCGCTGCAAGCCGCATCCACACTGGCTTTATCGTAGTTGGGCGCTTTGCCGCCGCGCAAAATGACGTGGCAATCTGGGTTGCCATTGGTTTGCACAATGGCCACTTGCCCATTTTTGTGAATCGACAAAAAGTGATGCCCGCCAGCCGCAGCTTGGATCGCATCGGTTGCAATTTTGATGTTGCCATCTGTGCCATTTTTAAAACCAATCGGAGCCGAAATGCCGCTGGCCAGCTCGCGGTGGACTTGCGACTCGGTGGTGCGCGCACCAATCGCGCCCCAGCTAATCAAGTCGCCAATGTATTGCGGAGAAATCACGTCCAAGAATTCGCTGCCAGCGGGCATGCCCAGGCGGTTGATTTCGATCAGCAGTTGTCTTGCAATACGCAAACCTTCATCGATGCGGCAGGACTCGTCCAAGTACGGATCGTTAATCAACCCCTTCCAGCCCACCGTGGTGCGGGGTTTCTCGAAGTACACGCGCATCACGATTTCCAACGTGCCCTTGAATGCTTCGCGCACGGCGAGCAGTTTTTTGGCGTAGTCAATGGCTGCGGCGGGATCGTGAATCGAGCACGGCCCCATCACAACCAGCAAGCGGTCATCTTTGCCTTGCATGATTGAGCGAATATTTTGACGCGTATCGGCAATCAAGCCTTCTACAGGCGTGCCGCTAATCGGGAAGAAGCGAATCAAATGTTCAGGAGGTGGTAACACGGTAATGTCCTTAATGCGGGTGTCGTCGGTTTGGCTGGTGCGGTCTGTAGTGCTCATGTTGAAATCCTTAAAGAAAAATATAAGAAGGGAATAAAAAAACCGCCTGAGGCTGTTGCCTTGGCGGTTCGTTTGGGGTTTGCTAGATAAACTCGTCTACGCAAAAACCTCTCGACCGCCGTAGCGTGAGAAGAAGAACGTAAAGTAAAAGTAGCTGGTGAATTGATTCATGAGAATTGAATGACGAAGCCCGAATGTACACTAATTTTTTGTACCAATTAGTACCTCGCGCTCCACCAGCAAATGCGCCAAGGCTTTTGCGTCCGTGATGCGCTCCCACGTGACTTCATTTGGATTTTGCCTGCCACGCAGCACCAGCCTAGCGGCGATGATGCTGTAACTCCTCGCATTCTCGGCAGGCTTGGGTATGCCTAGTGGCCGAATGATGATCGCAAAGGGCGCTTGTTGCAAAAGACTTACAGGACTTATGGCCTCGGAAACCATATAGGGCAAGGGTTGCACGCGAGGCACCATCGGCAAAGCAAACTGAAAGCGCTCAAACTGTGCATTGAAGTTTTGCGGCACCATGACTTTTTGTCCCGCCACGACCTGGGTAACTCGCGCATCGAAGCGCCCCAAATCACGGTCAAACGGCGTGGCCAATGCACCCAAGAGCGCCAGCCAAGCAACGGCGCTCGCAGCGGTCAATATCAGGCGGAAACGGGCGCTCAAAAACCCAATGACACAGACCAGCAGCAGCGCACCTACCGCTACAAAATAAAACGGCGAGTAGCCTAATCCAACGGGGAAGACGCTATCCAAGCTGTGCGCCGCCCAACCCAAGGCTGCGGTCGCTATCGCAATCAACGCAAGTGTCAGCAGCCACCAAGCGCGGTGAATGCGGTCGGCATACACCGTGAGCAAAACAGCAACGGCAGGCATGACCGGGATGATGTACCTGCTTGACCGTTGGCTGGGCAACGTGAACACCAGCATCCAACAAAACAGCCAGAGCCAGAGTAATTTTTCACTGATTGATGCTTGAAAAGTCTTATCCCGCATGGCTTGCAGAGCAGCAATGGCTATGCCGATCACCAGAGGAAAGAGAAGTCCTGCGTTGACGAGTGGCGAGAGCCAAAAGGCGGGAATGCTATCCGAGCGGCCATCGCTGAACTTGGTAGAGAAATTCTCGCCAACAATAAATTCGCGCCACACCGCTGCGGGATTGGGGTCTAGCACAAACCAAAGTGCAAAGCCCACCACGCCAATCACAACCGCGACGGCAGCAGGCCATGCACTTTGCCAAAATTTTTGCAGGCCGGGCTTTGCATCACTCAACACCCAAAGCGACAAGAACAACCACAAGCCCACGGGTGCTGCCAGCACGAACGATTTAGACAACAACGCAGGAATCATGAGTAGCCCGCATATAGCTGCAAGCCTTGTAGGAGATGGCTTGCACAAAGGCATCTTGACAATAACAAGTGCGCAAACTGCAAATAAAAACAAGCTTTCAATCGAGGAGCTAAGCACGGGTCGGCCGTAGCGATAGGTCGCAAAGAAACCAAGATAGAGCGCGGCAGCAAGCAGAGGATCTCCTACTTTTTCGCGCCGTACGAATAGCCACACCAAACCCGCGCATAGCAGCGTCTCTAAAACATAGGGCAAACGAAGCGTGAACAAATCCCAGCTCCATTGACCTGCAAACATCGCTTGCCAAAACAATAGCGGCGGCTTGGTGTTGCGCATTTCGCTGCCCATGGGCGTTTGCAAATCAGAGACGAGTGGTAACCAATGACCGCTCTCGCTGGTCAAGCGTGCAATATGCAGATAGACCATTTCGTCGCCATTGGTGGGCGCATAGAGGCTACCAAGATTGAACAGGTAGGCGGCAGCAAGCAACAGCGCCGCACCCACTGTCCAAAGTGTTTTCACTGCTTGGCTTTCCTGAAAGTAAGACGATCGTTAATTGTGAAATTAACCACACTCACCAATCCAATTGCCAGCAGATTTGCCATTTGCACATTACCCTCAAAGAGCGGGGTTTTGAGCAAGTATTTGGTCAGATAAAACTGCAACACACTGCCCAGCAATGTAGCAAGAACGTACTTGATGTATTGAATCGCAACGCCCCGCGTCTCTTTGGCGCGGCGCTCGTGCCACGTCCACAAACGATTCCAAAAAAAGTTGTAAGTCGTTGCGACGGCTATCGCCAACGGCAGCGCGTAATCAAGCCGTGCGGCCTCGTCAGTAACGGATGCAAACAGCACGCGCATTCCCAAAAACAACATTAACTGATTGATGACAATACCCGAACCACCGACCACACCAAAGCGGGCGAAACGCCAAGCAAGCCCTTTGAGCCTCGCCATCATGACGGCATTCCTAGCATCCTATTCGCGTGGTTCAAAACCTGCGCGGGTGTGATCTCAGCTAAGCACACGTTGTCGCCATCGCACGAGCTGGTGCGGTGGTTGTAGGCCGTAAGGCACGGCGAGCAAGGTGTTCCTGCAAACAGCGCCACACTTTCACCGCCAAGGCTTGAAGCGAGTGGTGCATAAAGCGCTGGTGTTTCCGGGCCAAAAAACATAATCGTGTGAATCGGCGTGAGCGCCGCAAAGTGTCCAGGCCCACCATCGTTGGTAATGAGCAGTTTGGCGTGAAAAAACAGCACTAGCAGCTCGCGAATATTTTTGGTGTAGCCCGTGAGATCAAGTGCCGCCTCGTGCTGAAGCTCTCCCACCAAGCTTTGCGCCAGCGGTTTGTCCACGGGCAGTCCAATAAACCCTACCGCGCAGCCCTTATTCAGCAAGGCTTTGGCGACGTTTGCAAAGTAATTTTCAGGCCATGCGCGAATTGGCAAAATGCCACCGCCTGGGTAAAGCAGCACGAGCGGCTTGTCATCCAATTGTGGAAAGTCGGCTTTGAGTTTTGCGACCGCCCGCCCCAGCTCCCCCTCCTGCAAAGCCAGCGGTTTAAGTTTTTCAAAGCGACTATCTGCCGCAAAACCAATCTGGGCAAGCTTGCTACGAGGCATGCTCTTGAAAGCCCCATTTGGTACCGCCTCCAGCGCCCTTGCCAATGAAATAAATTGATCGGCAATGCGGCGATACGGGTTGTAGGGCACGGCGCAGTTGATGAAGCTGCCTCGGTAAAGCCCTTCTTGCGTGTGCGATGTAAAACCAGCGAGACGGCTAGCGCCGCTTAAATAAGCAATCGCACTGCTGATCCGCGCAAACAGCTCACAGTCGATCACGGCGTCAACACCTGCACGGCGCAAATCACGGATCACGCAGTACAAGCTGGTAACCAAGTTAAAGAGCGACGAGTCATCAATGGCATGCATGTGCTCAGGCTTGGCAAAGCCAAGCAAACGCACAATTTCTTGGTTTTTCCCCAGTTGAACCACATGCAAATCGGCTGCAGGATAACGCTCTTTGAGGTAGCCAATCATGGGCTGAGCCAGCACCATCGAACCCATCTCCGACAGCATCAAAATCGCAATGGCTTTGGGCTGGAAGGCCACGTCCGATGTGGCTTCGCGCAGTGTTTCTTTAGGCCTAAAGCTATGAATCAGCGACAACGCCGCACACAGCATTTGCCCTGCGTAGCGATCGACCATTCGTTGCGTATTGATATTCATTTTTTCTTTTTAATTTTTTGCCAGAGCCACAGGGCCACGCTTGCAGTCAAGGTTGGCGATAGCACCACATCAAAGCCATTGCGACTGGGATAAAACATCAGCCACGCACAGCACAGAACGAGGGCAATCATACCGAGCCGAGCGCCCTCCCATCGATACGCCACACTGCTAACGGCCACTACGCCAAAGGCAAAGTAGAGCGGCTCACGTCCCCAGCCGTAGAGGTTCAATTGAAGTCCCGTGAGGAGGTCAACGAGCAGCGCCACGTAGATGACAAGCAATAGCTTCATTTGGCAGCCTCCAAAACGACGTGACGGATAAAGCGCTTTTGATAGGTGTAGCTGACGTGGAGTTGCTTGCCAATGACAACCGCGCTGGGATACGAGTACTCGTTGAACTCTACATTGTCGATTTGCGGCGGCTCATACTCCAGCGTCGCAAAGCGTTTAAAGCCGCGCAAGCCGTCCTTTGAGCTCTCAATCACCAGCCGATGCCGCCCCGAGGTTTGCGGATTGTGAATGAGCAGTGTCTGTCCAGCGACTTTGATCGCTGTTGGCGACGAATCAGGGTTAATCACAAAATCTGCGCCCGCCTCACCCACAGCGCCTTGGCTGCTTTGCACGTTTTGCCAAGTAGCGCCAGCGTCCATCGTTTGCACGAAGCGCAGTTTTTTATCGTCAGAGTTGTCGCGCAGGTAAGCAGTCGCATTCGTACTAGAAGCCACAACCACACTAGGCTGCAGTGATTTTATGTTGCCCGCCATACGCACCACCGCCGCACGTGATTGAACCAACTCACCATCCTTATTGAGGCGAATCGCCACAGGATATTTGATGCCGAGTTCAAAATACGTTGGTAAAAGCACACCGCCGTCCGTCAACGGAACGGGCACCCCGCGCACCAAGTGGCTGAGATTAAAAAATGGCGATAGCTGCAAGAAGCCAACAGGCTGGAAAGCCCCGTCCTGCTTGGCCTGCACGAGGTGCAAGATGCGCGACGCCGACCAACCACCAAGCCCAGTCGCCACAACGTAGAGGTGCGTGCGCCCCTGTGCGTCGATCCACGCCACAGGGTTGCCAAGGCGACGAATCCAACTGCCAAGGCCTAGCTCGCGAAACACGGTGTGCCGATTCACAACGGTCACAGGTTTTGTCCAAACGCCACTCAAAAATTGGCTCATCACGATTTCAACATCAGGCCCGCTTTCGCGCGAACCTGCAAACCAAAAAGCACGCAAGCGATCTTGTCCACCACTTTTATCTGCCAGTAAAAATGATGCGTGCGCAGCAAGCGCATCCGCTGGCATCGGAATGTCGTAACGAGCGACTTCTAGCAAAGCCATATTGGGCATGACTTGCGGCGACATTGTCACAAATTTTGAAGGCTCAAGCTGAGGCAAGTTCGCCTGCCGCCAAGCACCCACGGCCATCGTCAAAACCGCCAACGCAGCAAAAATAATGCGCGGCGAAAGCATCACTTTAAGCCGTCCCGCCCACCGTCATGCCCTCGATGCGCAGCGTCGGCTGACCCACGCCCACGGGCACGCTTTGACCTTCTTTGCCGCACACGCCCACGCCCGTATCTAAGCACATATCGTTGCCAATCATGGTGATTTTTTTGAGCGACTCAGGGCCTGAGCCAATGATGGTTGCGCCCTTCACGGGATATTGAATTTTGCCGTTTTCCACCCAAAAAGCTTCGCTGGCCGAGAACACATATTTACCCGAAGTGATGTCCACCTGCCCGCCGCCAAAATTGGTGGCATAAAGTCCACGCTTCAAACTCTTGACGATCTCGGCGGGGTCTTTGTCGCCGCCCAACATATAAGTGTTCGTCATACGCGGCATGGGCACATGGGCGTAGCTCTCGCGCCGTCCATTGCCTGTGGGCGCGACCCCCATGAGGCGTGCGTTCAAGTTGTCTTGGATGTAACCGCGCAAAATACCGTCTTCAATCAGCACATTCTTTTGCGTGCGGTTGCCTTCGTCGTCGATATTGAGCGAGCCACGTCGGTCTTTAATCGTGCCATCGTCCAGCACCGTCACGCCTTTGGCCGCCACGCGCTTGCCGATCATGCCTGCGAAAGCGCTAGAGCCCTTGCGGTTGAAATCGCCCTCTAAACCATGCCCCACGGCCTCGTGTAAGAGCACACCTGGCCAGCCAGGCCCCAGTACCACCGTCATCTCCCCAGCAGGTGCTGGGCGTGCTTCTAAGTTCGTCAGCGCCGCATTCACGGCGCTCGTCACGTATTGCTCGATGATGGCGTCGTCAAAATAGCCAAGGCCAAATCGTCCGCCACCGCCGCCCGTGCCCGTCTCGCGGCGCACCTTGCCCGCAATCGTTTGTTCGGCAATCACCGTAACGGACAGGCGCACCAGCGGGCGTACATCGGCGCTGCGTTGTCCATTCGATCTGGCGATGTAGATGATTTCGTGCTCAGCCGCAATGCCGGCCATCACTTGCTTGACGCGAGGGTCTTTGCTGCGCGCCAGCTTTTCGACTTTCTCTAACAGCGCCACTTTCTCGGCGCTGCCCCTCGATGCAATCGGATCGTCCATTCCATACAGCTTGCGCGGCAACATACCCTTGGAAGTCTTGTTGGATATGGCCTTGCGAACATTAACTTTTCCATTCATGCCCTGTACCCCAATCGCACGCACCACACCAGCCGCATCCATCAAAGACGCAAGTGAGATGTCGTCTGAATACGCAAACGCGGTCTTCTCGCCGCTCACCGCGCGAACACCCACGCCTTGGTCGATCGAAAAGTTGCCCGTTTTAACGATGCCCTCTTCCAAGCTCCAGCCCTCAGAGCGCGTCGTTTGGAAATACAAATCCGCGTCATCCACCGCGTTTTGCTGGATATGTGAGAGAACCGAGGTGAGCGAAGTGTCGGTCAAGCCGAATGGCGCAAGCAGCGCAGCGTGCGCTAAGGAAAGGTGTGGGGTCATACCGCAATTGTAGGAGGGGCAGGTCAAATAGAATTGGAATATGCTCCGCGTCCAATCCGAACTCCTCTCTGCCCTTCAATCCACCCTCGACAAGCTGCTAACCGAAGCCGGTCTTGAGGCCAACATCCAAGCTCAATTCGAATCACCCAAAGTTGCAGCACATGGTGATTTGGCGATTACGTCTGCGATGCAGTTATCGAAAACGCTCAAACAAAACCCGCGTGCTTTGGGCGAGACGATGAAGGCCGCCTTAGAAGCCACGCCTGCGTTTGCTAAATGGGCAGAACCGCTAGAGATTGCAGGACCTGGCTTTATCAATGTTCGGCTTAAACCCGCCGCCAAGCAAACCACGGTGACGGATATTTTGCAAAGCCAAGCTGCATACGGCTTGCAAGCCAGCACGGGTGAACGATTATTGGTGGAATTTGTGTCAGCCAACCCCACAGGCCCGCTACACGTGGGGCATGGCAGGCAAGCGGCACTGGGCGACGCGATCTGCAATTTATTTGCGACGCAAGGCATTTCGGTTTATCGCGAGTTTTATTACAACGACGCGGGCGTGCAAATTCAAACACTCGTCAATTCCGTACAGCTGCGTGCAATAGGCGTTAAGCCAGGGGATCCACTTTGGCCTACTGACCCAGCCGACCCCGCCAGCAAAGCGTTCTACAACGGCGAGTACATCGCAGACATTGCACGAGACTATTTGGCTAGCGGTAAAAGTGTGGACGACACAGAGGCCATTCGGACGTTTGCCGTGGCGTATTTGCGTCATGAGCAAGATTTGGATTTGGCTGCCTTTAGCGTCAAGTTTGATAACTTCTATTTGGAGTCCAGCCTCTACACCAGCGGACGTGTGGATGCCGCCGTTGCCAAGCTGATTGCCGCTGGCAAAACCTACGAGCAAGATGGCGCGCTGTGGCTCAAGTCCACCGACTATGGCGACGACAAAGACCGCGTGATGCGGAAGTCGAATCCTGAGACCCCAGGAGCATCCATCTACACCTACTTCGTGCCCGATGTGGCGTATCACATCGCCAAATGGGAGCGCGGCTTTACCCGTGTCATCAACATCCAAGGCACCGATCACCACGGCACGATTGCGCGGGTGCGGGCGGGCTTGCAAGCTGCGGGCGTGGGCATTCCTGCGGGCTATCCCGACTACGTGCTGCACACCATGGTGCGGGTGATGAAGGACGGCGAGGAAGTAAAAATTTCTAAGCGTGCTGGCAGCTATGTCACGCTGCGCGATTTGATTGAATGGACATCGGCGGATGCCGTGCGTTTCTTTTTGTTATCCAGAAAACCCGATACCGAATACACCTTTGATGTGGACTTGGCGGTCAAAAAGAACAATGACAATCCCGTGTTTTATGTGCAGTACGCTCATGCGCGGATTTGCTCGATTCTTAGAACGTTTGAGGAGGGCGGCGGGCAAGTCGTATCGCTGACAAGGGTTGATTTATCGCCACTGACCAGCCCCGCTGCGCAGTCGCTGATGTTGATACTCGCCAAATACCCCGCCATGCTGACGGAGGCCGCCAAAGGCTTTGCGCCGCACGACGTGACGTTTTACTTGCGTGACTTGGCAAGCAGCTACCATAGCTACTACGATGCAGAGCGCATCTTGGTGGATGACGTGCCAACCAAACTGGCGCGTTTGGCGTTAGTAGCAGCTACGGCTCAAGTTTTAAAAAATGGACTGGCAATTTTGGGCGTGAGCGCTCCAGACAAAATGTAAAGGTGTGATGTGATGAATCCAAACAAACAACGCGGCAGCACGACTATTGGCGTAATTCTGGGCGTGCTCA
Source organism: Comamonadaceae bacterium (assembly GCA_025352965.1). GTDB lineage: Bacteria > Pseudomonadota > Gammaproteobacteria > Burkholderiales > Burkholderiaceae_C > JASGCK01. The sequence goes on from JANXRP010000018.1 coordinate 11,722, forward strand.
TTGGCCTAGGTGTTGCGCTAGGCGTGGCGGTCTACGTCATGAAAGTGCCCACGCCGTTTAATAGCAAAAGCACCAGCCGTACACCTGCGCAAGATGCCGCCGAAGCCAAGAAAAACAAAGACTGGGATCCAAACGCTGCGCTCTCAAACAAACCTGCCGCCAAGCCCACGGACACAGTAGCGCCTACCGCTCAACCAGCTGCACCTGCTGCCAGCCCCATCCTGGCAAGCCCTGCCGCTGACGCGGCAATTGAGTACTACGTACAAGTGGGCGCGTTTCGCAGCAATGACGAAGCGCAAGCACTGCGCGGCAAATTGGCACTCTCTAATTTTGAAGGCAAGGTGATTGAACGCGAGCAAGCAGGGCAAAAGGTTTTTCGTGTCCGCGTGGGACCATTTGCCAATCAAGCGGCTGGTGACAAAGCCAAAGCCAGCTTGGACACAGCGGGTTTTGACACCATGGTGATTCGCGCACAGCGCTAAGAATTTTTTTTGAAAGCTTTAATATGACTACATACACTCGTCGCGAACTAGGTGGCTTATCTGTTGGCGCAGCCGCGCTCGTCACAGGCTTGCAAGCCACGCCAGTATTGGCTCAGCTCAAACCACCCGAAGAGGGCCTTGATTACATTAAGCTTGACAAGCCTGCCGCAACTGACGGTGTCAAGGGTAAGATTGAGGTTGTCGAATTCTTTTGGTATCACTGTCCGCACTGCAACCGCTTTGAGCCGACGCTACAAGCTTGGCTTAAAAAGTTGCCGAAAGACGTGCATTTCCGCCGTGTGCATGTGGCCTTCCGCGCCGACTTCGTGCTCGACCAACAATTGTTCTACACGCTTGAAGCGATGGGCAAAGTTGAGCAAATGCACGCACGCGTGTTTGCTGCTATTCATGCAGAACAGCTTGATCTATCAAGCCGCGAAAAAATCATTGGCTGGGTCGCCAAGCAAGGGATCGACAAAGCCAAATTCAGCGAAATTTACGATAGCTTTGCCATTGGCTCCAAAGCCACACGCGCGACGCAGCTACAAAATGCGTACAACGTAACTGGCGTGCCAGCACTAGGCATTGCAGGGCAGTTCTATACCGACGGTTCGCTGGCACAAAGTATGGAGCGCGCGCTCCAAGTAACCGATTACCTGATCGCTGCGCAGCGCAAAAAATAAAGTCGCTCTGATGAAAGTCATTTTTGCAGGCACGCCTGAATTTGCGGCCGTTGCTCTGCAAGCCTTGTTGGATAAGGGTTTAGGCTCATCCATTGAGGTCGTGCTCGTACTCACCCAGCCCGACAGACCTGCGGGTCGCGGCCTCAAGCTGCAACCCTCTGCCGTCAAACAATTGGCGCTCAAACATGGCATCCCTATTGCCCAACCGCTTAGCTTGCGATTGGATGGCAAGTATCCTGAAGACGCGGCTGCCGCAAAAAAACTCATTGAAGATGCGCAAGCAGACTTCATGGTCGTCGCAGCTTATGGACTCATCTTGCCCGAGTGGACGCTAGACGCGCCCAAACACGGCTGCCTAAATATCCATGCATCGCTGCTCCCGCGTTGGCGCGGCGCAGCACCAATTCACCGCGCCATCGAAGCGGGCGATCATGAGACGGGCATCACCATCATGCAAATGGATGCGGGGCTAGACACGGGGGCGATGCTATTCAAACGAGCTATTGGCATTGCCAATGACGACACCACGCAAACGCTGATGGGCAAACTGGCACCACTGGGCGGTCAGATGATTGAATTTGCACTGCGAAGCTATGGCAAGCTCACACCCACGCCACAGCCGTTAGACGGCGTTACTTACGCAGCCAAAATTTCAAAGCAAGAATCTGCCATTGATTGGTCGCAAGATGCTGTGGTGATTGAACGCAAAATTCGCGCCTTGAACCCTGCGCCTGGCTGTACGCTAGAGTTGAATGGTGAGACGATCAAGGTGTGGCGAGCTCTTGTAGGTCATGGCCCAGCAGGCATCTCTATGGAAACGGGAGATGGACGAGGGCTCACGCTTGCAGAGATACAGCGTGCAGGCGGCAAGCGCATGAGTGCTGTCGATTATTTAGTGGGGCTCAAAAACCTCGCTTAGAAATTCTTACGCAAATCTAAGCCAGCATAAAGCTGCCCAACCTGCGCTTCATACCCATTAAACATTTCCGTCTTATGGCGTTTGGCAAACAGACCCCCGCCGTCCCCAATGCGCCGCTCGGTGTTTTGGCTCCAGCGCGGATGATCGACCAGTGGATTGACGTTGGAATAAAAACCGTACTCTTGCTTGGCCGCCTTGTTCCACGCCGTGCCTGGCTGCTTGTCGGTAAAACGAATTTTGACAATGCTCTTGGCGCTTTTAAAGCCATACTTCCACGGCAACACAATACGCACAGGCGCACCGCTTTGATTGGGCAGCACTTCGCCGTACATGCCAAACGCAAGTAAGGTGAGCGGATGCATGGCTTCGTCTAAACGCAAGCCTTCCACATACGGCCAATCGAGCACCGACGAGCTAATGCCTGGCATTTGCGTTTTGTCGGCCAGCGTGACGAACTCCACAAACTTCGCGCCAGGCAGAGGCTCGACTTTTTTGATGAACTCCGACAACGAGTAGCCGACCCATGGAATCACCATCGACCAACCCTCGACGCAACGCAGGCGGTAAATACGCTCTTCCATTGCGCTCATCTTCATCACGTCTTCCAAGCCATACTTTGCGGGCTTTTTAACCATGCCTTCAACCTCGATCGTCCAAGGTGTCGTCTTGAGCGTATGGGCGGTTTTGGCAGGATCGGATTTGTCGGTACCGAACTCGTAGTAATTGTTGTACGTGCTCGCGTCTTTATAGTCGGTGATTTTTTCCATCGTCGTCGCGCCCGCAACCTTGGAGGGCGTGCTGGCTATGGCTTTGAGCTTGCCCGGCGCTACGGTTGCTGCAAATGCTTCGCGGCTAGCAAAGGCCGCCAATGATGCACCTGCTGCACCGCTGGCAAATAATTTCAGCAATTGACGGCGGCTGGCGTAATCAGCCTCTGAGGTGATCTCAGACGAGAACGGATGGGTAAACCCAGAGGAAGCGGATTGAATCAACATGGCAAATTCCTTAAAAAGCTTAAAAAGTTAAAGATCAGTCGCAGCAGCCACCGATTTCTTACACTGCCAGTATGCCTTTTATAAAACCGCTAATGCATCCAAAATGATGGTTTTGGTCAGTACCTCGGGCAATAGCTGCGGCGATGCAGCGCCTGGCAAATAAAACGCATACACAGGCAAACCAGAGCGCCTCAATCGTGTCAACTCGGCAGCAATCGCGGGGTTAGGTCTGGTCCAATCAGCGCGCAGCAACATCACATTTTTGGCTTTCAATGCCGATTCAATGTCTGCGTGTTTTAGCGTCGACGATTTATTGACTTGGCACGTCAAGCACCAAGCCGCCGTGAAATCCACAAACACGGGACGACCTGCGGTTCGCGCCGCTTGTTGCGCCTCAGGGGTCCAAGTCGACCATGCGCTAGCCGCCGCAGGTGTGGGTTGCGAAGCAGCGCCTGTGGTCAGTGCGCCTTCATCGCTGCTTTGCCACAAAACGTATGAACTCCCCAAGCAAAGGATAAAAATGACAACGACTATCGTGCGCGGCAAGCCTTTAGGCAGACCCGTCGCCCAAATAAGCGCGGTCAGCATCAAAAGCGCAAAGACCAAGGCAAACGCACTATTCATACTGGTTTGCTGGGCATAAATCCAGAGTAACCACACCACCGTTGCAAAGACAGGCCATGCTAAAAAGTGCCGCATCACCGTCATCCAATTTCCGGGCTTTGGCAGAACCTTTAAAAACCACGCACCTATTTTTGGATACACGGCAATCAACAAGAAAGGCAGCGCCATGCCAATGCCTAGCGCGGCAAAAATTAAAATAGCTTGACTCGCGGGTAGGGCGATAGCGAGCCCTAGCGACGCCCCCATAAACGGCGCGGTACACGGCGTCGCAATCAGCACAGCAAGCGCTCCGCTAGCCAGCGCTTCGATGCTGGGGTTGCGTGACTGAAAATTAGACAGCTGTGCAGGCAAAATGAAGCGCAGTTCAAATGCATCAAATAAATTAAGGCCAATCAATAAAAACAAAAATGCCAAACCCGCCACCATGCTGGGCGACTGCAATTGAAAGCCCCAACCTAGGCTTTGCCCCGTCGCGCGCAGCGCCAAGAGCGCCGCACCCAAGAGCACAAAAGTTGCCACCACACCCACCGCAAACAAGCCGCTAGAAGAGCGGAAAGACAGCGTGTCGTCCGAGTGCACCGTGGCCGCACCCATCGCATCCAGCTTCACCATCGCCACACTCGACTTGTTATCAAAGACTTTTTTGGGTGCAAAACTAAGCAATTTAATAGCAAGTACAGGCAGCACGCAAGGCATCAAATTCAAAATCAAACCGCCCACCAAAGCGCCAAGTACCGCAAGCCAAAATGCAGCGCTCATCCATGTGGCACTGGCGGCACCGAGTGCTGCCTCAAGTGCAGGACTTACAGCGCTTGGCTTAACAGCCGATGCTACTGGCCAAGCCCCATCCAGCTTGGCCTCCACGCGCAAAGATGGATTGTTTTGTCCGCCCGCTATTTTGATAACCCAAGCCATCACGCTTGGGCTATTGGCACGCTGGACGTTTAAAGGAATCACCGCCGACCACTGCCCGCTAGCCCATGTCTGCTCTAGCTTGGCAGCCGCCTCAATGATCTCACCATCTTCAGGAAAAGCTTCCAACTGCTTGCCTTGCCAATTGGCAGGCAAATCCAAAGCCAAGAGCTTGAGTGATTTATCCGCTGGCACAAAGGTCGCTGTGCCTGTATGCGCTTTGGGTTCACGCGCTTGCGCATCCATAAAGATGCCACGCTTCAAGGCCGTTGAACTACGCACCGGTATCTTGAGCGTGAACTCGCCCTCTTCTGGAATGCATTCGGTTTTGCAAACCAGCCACTGCGCTTTCAAATTGATCACAAACTCGCCGCTTGGGCTTTGAAAACTCTCGCTCACGGCCACAGGCGCGGCCAGCATGACAATACCCTCGTAACCATAGTTCGCTAGCTGAGCGACGGCAATTTTTTGCGGCGTTGGCCACTGGGTCAGCCCCGCAGTGCTACCCACGGGCAACGTCCAGTTGAGTTGCGTAGGAAGCCCCGAATCACCCGGATTTTTCCAATACGTATGCCAACCTGGCTGATGCTGAATTTGCAGCCCCACCCAAAGCGGCTTACCTAGCTGCACACCATCAGGTGCATAAGCCATCAGCTCCGCCCGCACATGTGGCGTGGTCACAACGTTACTGGTAGATTTACTAGAAAAATTCGCTTGCGCCTGCGCAGCAAATATGGCACCGCACGTTAAAAATAAACTAACTAACCATCGATAAAAAGTGTGAAGGATCATGAGTGATTAGTATAAGTTGTGCGTTTTTGCTTACACGCCCCTCGCTCTGTCAGCATGAAACTGCGCTACATAAGCCCCCAGTCGTCCCGCATCCAGTGCTTCGCGCACCTCTCGCATGAGGTTTAAAAAGTAATGCAGATTGTGAATGCTCGCCAGCATAGGCCCCAGCATTTCGCCGCAGCGATCTAAGTGGTGCATGTAGGCGCGTGAGAAGCCACCCGATGAAGCGCCGCCACCATTCACTCCAAAGCACGCATAGCAAGTGCAGGTTTCATCCACAGGGCGCTCGTCCGTTTTGTGCCGCGAGTTCCTAATCTTCAAATCACCAAAACGGGTGAAGTAGTGACCATTCCTCGCATTGCGCGTGGGCATCACGCAATCAAACATGTCAATACCCGAGAGCACGCCTTCAATCAAATCTTCGGGCGTGCCCACGCCCATCAAGTAGTGCGGCTTATGCGCGGGTAGCTTGGGACCAATGTGGCGCAGCACGCGCAGCATGTCTTCCTTGGGCTCGCCCACACTGACACCGCCAACGGCAATGCCTGGGAAGTCCAATTCTTCTAGCTTGGCGAGCGACTCCTCGCGCAGCGCCTCGTGCATACCGCCTTGCACAATGCCAAACAGCGCATTCGGGTTCTCAAGCCGTTCAAACTCGGCCTTGCACCGCACCGCCCAACGGGCAGACAGCTCCATCGATACACGCGCTTCGGCTTCGGTGGTGAGCTGCCCTTTGGTCTTGCCCGACACTTGGATATAGGGCGTGCATTCGTCAAACTGCATCACGATGTCAGAATTCAAAGCCTTTTGAATTTGCATCGACACTTCAGGCGTCAAGAACAACTTGTCGCCATTCACAGGCGACGAAAACTTCACGCCTTCCTCAGAGATTTTGCGCATCTCGCCTAGCGACCACACTTGAAAGCCGCCGCTATCGGTCAAGATGGGCTTGTCCCATTTTTCAAACTGGTGCAAACCACCAAACTGATTGAGCACATCCACGCCAGGACGCAGCCACAGGTGAAACGTATTGCCCAAAATAATCTGTGCGCCCATATCCTCTAAGCTCTTGGGCATCACACCTTTGACCGTACCGTACGTGCCGACAGGCATAAAGATAGGCGTTTGCACCACGCCGTGATTGAGCGTGAGTTGCCCACGGCGGGCATAAGAGCCAAGGTATTTGCCGTCGCTGGTGGCGGGGTCGGTTTTTAGGAGTTCAAAGTCAAGCATGTGTTTTGCAAAATGCGATAACTTGTTGTTCAAAATGTTGAAAAGATTTCAACTTGCGTAATCGGGCTAAATCACTTAACAACTCGGCCACTCGATGTCTATATTGCTCTGGCTGAAATTTTGCTAGTCGATGCGCACCCAGCTCACTTGCCTGCCGCAGTGCATAAAACAGTACAGACTTAGCATCACAGTCTTCAATTTTTTGAATAATTGGTATTTCGAGCTTTGCACGCCCATTCGAATTACCCACCGCATCTCTAATAGCCTGCTCACTTGTTAAAAGCCATGCCTCCGTCATTTTTACAGGCATAGCAACTACATGATTAGTTGTCAAATTTCGAGTGTCTGCATCTATTTGCGCCAACCGCGCTTTGGGTTGCCCCTCAGCATCTCTGTGAACAATAAGTAAATCGCAGGGGTACAAACGTAACGCAGAATCAATGCGCTGTCTCAACGTTTTTTCGCTTGCTGGCAAATTCCTTGCCAACTCTATCTGGATATAACGATTGCTATGTTGGTCGAATAATTTCTCAACAATTGGAATCAAGGCTCGATCAGATGTACCGTCACACAGTAGCGTCAGTTGAAGGCTACTCACTTGGCATCCCTTTAAACATGTCTTCCGTATAGATGTCACGAATTTTTTTAGATGTCCCCCCTAATGCTCGCTCTGTCTGCGCATAAGTCAAACGCCCCAAGTAATTTCCTATCGCACCTTTTGAAACACATAGTTTTTCATTTAGCCCGCTCAAACGCGCACGCCACGAATCCCACAATGGTTTTAAAAGGATTTTTTCATAGCCCCTTACCCTTACCGCCTGCGCCATTAACAAATCATCATTTTCGACCGCGCCAACAACTAAAGGCGAATGAGTATTGATAATGACTTGTCTAATCGTTGTTTTTTCTTTTTCACCAGTAAATGAAAAATCAGTGTCAGCCAATTGCGTAACCAGATGCAACATCGCCTCTATCCGCTCAGGGTGAATTCCATTTTCAGGTTCTTCCATGCAAAGTAAACCCGCATTTTCATCATCACACGACATGATGGCCAAAGCTAAAAATCGTAACGTTCCATCCGACAAAGAGCTTGCTGCATAAGGCACTCTATCCTTGAGCATCACCATTAAACTCCTCAACTGTCTAGAGTCGTCCGAGTCAACTTCAACAGAAATAATTCCTGGTATTAAATCTGCCAAACTGGAAGCAATCTTGCCCTGACAGCCAATCCTGAGCAATGCATTAGGAAGATGCGATCCCGTAACACTCACGTGCGGTTCGTCCCTAAATTCATCCATTCGACGTAATGCGCTTGGCTCCAGCTGTAACAATCTCCACGATTGCATCTCACGTCTGGCGGCTAACGCGGTTGCATGCTCCGCTGTTGTTACGCCTGACAGTCGCGTTCGCGGTGATTTAGAAGCTTGAATGCTCGGCGCTCTACCTGAGTAACGGTTGCCTTCGCTGTGCAAAGTTACGTCCC